>JAHDCG010000067.1:28863-32542 GCA_020629965.1 Saprospiraceae bacterium | reverse complement strand
CGATTATCATCGAAATAGGCAGACAAAAAATACAATCTGTCATCCGTTGTTTCGACTATTTTCACATTTCTGTACATATTATTGACGCATCGGATATTATTTTCTTTGTCCAAAACATATAATCTCGTGGTCTGACTGCTGTCTTTTCCGATAAAATATAATTTATCGTTGAACGGATAAAGGTAGGGCGCGACAGATTGTAAATTTTCGGAAGCGGCGTATTTCTCCGTGATGTCACCCACACCGAGTTGAAATAATCTGTACGCTCCGACTCCGTAAGTCAGATACAAATTATCATTAAAAACCGTTGCACTGTAAGTCAAACAGTACTTTTCAAAGTCCCAAATGCGTTCGGAGGTATCTTTTTCTACATCATAAGACCACAGTTCCGTATTGTTAAAATCGGTGTTGGAGTAGCTGCCGGGTACGCCGCGATGTGTCACACGATAAATGATTTTATCCCGGAAAATCGTTTGGTAGTTTGCGAATACGGAGGCGGTCGGAAAGCGACTGATTTTGATAATTTCGCCGGGTGTTTTTTCTAAATACAGTCCGTTGTCCTTGCCGTATAGTTTAGCATAAGCGTGAAATATCACCTTATCCTCCCAATAATTGTAATTATGCCTTTGCAGCAGAAAGGTATCTCGTACAGCCTTTTGCAGATTAAAATTAACGGTATCGAACGTCCAAAGATGCCCCGAGTTATCGCCGATTTTACCCTGCACTTTCCATTTTCCGTTAATTTTTCGCGGATAATAATCATTTATAAGCTGTCCGGTAGGAAGGTCTTTTTTAGTGAAATCATTGTCTTGTAACAACCAATAACTGCTGTCTCTCGATTGAGGCAAAAACACGCCCGCTTCATCCGTCAAAGCAAAATAGGTGTGCTTGTTTAAAATTTCGGAAGAGTCGAGAACAGCCTGCCCCGGTCGCGCAAAATCATTTTCTAAATTGTGGTGAAAGATTTTTTCGGCTTTGTCCGCAGCAAAGTCATATTCATAAACGTGCCTTTCCATAAATTTTCGCGGAGCAATATGACCGCAAAAACCTATCCCTTTCGGATTTCTGAATTTGCCGGAAACAAAAAACAACCGCCCGTTGATGTCACATAAATTTGCCACATAGTCATTATCGTTTTGCTTGCAATCATAGACCAATTTCGCGTTCTGAGAAAATAAACAGTCAGTCGCTGTAAAACACAACAACAAAACCGTAATTTTCAAAATAACCTGTTTTTTCATCTGCTGTTTTTTTCGCAATATGCAATCATGCAATCGGACACGACAATCCGTTCATATTATCTTCGTAAATTTACAATTACTGTACTTCTTACTCGTTCCGCTGTCTCTCTATACTTTTTCGCTCATCCGCGCGGAGAGATTGTCTTCCATCAAATAACGGAAAACGACATCGTAAATCGGATTGGCGATAAAGACCGAATTCTTGTTCTTTTTTTGCAACATCATTGCTCATTTTTTCTGCAAGATAGCACGAATAATTAAGTCGGCGAAAAACGGACGATTTTGGTTTTATATCTTTGCGCTGCAAAATCCGCACTATGCAAAATCTCCTTAAAAAATTCACCGGTCATCCGAAAATGCTGCTGCTGACTGACGGCATCGGCGCGCTGTTTTCCGCATTCATGCTCGGCATCGTGCTCGTACATCTGCAACGTTATTTCGGGATGCCGCCGCATATTCTGCGTTTTTTGGGCGGCTTAGCTGTTCTTTACGCCGGGTATTCTTTCACCGTTTATTTCACGGCACGGCAAGTTTTTTCGTGGCATTTTTACATCATCGCCGCCGCAAATCTCACACATTGCTTTCTGACACTCGGATTACTCTGTAAATTTCAAAATGAAATTACCCTCTTCGCTTGGCTGTATTTTATCGGCGAAATCAGCATCGTCTTGTTTCTCGTTTACTTAGAATTCAAAGTCGCAAACGCATTGGTAAAAAATTAGTTGCACTATAAACCTTCTTCCCTTTCCCCTGTTCTCTCCGCGTGAAAAACGAGCAAAATATCGCGCTTGACTTCGAGTCGTCCGTAGCTCCGCAGGTCGGTAAAACCTCGAAGGCAATGTCGTTTTTTTTGAAAGAAAAAATCAAAGAACACGGCATCGACATGACCCGCGAGCAGTTTATTTTGCTCAAAGTCCTGCACGACAACGACGGCGTTGCTCAAAAGGATTTGGCATTTATCACCGAACGCAATAAGGGTTCTCTGGCGCGACTCATCAGCACGATGGAAAAGAAAAACTTTGTGGCGCGCATTCCTTCGGAGACGGATAAGCGCGTCAACTGTATTCATTTGACCGAGCACGGTCGCTCGATTTTTAAAACCGTCGTGCCGATTGTCAGGCGTTGTCTCGAAATTTCGCAGCGCGGTTTGACTGCGGCGGAGATTGAAACCGCAGTTGCCGTTTTACACAAAATACAGGATAATCTTGCAAATGAATTGTGCTGATGCAAAGTATTAGTAGTCTTGATAATTTTTGTTGAGTTGTTGAATCGTTGAAAAATTAATCCGCCGCCACGGCTATCGAGTTTTACGCGCTCAACGATTCAATATCTCAACGATTCAACAAAATTTAAAGGATTATTACCGACACAAACCAACTTTTATGAAAACCAGACAAATCATCATTTCTCTCGTCGGTCTCGTCATCATCGGGCTGTCGCTTTTCTTTGCGGGCGTATTGGGCAATCGCGAAAAACCCGTGCCGCCCAAAGCTAAACGCGCCGTACCCGCCGTTTTTACTCAGACGGTCAAAAACGGCAATACACCGATTACCGTTACCGCCGGCGGCAATCTCGCGGCGCGCGACCGCATCGAGATTTTCAGCGAAGTGCAGGGGCTTTTCGCGTACAGCGCAAACAATTTTAAACCCGGCACTTATTATAAAAAAGGTGCGACCCTCGTGCGTATCAACAGCGACGAAGCCCGTGCCACCCTCCGCGCGCAAAAGTCGGCTTTGTACAACCAAATGGTGGCTTTACTGCCCGATTTGCGCTTTGATTACGCCGAGTCGCTGCCGCAATGGGAAAGCTACATCAATGCTTTCGACGAAGACAAACCGCTGCCGCCCCTCCCCTCGCCCGTCAACGACCGCGAAAAATTATTCATTGCCGGCAGAAACATCAATTCGACCTGGTACAATGTCAAAAACCTCGAAGAGCGCATCGTTAAGTACAGCATTTACGCGCCTTTCGGCGGTATTTTGACCGAGGCTCTCGTTGATAAAGGCGCACTCATTCGCCCCGGACAAAAACTCGGCGAGTTTATCAACCCCAACGTCTATGAACTCGAAGTCGCCGTCAATGCCGATTACGCCGACCTGCTCAAAGTCGGAAAATCCGTGACGCTGCACAATTTGGAGCGCACCAAAACTTACCAAGGCACCGTCAGTCGCCTCAACAGCCTCATCGACCCGAACACGCAGACGCTGCAAACCTTCATCCGCGTAACGGGCGACGACCTGCGCGAGGGCATGTACCTCGAAGCCGATTTGACCGCCAAAGAAGAAGAAAACACCTACGAAGTGGACAGAAAACTTATCACGGACAACGACAAACTCTACTATCTCAAAGACAGCACGCTGATGCTGAAAACCGTGGAGCCGGTGTATTACAAAGAAAACACCGTGGTCGTCAGAGGATTGCCCGACGGCATGCCGCTG
>JAHDCG010000067.1:0-28763 GCA_020629965.1 Saprospiraceae bacterium | reverse complement strand
TCATTCAAATCTCGACCATGAAAAACTTAATTTCTTTCTTCATAAAATATCCCGTTGCCGTCAATGTGCTGATGATTGCCGTGGCGTTGTTCGGTATTTTGGGCTTGCAGCAAATGCGCTCGTCCTTCTTTCCGCTGGAGACCAATAAGCTCATTTACATCAACCTCACCTACCCCGGTGCCTCGCCCGAAGAAATCGAGGAAGGTGTCGTTTTGAAAATCGAAGATAACCTGCGCGGTCTCGTCGGCTTAGACCGTTTTACCTCCGAGTCGCGCGAAAATCAAGGCACTATCGTCGTCGAGATTTTGGAAGATGCGGACATCGACGCGGTACTCTCCGATGTCAAAAATGCCGTGGACCGCGTGCCTTCCTTTCCCGCCGACATGGAGCCGCCGATTATTTCCAAACAGGAGAACCTCAATCAAGCCATCACTTTTTCGCTCAGCGGCGAGAATGTTTCGCTGAAAACTCTAAAAGAAATCGCCCGTAAGGTCGAAGACGACATTCGTAATATCGAGGGTATTTCGCAGTTGACCGTCAGCGGTTTCCCGGAAGAAGAAATCGAGATTGCCGTGCGCGAAAACGACCTGCGCGCTTACAATCTGACCTTCGCGGAGGTAGCCGCCGCCGTGCGCAATTCCAATCTTTTGACTACCGGCGGTACCATTAAAACCGAAACCGAAGAGTATCTCATCCGCGCCAATAATCGCTCCTATTACGGCGACGGTCTCGAATACATCGTCGTGCGGGCGGGCATCGACGGACAGGTCATTCGTCTGCGCGACGTAGCGAGCGTCAATGATAAATGGTCGGAAGTGCCCGACCGCGTCGCTTTTAACGGAAAAAAAGCCGTGCAGATTTCCGTCAGCACGACCAACAACGAAGACTTTTTGGATGCCACGGAAAATGTCAAAGAATACATCAAAACCTTCAACGAAAACAACTCCGGCGTCAGTCTGAATGTCAACAAAGACTCTTCGATTACTCTCTTGGATCGGCAAAATCTCTTGGTCGAAAACGGTGCCATCGGTATCTTGCTGGTACTGCTTTTTCTTTCGCTTTTTCTCAAACCCAGTATTGCTTTTTGGGTAGCGGTCGGGCTGCCGTTTTCCTTCCTCGGTTTGTTCATTTTCGCGCCGGGTTTTATGACCATCAACGTCATTTCCCTTTTCGGAATGATTATCGTCATCGGGATTTTGGTGGACGACGGCATCGTCATTGCGGAAAATATTTACAGCGAATACGAGAGCGGAAAAACCGCACTGAAAGCTGCCATTGACGGGACGATGGAGGTCATTTCGCCTATCGTCTCCGCTATTTTGACCACCGTAGTCGCTTTCTCTACTTTCCTTTTTCTGCCCGGTCGTCTGGGTGACTTTTTCGGCGAAATCGCCCTGGTCGTCGGTATCATTCTTATCATCTCATTGGTCGAGGCTTTTCTGATTTTGCCTTCTCACTTAGCACATTCCAACGCTTTGAAAAAAGACGGAAAGACCTTTGCCGTCAACCGATGGGCGGATACGGCGATTGCTTGGCTGCGCGACAAATTTTACGCACCGATTTTACGTTTCTTTTTGAATTACAAAGTCTTCGGTTTTGCCGTCCCGATTTCTATGTTTATTTTGACCGTCGGCGCCATTCAAGGCGGTATTATTCGTTTTACCTTTTTTCCGAATATCGCCTCCGATGCGGTCAATATCACGCTGAAAATGCCGCAGGGTACGAGCGAAATGATTACCGACTCTTTAATCACGGAAATCGAAAAAGCCGTGTGGGCGAGCGCGGATACGCTCAATGCAATGCAGGGCACGGGCGATGAAGTCATCGAAAACACTTCCCGCCGTCTCGGTCCCGGCACGGCAAATGCCTCGCTGACCGTTAATCTGCTGAACGGTGAAGTGCGTAAATTTCAGGCAGCCGCCGTCTCGCAACTGGTGCGCGAGCGCGTCGGACCGATATACGGCGCGGAAAGCGTCGTCTTCGGTTCGGGCAATGCCTTCGGCGGAAAACCCGTTTCCGTCTCCCTCGCCGGCAGCAATATCGAAGAACTGAAAGCCGCCAAAAAAGAACTGAAATCCGCCATGCAGGACAACTCCCGCCTCGCCGATATTACGGACAACGACCCGGCGGGCATCAAAGAAATTAAACTTAAACTGAAAGAAAATGCCTACCTGCTCGGTCTCACGCTCAATGACGTGATGGCGCAGGTACGCGCCGGTTTTTTCGGGGCGAGTGTGCAGCGGTTTCAGCGCGGGCGCGACGAAATCCGCGTGTGGGTGCGCTACGACCGCGAGAGCCGCGGCAGCATCAGTAATCTCGACGACATGCGGATTGTGACGCCGGCGCGCACCCGCGTACCGCTTTCCGAAATCGCCGAGTACAGCATCGAACGCGGCGACGTGGTCATCAATCACCTCAACGGGCGGCGCGAAATTCGGGTCGATGCCGACCTGTCGAATATCAAAGACTCCGCTCCCGAAATCATCGCAAATTTACAGTCCGACGTCATTCCCGATATTCTCGCCAAGTACCCGTCGGTCGAGCCGCTGTACGAGGGTCAAAACCGCGAGTTTGCTAAAATCGGCACAAAACTCAGACGGGTTTTGCCGGTCGTTTTAATTTTGATGTACACCATCATTGCCTTTTCGTTTCGTTCTTACGGTCAGCCGCTGATGCTGTTTATTCTCATTCCGTTCAGCTTCGTCGGCGTAGCTTGGGGGCATTGGATTCACGACCAGCCGGTTAATATTTTGTCGGGTCTCGGCATTGTGGCTTTGGTCGGTATTTTAGTCAATGACGGACTTGTCCTCATCGGAAAATTCAACTCTCTGCTCAAAGACGGCTACCCTTACCGCGAGGCTATTTTCGAGGCGGGCAGGTCGCGTTTTCGAGCTATTTTTCTGACCTCCCTGACGACGGTGGCAGGCTTGGCTCCCTTGATTTTTGAAAAGTCTTTTTCTGCTCAATTTCTCATCCCAATGGCAATTTCGGTTGCCTACGGCATCGGCTTCGCTACCTTTTTGACGCTGCTGTTATTGCCGCTTTTACTTTCCGTCAAAAATGCGGTAAAAGTCGGTGCGCTGTGGCTGTGGACGGGCAAAAAACCCGAACGCGAGGCAGTGGAACGGGCGATTATCGAAACGAAAGCGGAGGCGGAAACGGCGGGGAATTAGGTGGTGGGTGGTAGGTGGTGGGTGGTTGTCGGGTTAGAAATTTCGCTTGAACTTTTGGGTGAGCTGAAAGATTGATTTTCAACACGAAAAAGGTGAATTTGAGTGCTTTTCAAATTCACCTTTTTTTCTTCCGTGTCATATCCGGTCGCAAGTCACGCGGGCAGTCTAACGTCTAAAATCTATAGTCTAAAATCTTAAAATTTAAAACACTTAAAAATTGACCGCTTACCGCGTTTATCCGCATTCCAGTTCGGTGTACGTTTTCTCTTGCGGCTGACTTTTTCACCGACCGGCTCGCGGTAGCTTTTGTTCTTACGGTATTCCGCTTCTTTGCGGGCTTCGCGCATTTTGATGTCGCGGTAGGTCTCGACTTTTGCCGGGGCAGCAGCTTTAACGGCTTTTGCGGGGGCGGCTCTTTTGGCTGTTTTCGTGCTGCGGGTCGATGTGAAATTCACCGTACCGCGACGCACTTCTACTACATTTTCGAGGGCGATGTCGGTATCCAAATCCGCGTAATCGTCTTCGTCGAAACTCAAGTCATCGGCACCGGCTACCGTAGGCGAATCTTCGGATGCGTTGACGGAAGCGGTAGTTGCTGCCGCCGAAATATTAACTTTCGCGTTCATTTGCGGCGCAGCATTTCTGCTGCTCACTTGCTTGCTTTGCGTCTCCAATTTTTCCGCCGTCATCGGTTTGTGCGAATAGTCCTTGATGTAAACTTGTTCGTTGAGACTGAAGCTGTTCATTTCCAAGTCATTCAAGATAGCGCGGTCGTCGGAACCGGGGACTTTTTCAATAACTGTGGTGCGGTTTTCGGCTAAACGAGATTCTACGATTTGGCTTTTGGCAAAAAAAGTAAAGCCGAGGGTCAGGACTAAAAATATAATAAATTTTTTCATGGTAATAGGTTTTAAGCGAATTTTCCGTGGGGAGGATTCGGAAATTCAAGGTGTCAGGTAAAAAAGGTAAATCGGGTATTTGCGGAAGGAGTTTCTTAATATTCGCCTTATCCGACGGCTTTGTTTTCGCCGGATAAGGCGAGATTTCAACTCTACGCACCGCGTTTTTTCAATTCTTTAATGGCTTTTTGCTCGCGCTTTTGCTTTTCAATCATGCGCTCGTAAATATCGGGCACTTCGATAATTTGCTTCAGCGTTGCACCGTCTAAGGGGTCGCTGTTGTCGTAGCCGGTAATGGTAATTTCGGTGCGGCGATTTTGCTGATGGGCTTCCGCGCTGCACGGTACGCCGTTACTGCATTCGTTGACAAGGCGGGTTTCGCCGTAGCCTTTCGACTCGATTTTGGCGTTGCTTACTTTACCCTGCGTTACGATGTACTCGACGGCGGAGGCTGCGCGGCGACCGCTGAGTGCCATGTTATATTCGTCACTGCCGCGACTGTCGGTATGCGCACCGAGTTCGACGGTGATGGCGGGGTTGTCACGCAGGAAAGTCACTAATTTATCCAGCTCTTTCGCCGCGTCGGGGCGGATGTTGCTCTTGTCATAATCGTAGTAAATATTGTCGATTTGAAAAGTCTTACCGATTTCGATGGTGTCCAAGGCGATGTTGCCGAGGAGGTAACCGATTTCGTTGTTGTTCAGCATGATGTCGGTCACGTCGGGTTGTTCCACGCCCATGCCGTTGATGCACAAGATGCAATCTTTTACATCGACAAATACTTGAATACGGCGGTTGAGGTAGCCTTTTTTGCGCACCAAAATAGTGTATTGGTTTCCTTCTTTAAAGCTGAAATTAAAGCCCGCTTTCGGGTTATTTTCAATTACCAGCTCTTCTTCGCGGGTATTGTGGTTGTAAATTTCCACGCGTGAGTCTTGCACCATATTCACGGTAGCATTGACGCGCTCACCGTCAAAAACGGTGATGTCGAAAAAATAACCGGGCTTCGGAGACAGTTCGATATTGAGCGGCTGCATCAGTTCCGCACCGGTCATTTCCGCTTCGTAGCGGTAAAAATTCGGGCTGTCGGCAATCAGAATATACTTGCGTGCCGGCACTAACGAACCGCCGAAACTGCCGTCGGCTTTGGCTTGCAAATAGGCCACCTCTTCGCGGGTAGAAGCATCCAAAACAATGATGTCGGCATTTTTGAGCGTTTTGCCCGTTTCTTTTTCGGCAATACGACCGCTGAAAACGACAGGCTGAATATTATTATTTTTAGTAAAAACAGTATCGGTAAATGCTGTAATTTGAGCAGCGGGAACTGCCGAAACAACAGAAAAAAGAATAAAGAAAGTCAAAATATATTTCATGGTATTTACAGTCTTGCCGAGCGGTTTATTGCTCGGTTGCCGCAGGTCGTATGCTTTTAAATACTTGTGCGGCAGGTGAATTTTAAAGTCGGAAAATGCGCGTTTTGCAAATTACAATTCGGCGCATTGGATTAAATGTGACGTAAAGACATCACATTCGTATTTTGGTCACATAAAAAATTTGTGTTTTTTTATGTGTTATAATAGTTTTGTTGAGAGGGACAAAATCGATAAATCATGTACTTGGTATCTGTCGTGTCGATTTTGGTTTTGTCCCGTAAAAAAAGGAAAGTCAGTTATCGTCGTTGCTTTTTTATCGGCAACACTTGTATATGTTTTGTAGAGATATAACAAAAGCACCTGCCGCATGTTCGGAATTTTTTAAATAAAAGAAAACACATTCCGAAATAAAGAACAAAAGCCCTTTGCACACGGGGCGCAAAAGGCTTTTATTCGTTAGATCTCTAAACTTACCGGTCTAAAATCATAAACCGATTTTACTCCAAAAACGGATAATCACCGATGTAATTATCATCGTACAATTCTTCCGCAGACGGGTATTCGGACTCTTCGGCAAATTTCAGTGCCGCCTTGATTTCTTCTTTAATCTTGTCCTTAATTTCTTGGATTTGCTCTTCGGTCGCGTGTTTTTCTTCCAAAATACGCGCTTCCGCCATCTTCACGGGGTCTTTGTCTTTAAACTCCTGTACCTCCGTTTTTTCCCGATATTTCGCGGGGTCGGACACCGAGTGACCTTTATAACGGTAAGTTTTAATCTCCAAAAAGTAAGGTCCTTTGCCGCTGCGAATGTGCGCCGCCGCTTTCTTTACCGCCTCGTAAACCGCCACGGGATCCATCCCGTCCACCGGCTCCGAAGGCATGTCGAAGGCCGAACCGATTTTGTACAAATCATGCACATTAGACGTCCGCTTCACGGAAGTACCCATCGCATATTGGTTGTTTTCCACGACGTACAAAACCGGAATTTTCCAGGTCATCGCCATGTTAAACGACTCGTACAGCGCACCCTGACGCGCCGCACCGTCACCGAACATCGTCACGCACAGATTGTCCGTGCCTTTGTATTTTTCGGCAAATGCGATACCCGTCCCGATCGGAATTTGCGCCCCGACGATACCGTTACCGCCGAAGTATTTGTTTTCCCGCGAAAAGAAGTGCATCGAACCGCCCTTTCCTTTCACTATCCCGGTTTTCTTACCGTACAGTTCCGCCATCGCCTCTTTCGTACCCACGCCGCGACCGATTGCCGTGCCGTGCTGACGGTAAGCCGTCACAATGCCGTCGCCCTCCTGCAAAGCCGCTTCCATGCCCGCCGTGATAGCCTCCTGCCCGATGTAAACGTGACAAAAACCGCGTATTTTTTGCTGTCCGTAACTGCGCAATGCCGCTTCCTCAAACTTTCGGATGCGCAACATCAGCTCGTACCAATCCAGCCACATTTCGCTCGTTACATCACTTTTTTTCTTACTTGTCGCCCGCTTTTTCGGGGCTGCTTTTTCCGCTACTGCCATAATCATTAGTTGTTGGTTGGTAGTTGGTGGTTGATAGACGGCTACCGACCGTTCCTTTGTATTTGTATATTGCGTTGTTTATTTTATAAAATTCGTACTGAATGCCCCCCAACCCCCGGAGCGGGGGCGTATCTATCTTTGAAATTCA
This sequence comes from Saprospiraceae bacterium, assembly GCA_020629965.1. GTDB lineage: Bacteria > Bacteroidota > Bacteroidia > Chitinophagales > Saprospiraceae > JAHDCG01. Next base: position 21,638 of record JAHDCG010000067.1, on the reverse strand, counting down.
AATTCGCTTTAAACTTAAATTATCCTCCAAAAAGAATCCGGGAACCTCCCGATTTACCACAATCTCAAGCCCGGAGAAAGTTCCCCCGATTCGGGGGTTAGGGGGCTGAAGACGCACAGCAAAATTCGTACTGAATACCCCCCAACCCCCGGAGCGGGGGCGTATCTATCTTTGAAATTCAAATTCGCTTTAAACTTAAATTATCCTCCAAAAAGAATCCGGGAACCTCCCGATTTACCACAATCTCAAGCCCGGAGAAAGTTCCCCCGATTCGGGCCTGTCCCGACTTTAGTCGCGGAGTTTAGGGGGCTGAAGACGCACAGTAACTCCCTCCCCGGCGAAAATTCGCTGAAAAATCCCTTTTCCGCCCCTAAAGATAAGAACTTTTCACGATTGGCTTAAATCTTCCGCCGCGCATTTTCCAAAAATTTCGCACGAGAGTATTCAATCAAAAAGAGAACAGACTTTGCGCCCGGTTGTTGAAGTGTTGATAAAAAAAGCTACTTTCGCCGCGTTTAATTGACAACTTCGATACTGAATTAAAGAAACCAATAAATTCAAAGCTAACGAAATCATCCTGCAAATGCAGCCGTCCACCGTCCACCTTCAACCGTCCACCAATCACAAATGCACCTTAAAACACTGACCTTAACCAATTTCAAAAATTATGACCTGCAAACCCTCGCGTTTTCGGAGCGGCTCAACTGCCTGACGGGGCGCAACGGCATGGGTAAAACCAACGTGCTCGACGCGATTTACTACCTGTGTATGTGTAAAAGTCATTTCGGCATCAATGACCGCCTGGTGATGCAGCGCGGCGCGGATTTTTTTCGGTTGGAAGGCGATTTTGTCAGAGAAGAGAAAAAGGAGAAAATTGTCGCTAAGGTTATTCCGCGCAAACGCAAAGAAATCGAGCGCAACGGTGTAGTGTACAAGCGACTCATCGACCACATCGGGTTGCTGCCGGTGGTCATGGCGGCTCCGGATGATACGGTGATTGCCCGCGAGGGCAGCGAAGAGCGGCGTCGTTTTTTGGACAATACTTTGAGTCAATCCGACCCGATTTATCTGCGGCATTTGGTGGCTTACAATCGCCTGCTGTCGCAAAGGAATGCACTGCTTAAACAGTTTCACGCCGAGCGCAGATTTGACGAAAACCTGCTGCAAATCTTCGACGAGCAAATGCAGGAACCCGCCGCCTTCATCGTCAAGGCGAGACAGCAATTTTTGGAAAATTTCGAGCCGATTTTAAAGGAAAACTACGCCGCCATCTCCGAAGACCAAGAGGGCATCGCCTGCGTTTACAATTCTAAATTACTGACCGAAAATTTCGCCGATTTATTACACGACGCCCGTGAAAAAGACCGCGTTTTGCAGCGCACTACCATCGGCATTCACAAAGACGATTTAGCCTTCAAAATCGACGCCCACGCCCTGAAAGTTTTTGCTTCGCAAGGACAACTCAAGTCTTTTATCTTAGCTCTGAAATTAGCGCAATACGAATTTCTGCGGCAACACAAAGGCATCGCCCCGCTGCTGCTGCTCGACGATATTTTCGATAAATTGGACCGCGGCAGAGTGCGTAGTTTGATAAATTTAATCTTAGAAAAAAACTACGGTCAAACCTTCATCACGGACACGGATGAAAACCGCTTGCAGGATATTTTGTCGGCGGCAGGCTCGGATTTTAAGATTTTTTCGGTGGATGAAGGGACGGTGGACGGTTGATGGTGGACGGTGGACGGGGGGGGCTTTCGACTTTCTCTCAAATTTCTGCCGTCGTATCATAAAGTGAGCATTCGCTCTTTGGGTTTTGCTTGCTCGTCATGCCGCCGTCCACCGTAAAACCGTCAACCGTCCACCGTAAAAACCGTCCACCGCTCGCCTACTCCTCCGCAAACCGCAAAGTATTTCCGAATTTATCAATTATCCAAAAATCATCTTCCGTCAGTCGCTCGATGTCGAAGCGTTCCAAAGAGTCGTAAGAGGTGATGTCTTGGTCGGCGAGCGAGTTGTCGTTGATGAACGTGACCGGGTCATGGTCCACCGCCCAGTTGAAGGTTTCTTTACTTTCTTCAAAACTCCAGGTGCCGTACAGTTTTTCCGTCAGCGGCGAAAAAAGTACGATGACCGTGTCTTTACGGATGCGCAGCCGCATAGTCGGATAGCGGTCGGTGACTTCAAAAATCGCACCGCCCGTTTCGCGCACGGCGATGTCTAAAATCCAGTCGTTGGTGACGCGGTTGGTCTTGGTGAGCAAGGTGAAAGCGGGGCCGTCGTTGTATTTGCGGCAGCTCGACAAAAGGAAAAGGAGAAGAAGGAAAGCGGGTATGCAGATGCGTTTCATGCGGCAAATTTAGCCGTTTTTTCGGGTTCGCGGCGTATTAAAATTCGTGGCTGAAGTAAACATCATATCCGCTTGCCTGCTGTTCAAACTCAAACCACTCCGGTAAAGTGTCCGAAGGGAAGGGCAAGGTATCGAAGGTAATAAACTCGGAAATCGGAATGGTATCGACCGCCGCCGGCGCAATGGCATAGCTGTCAATCGTTCCTATTTGAAATCTGATATCAGACGGCAGAGACTCGCCTCGGTCAAAACTCAAACGAATGACCGCCTGCTCAAAATCGACCTTGCCTTCATTTGCTAAAACAATAAAAGTGTCGAGTATTTGCACATTCAGCTTAGGCTCCATGCGAATAATCGGAATATCATCATCGACGGAAGTCGCCGTTGCCAAAAGGAAAAAGAGACAAGCAACGCAAACGGTGAGTAAGAGCGGGTAATTTTTCATCCGAAAATTTTACGGTTAATTTATTTTCCGGAAAAACGCACGGATTCTAAGTAACGCTGCCGCTTACCCTCTCCCGCAAAATTGTGTCGTATGAAAAAAATTTAACAAACAACTTGCCGTTTGACTGAACATGTCAGGTCGAAGACAGTTTTATCTTTGCAACTCGGAAAAGCGTACTCAAATATTCCGGCATACAAAATCCTTTGTATGAATACTCCGCAAGACTAATAAACTCTCGATTTTGTTTGAATAACCACACCGGTCGTTTAACGGTTCGGGTGCGCATTTTTTTGCGGAATGTAAACTTTTTACACAGTGTTAGACAGTTAAACGACTAAAACTTTCAAACCTGCTGACATCTCTTCCAAAGAAATAAACTATGAAAAAATCATTGTCCGAAAATAAGATTCCTTTAGTAGAAGAGGAAATTACCGTCAGTAAAAGAGAAACGGAAACCGCGAAATACCTTCTTAATAAAACCGTAGAAACGGAAGAAGTCAACCTCAATTTAAACTTAAAAAAACAAAAAGTACACGTAAATCGGGTAGCTAAAAATCAAGAGGTGGAAGTCGCACCGCAAATCAGAACGGAAAACGGCGTGACAATTATTCCGGTTATAGAAGAAGTAGCGGTCGTTGTCAAAAAATTGATTTTAAAAGAAGAAATACACATCACAAGCACGGAAAATACCGAGCAATTCGAGCAAACCGAAACGCTGCGCAAAGAAAAAATAGACATTGAAAAGACTTAATTATTTCAATGTCTTGACTCCGAAAGACAAAAGAATTTTTCTAACCAATTAAATTTTAAAATATTATGGCTTTTACAGTATTAGGCATCTTCAAAGAACAAAGTGATGTCAACAAAGCAAAAAAACAATTAGAAGCAGCCGGGTTTCACAACGACCGCGTAGATGTATCGCCGTATCGTCGTGACAATAAAGCAACGAAAAATGCGGAGTACTACGACTACGAAGAAGACGAAAAAACTTCCGGTTTTTGGGACTGGTTGATGGGCGATGACGAAGACGACCGTCACAGATACAGTCGTGTAGCCGCCGATAATCATGTACTTACCGTACACGCCGCAGACCGCGCCGAAGCAACACGCGCCGCTGCAATTATGGACGATTGCAACGCCCTCGATGTCAATAAAACCGCAGCTGCAGCGCGCGGAAATGTAGTACGCAGAGGTGCAACCGCTACCGCTAAAGGCGCGGCAGCAACCGACAAAATTAAAGTCGTCAAAGAAAATATGAACGTAGGCAAACGCACCGTTGAAACCGGCGGCGTACAACTGCGCAGTCGTATTATCGAAAAGCCCGTCGAGGAGAAATTACGTCTCCGCGAAGAGCGCGTGTATGTACAACGTGACGCAGTTAACCGCCCGGCTACCGAAGCGGATTTTAAGACCTTTAAAGAAGGTACCGTGGAAGTAACCGAACGTGCGGAAGTGCCGGTAGTAGAGAAAAATGCTCGCGTGGTAGAGGAAGTTTCCGTCGGCAAAGAAGTCGGTGCGAAAACCGAAACTATCCGCGATACCGTGCGCGAAACGAAAGTAGAAGTTGTGAAAAAAGGTGCAAAAGACAAGGTTGTGCATAACAACTAATTCTTCCTTGCTTTTTTAGCATAAATTGATAAAGCCGAATTTACTCATCAAAAGTAAATTCGGCTTTTTCTCGTTTAGGCGTTTAGAAGGCATTAGGGGTTTGAAATTCTAACCGTCGTCAAGCTAAACGCCTAAACGCCTAAACAACATTTTACTCTCCCAACTCCCAAACCCACTCCCCGCGCATGTCGAAATACCCCACTTTATCCCCCTGCTCCACCCGAAACAGACCGCCGCCCGCGTAGGCGATATACTCATAAGTCGGCGGCACAATCAACTCTCCGTCGAGATTTGTCAGGCCGCTGAAACCCTTGATGCGTACCCGTGCGTAGCCCTCCGCGTAGGGTTCGATTTTGTCGTATTTGGGCGGTATAACCTCGATGCCTTTTTGGTTAATCACGCCCCATCTGCCGTCGATTTTGACGAAAGCGAGACCGTGCTCGAATTTGCGGGCATCCTCGTAGCTGCCGTCATACAGCCGCGCCTGCTCCGTGATGTAGATAAAGGAGCGGTCTTTGCCGCGCACCAGTCCGCGCCCGTCGTTGAAATCGTACAGCCGATTGACCGACGGCTCGATGAGCACCTTGCCGCTGCGGTCGATTAAGCCGCCGCGCCGGTAGCCCTGATAGACCACCGCCCTGCCGTCGTTAAAATCCAAACATTTGGAGTAAATACAAGGCACGACGAGCGTACCCGCCGCGTCGATGTAGCCGCATTGCCCGCCGCTCTGTACCATCGCGCGCCCGTCGTGAAAGTCGCCGACTTTGGAATATTCGGGCTTGATAACCACATCGCCGCTCGTGTTGATGAAGCCGTAGCCGCTCTTAAAACGCACCGCCGCCCTGCCTTCGTGAAACGGGGAAACGGACAAAAAACCGTCGCTGCGCACATTGCCCGCGAGGTCGATAATGCCGGAGCGTACCTTGTCATTTCCGTAGCGTACAACGGCGAGACCGTTGGCGTCAAAAGTCGAAATTTCGAGAAAACGCGGTCGTAAAATAAAGTTGCCGAGCGTGTCGATGAGTCCTTGTTTGTAGTCGATTGTCACCCGCGCCACGCCCCGGTCGAAGTCACTCGCCCCCGCAAAATCCGCCGCGATTTTCAGTTCGTTTTGTGCGTTGATATAGCCGAAGCCGCCCTCGGTATAAACCGGTGCCAAGCCGTTTTGAAAACTGCCGGCGCGGGTGTATTGCGGCTCGATGACGAAAACACCGTTTTTGTCGATAAAGCCGCGTTTGTTCCCCGATTTTACCGATGCCAAACCTTCGCTGAAATCATCGACCTCCCGAAAGCGACAGTTGACGACCTCCGTGCCGTCTTTGTCCGTAAAACCCCACAGCCCGTTGCGGCGCACGGCGAGCCTGCCCTCTCGAAACTGCCCGATGTCGTCGTAATCCAAGCGCACTTTGAGCTGCCCGAAAGTGTCGATGAGTCCGTATTTTTCGCTGCTTTGGTACACGCGTAAAATGCGCTCGTCGGTATTCTCCAAAAAATGTAAATCGTCATAAGCGCAGGGCAACAAACGGCGGTCGGTCGGGTCGATCATACCGCGTTTTCCGTTGCAGTCCACCAAGCCGACTCCGTTGACAAAGTCTTCGGCGAAGTCGTAATTCGGCGGTACGGTGACGTTGCCGAGGGTGTCGAGGTAGCCCCATTTGCAGTCGGCACAAGTGAGTTCGGCGTCGGCGTTAAACTCGCGGTCGTGCATCGTAAAGTCGAACATTTCTACGGGGGCACGCTGCCCGTCGAGGTAGCCGCGCAGACTGCCGAGACCGCGCCCGCCCGGCGAGAGGTCGCCGGAGAGTTTGCCCTTTATCGCCATACGTGCCTGCCCCTCCGTAAAGTCGCCGATGTAGCTGTAATCTTTGACGATGACTTTGCCGATGCGATTGATTAAGCCGTGCCGACCGTCGGCAAAAATACAGCGGGCGGCGGGCAGTCCGTCCAAAAAATCGGCAATGCGCAGGTCGTACATATTCATGTCTTTGACCAGCAGCCCGACCTTATTATTGACCAAACCATAGACCTCCTCGTAGCGGTAAGTCGTGCGGTCGAAGTCGAGACGGGTCAGTTTTTCGACGCCGACAATGGTCAGCCCGAGTTCTTTTTCGACTTGAATGTTGTCGAAGGTCGGTTCGATTTGAATACTGCCGTCACTGAGTTTGCGCAAGCCCCATTTGTCGCTGCCGGGGTCGTAAAACCACTCGAAATCAGCGAGGACGTAAGCGGTTTCGCCGTCGTTAAAGGAGCGAAAAACCGGTTCTTGATTGCGCACGGTGATGGTAAAATGACCCGCAAAATTATCGGCGTCGGCGAGGTTGCCGTTTTCATCGAAAGAAAGCAGCGTCATTTGCTCGCCGCGATAGGCTTTGGCGCGACCGTCGTCTTCGAGCAGGATTTTTGTGTAGGCGGGTGCGACGACTTCCTCGCCGGCGGCGTTGAGCAGACCGAGTTTGCCGCCCTGCTTGACGACCGCCGAATTATTTTTCAGCGGCGCAATGTAGTCATAATCGAAAGGCACTAAATTTTCGTCGCCTGTCGCCGCCACACCCCAACGCCCGTCGATGTTGACGCGAAAAGCCGACTTGCCGAAGGTCTGTATTTCGTTGTAATACGGCGCGAGAATTTGCTGCCCGGTTTTGTCGAGCAGGGCGAGTAATTTTCCCTTGCGGGCAATGACTTGATTTTTTGAAAAAGGCAAAAAAGCATCGTACTCGCCGCGCGAAATGACCGTGCCGGTGTGCAGCGAATACAGGCGATGCGAGCCGCCGTTTTTGAGATAAATAAAATTTTCGGAAACGGGATTGTAGTAATCGAACTTGGCGACGGGCTGCCGGTTGTGTCCGCGCAGATTCCATTTTTTGCCCTGACGGAAAAAGAAAAGATTAGCGTTGTGTACTTTGATTTCGTCGTAGTCGGGCGCGAGAATTTCCTGCCCGTCGAGACGCAACAGACCGTAAGTTTCGCCGCTGCGGGTCAGCCAATAATTGTCTTCGTAAATAAAAACTTCATCGTAAAGCGGCGGCGCGATTTCCTTGCCGCGCACGTCGATAATGCCCCATTTTCCGTTGCGGGCGTAAGTCAAAAAGTCGTCCCGCACGACGCGCACCCGCTCGTAGCCGGCGGGCAATATCGTCTGCCCGAAAAGATTGACAACCGACCATGCTTTGTTTTTCATCACGGCAATCAGCGAGGGCGACAGCACTTTAATATCGTCGAAAGTCGGCGCGATAACTTCCTCGGCGCGACCGTTGAGCAGACCGACCCCGTTGTCGCGCTGCATGACCGCGTAGCCGAAGTTTTTAAACTCACCGATGGCATCGTAACGCGGCGGCACGGAGAGATTTCCCGCCGCATCAATCAATCCCCACTGTCGATTTATTTTGACGGGAAAATATTGTTGAGCTTGCAGAGAAAAGGCGCAAAAGAGTAAAAAGTAAGTAGTAATGTGTTGCATGAGTCGCTTTGGGTACTTGTGCGGGCAAAGATAGAAATTTACGGAAGAAAGCGGGTTTTCTTAACGTTTTCGGGGAGGGGGTTAGTGTGGAGAGGGAACTTGTTTTTTTTTGAACCTGATGATTATGATTTTTAATGATTTGACTTGATAAAATTTATTTATTGCTATTCATAATACATTTTGCAGTGTAAAAGCAAGTGAACCGGTCGCTTTGGGCGGGAGAGCCCCCTGTGCACTGTTTGAGCGGAGCGAGTTTGCTCAGGGTAGCGTTTTTGGTTCTTTTGGTAAGCAGTTGCTTGCGCAAGCAAAAAGCAGAAAAGAACATGGTAAGGGCAGCAGGTAAAAACAGCAAGCAATTATATAAAACCCTACCCTCCCTACTCCTTCACCACCTTTTTCGTAAAAATAAAATGCGCCCCCGAGCGAATATTGACGAAGTACATACCCCGCATCAAATCGGAAAAATCCAACTGCCCCTCCTCGCGGAAAGTGCGGACGGGCAGGACAAGGCGACCGGCGGCGTCATAGACCTCGGCGGTAAATTCATCCGCGCCGCGCACCGTCACGTAGTCGGTCGTCGGATTGGGAAAAACCTCGATGTGCTGCATGTGCTCCGCAATGTTAATACCCGTCAGATTGGGATGACAGCCGGGCGTGAGGCAGCCGTCGGGGTCGAGTTTTATCATCCAACCATAGGTGCGGGCGGGCGACTCGCCGTAGTGGTTAAACCGCCCTGTGGCGATGATGCTGCCCGAGGGCAAAACGTGGACGGAAGTGTACCGATATTCATTGACGCTAAAGTCCAAAGGCGGCGGCTGCAAGGCATAAACGGTGTCTTTGCGCGTCCATTGCAGATTGCCGGCGGCATCGACTTTCGCTAAAAAACCGGTAAAAGCGCGGCGGGTGCTGTCGGTGTCGGGGATGTGTTGGGTACCGGCGGCGAGGTAGCCACCGTCAGGGGCGGGGGTGAGGTCGTAAAGAACGTTACCGAAAAAATCATCGCCGAGCGGAGTACTCCATATTCGATTAAAATTGGTATCTCGTTTGACAATACGCGGCGTATAACGTGTAAAAGGTTCAGGGTCGGGAGGTATTATTTGACGTGTCATAGTCAGTTCTGTCCAAATGTAATTACTATCTTCGCCCCATATAGCAGAATTAATATTACCACCGTCATCGGTATTCACTCGTGGTATTTCTTCTGTTTGTAAAATATTCAAAATGCTTCCATCCTGGGAATCAAAAGTAATTGAAAAATATGCGATAGTTATTTGATTTTCAGGAGTAGGATTAGGTCCCGTGGATGTAGCTTCTGCATACGAAAACCCAACAGCAACGATATTCCCCGTATTTTCTTCCATACGTACACCTTTGAAGTAATCTGACCGTCCGATTTCTCCGCCGTTATAAAATGTTTCCCACAACTTATTACCATCGAAGTCAATCTTCATTACAAAAGCGTCAACACCATAATTATCCGAAATTCTTTGCTTTCGTCCATAGACAATAAATCCATCTGAAACTTCTGTTATTTTTGTCTGGTGTGTTGTTAAAATATCATCAGGGTTCGAGTATTCTTTCATAAAAATACTGTCTCCTTCACTATTTAATTTTAGTAAAACACCGTCTCTTTTTACACTAAGAACTCCCGTCAAAAAGTAATTGTTATTCATAGATTGAATTATATCATATCCCAATCCAACGATAATATTTTCTTCATTTTGAGCGTAATATTTTTTCTGTGAAACAACGTTTCCCATAGTGTCAATTTTCCCAAAATAAAAACCTGATACGTCTGTTTCGCTATCAGTACAATTACCTGTTACAGCTAAAGTATCCTCGCTTATCAAAATACTGCTTGAAAATCCACCGCCGGGTGCATCTAAATCAAAGACTTTGATAAAAGTGTCTTGGGCAATTAAAACATGCGAAAATAAAACAAAAAATAAAGTGAGTTTCATAATTAGATATAAATAAGAACAGCCAAAAGTAATGTATGACTTTACTTTTGGCTGTTTACCTAAAATTAATGTACAATAAATTTACCTTGCTCGCGCTCTCCGACAGATGAAGTGTATTGGTAGAAATATACCCCTTTCTGAAATTGCTGAACGGATAAGGAAAAAATCGTGTTTGTAGGCTTTATCCGACGCAGCGATTTGCCATTCAGGTCAAAAATCTCAAAAATACTGTTCGGCGTTGTTTCTGTTTCGGACAACAGTTGAATTGTTAATCGTTCTCTGACCGGGTTAGGGCGTACCGATACGGTCTTACTTCTAACATCATTGTTTAATAATTCCGAACGTTCTTTTGCTGACTCGTCAATATTTATAACAGGAGTAAAATGGTAACCATGCAGACGCAGCAAATTACGACTGATATTGCCGACAAATCCGTAATCATCCTCTGCAAATTTCTCAAGCATACGCAAATCTGAAATGGATAATTCTTCGGGTTGCTTGCCTTTAATTATTTGCAAAAAATCGGGCATTTCACGTAGTGTCTTTCTCTCACGTTGTGTCAGGTCGTTTCGCTTTGCTGCGTGATTTAACCTTTCTTGCGCTATTGCTGTGTTGCCGTTTGATTGATGCTGCATAGTAAAAAACATATCCATGCTAAACAAATCTAAATTATCAATCCATAACAGCAACGAGTCTTCATTGTAACCGATAGAATCGTTTACAAGGTGTAAAACGGTCATAAATGCTTCTTTGTCCATTTGCATTTGAAAAGCGTCTGACTCCCTACCTTTTTGTTCCGCAATTTGAGTATTACCGGTAGCTTCCGCGTTGTTTCGCTCTGCTATTGCTGTATTTCGTTGTGAACGTTTATCGTAGTATTTGTCTTTTCCCTGTGCTATTTCCGTATCTGTACGACAGGGTGGTTCGCAGTAAGTTTCGGGGCATTCATTTATATCACCAACTGCTTCAATTGCTATATTGCCGACAAATCTGTCATCGTCTTCGGTAAGAATTTTTAAATCACGCAAATATATAGCGTTTGAATCGCCCGCTTTTGTATTTGTACTCGCAGTTATCATTACAAGACACAACGAAAATAATATTGATAATGCTGCTGTCATTCTAATTTTCATTTTTTCACCACCCTCTTACTGTAAATAAAATACGCCCCCTTCCGTACATTCACAAAATACATCCCGTTCGGCAAATCGGATATATCCAACTGCCCCTCACCTTGAAAGTCCTGTGCGGCGCGGACACGTTTGCCGTTGATATTGTAGATTTCGGTAGTAAAATCTCCCTTGGCGCGCACGGTAATGTAACCTGTGGTGGGATTAGGAAAAACCTCAATGCCTTGCATTATTTCGGCAACATTGACGCTTGTGAGGTTGGGGTGACAACCGGGTTCGAGACAGCCGTCGGCGTCGAGTTTAGTTATGCAGCCGTAGGTGCGACCACCAAAACCGAAACGACCTGTAACCATAATACTTCCTGAAGGCAAGACGTGTACAGCGTTATAATCAATACCCGCCCCCTCACCAATCGATGAGTCTGCGGTAATGGTATCGCTGCGTACCCATTGGAGATTTCCCGTTGCATCTACTTTACCGAGCAAACCTTTGTAGCCCGCGCTTGTGCTGTCGGTGGCAGGAGTAAAATACGTACCTGCCGCAAGATAGCCACCTTCGGGAGTAGCGATTAAATCATAAATTAGGTTACTTGTAGCTGCATCGCTCAAAGGGGTACTCCAAATACGTTCAAATTCTGCATTTCGCTTTGTGATACGAGGCATCCAACTAATATACGGTTGCGGGTCGGGCGGAAAGTAAGAAACAACTATAGTATGCTCGGCTAAAATGTAATTATTGTCAATATCCCGTAAAGGTCGAGTAATGGCATTGCCGTCTTCAGTATCAGGCATTAGTTTTTCGTCGGTTTCCCATACATCTATAATTTCTCCGCTGTCGGCATCTAACGTCACGGAAGCGTATTTGTACGTCCATTGATTTAGAGGCGTCGGATTAGGTCCGGTCAGTGTCACATCTGCAACGGAATATCCTGTCATCACGATATTTCCGTCTCCATTTTGGTGCGTTCCTATAAATCTATCATAACGCCCCGGTGTGCCGCCGTTATAGTACTTCTCCCAAACTTTATTACCTGCAAAGTCGGTCTTCATTACAAAGGCATCAAGATTATAATCGTCAGATGTTTTCTGTTTTCTGCCGAAAAGTAAGTATCCGTCTGCTAATTCTTCTACATATTTTTGGTGAGAAGTAAGAATATTACTATTATTTGGGTAATCCTGATTAAACAAAACGTTACCGTCCGAATCCGTACTCAAGAGAAAACTTTTTCGCAATCCGGGTACGTTACCCGTCATTAGAAAACCTCCGTTTGTTGTCTCAATTATTTGGTATCCCTGATTTCCCGTTATATTAAGCCCGACACTATCCGAAAAGTAATTTTTTTGTTGAGCGTATATTCCGAAAGTATCGACTTTGGCAAATAATATCCCTCTTTGAGTTATAGAGTCATTAAACAATTCACCGTAGAGTACAATTGTATCGTTAGTAATAATACTATGTGAAAATCCTGCACTCGGAGAATCCAATTCATAAATTTTGATGAAAGTTTCCTGACAAAAGCCGGTATAGGTAAGCAAACATAATAATATAGTCAATCGCATGTTAGAGCAAAAATTAGAAAGCCGAAAACAAACACAAAGGTTTGCTTTCGGCTGATAGGTTAGAGAAACTTTATTGAATAATGATTTTACCCGTTTTCAGGCTTCCGGCGGCAGAAGCATACCGGTAAAAATAAATGCCCGAACGCAAATTCATTACCTCAACAGAAAATCTGTTTTGACTTACTTTTTTAGTAAGTATGATTGTGCCGTTAAGGTCAACGATACTAAAAATACCTTCCTTTTCACCTTTCGGTAGTTCTATAAATAAATTTTCCTTTACCGGATTAGGAAAAACGGTAATCACATCATTAATAATGCGCTGCTTACTCAAACCAAAACGTTCGTCTGCTTTGTCAGTTAAATTGATGACGGGCGGATAGTCATATCCTCGTGTCCGCAATAGATTCCGACTGATATTACCGACAAAACTATTTTCGTCTTCGGCAAATCCTTTTAAGCAGCGCAAATCAAAGGCAGATAACTTTTGTGGTGTTTTATTCGTGATAACTTTCAGTAAGTCAGGCATCTGATGCAGAGTTTTTAACTCTCTCGCTGTTAAATCTTCCCTTTCACCCGCTCGTTGCATATACATTTCAGCGGTAGCAATATTCCCTGCTGCCTGCTCTTGCATGGTAAAAAACATATAAGTACTGAATAAGTCCAAGTTTTCTAACCATAAATTGAGCGAGTCTGCATCATAACCGAGCGTATCACTCACCATGTGTAGAACGGTCATAAATGCTTCTTTATCCATTCTGCTTTGGTGCGCGGCAGCTTGACGTTTTTTTAGTTCGGACAGTTCAGTATTCCCGGCAAGTTCGGCAGCTTCAATTTCTGTTTTGGCAGTTTCCCGTTGATTGCGCTCGGTATAATACTTGTTTTTTCCGGTGGTAATTTCACTATCGGTACGACAAGGGGGTTCGCAGTATGTTTCGGGGCATTCATTTTCAACTGCATCATCTTTTAACTCAATATTACCAAAAACCGAAAAAGGAGTTTGTGCAGCTACGTTGAAATAGTGGTATGTCATTAAGCTACCGTCGTTTCTCAAATCCGTACAAGTCGGTGAGTCGGAGTGTACATTACCCGTAGAAAAGTAAGTGTTTGTATTTATAGAACTTTCTTCCCCTTGTTCCGTCCGTATAGTAACATCCCCTTCTTCATTAGAAGCATACAAATCATAAGTAGTCGAACCGATATTATCATTACACAAATAGTGCAAACCCCGTGCGTCACCCGCTATTGCGTTCTCGCCGAGTGCGAGGTTAGCGTAGTCTGTGTTGATGTAATCATTTTGTCGCACCACATTGTTAAAGCGTCCTAAATTCTTGCACACCGAGCCAATCATCGCGTCCGTATTGCCGCCCGACGTACCGATAAATTCGTTTTGTTCAAAAGTAAAGCCGCCCATGTCGTTTTCAAACATCAAGCCGATTTGATTGACGCTATCTTCAGGAAACAAGTTCGGGTTCGGTACAGTTCCGAGGTTAAACACGTTATGTAATATCGTTCCGTTATCTTCCGAGTTTACATAAACGCCGGTATTATTATCGGTAAAATCAGCGGAGATTATCTTATAAGCACGAGAACTGTTGAATGCCATATAGTTGAAAATACCGTAGCTCAAACCCGTAAATACAGAGCGTTCGTAAGAAGGACAAGGATAATCAAAAGTCAAACAGGCGGGTAGTACGTCAAAACCGGATGCGTAAGATTTAATACCGTAGCCGAAGTCATGGTATTCTTGTTGTACATGGTTACTTTGAGTATTTTCAAATTTACAACCATAGAAGTTTATACCGTTCACCATTATTAACTTCACAAAACTATCGAAAGGAGATGATAAATGATATTGATTGTTGTTGATAAATTCACAACGTCTGAAGAAAGAACTGTTATTCGTAGCGGCGTAAGGAGCGAAGTCGGTGGCAATTCTATTGTTGCGAAAAACGGTTTGCGTACAATGTACTATGCCGCCGGAGGTCAGTAAGTTTCTGCCGTAAACACGAATAGCTGTTTCAGCGTTACTGATTTCGGAACCGGGGTAGCCTTTAACGACGGGCTGATTGGAGAAGGTTTGAGTTTGTAAACTTTGTCCGACCATTCTTATACCTTCCCAAACATCTTCACACAAACTATTCCCGCAGACATTCGCACAACTGTTAGAAGTAAGCGTACCATATAAATTAAGTCTGCCGCCGGGATAGGTAATAAATTTTGCATCTTGAGCAAAACGGACAGTTACAACGGGATTAATAGTTAATGTTCCTCCGTCTTTGATTTCTAAGATTCCGTTGATGTTTCTGTCTTCAGACCAAACTATATTAGACTCTATAACTTCGTTGGCTACATTAGAGGACTGTACTAAGACACCTTCGGGAAAGTTTGGGTTTTCAAAGGTCATCATGTTCCTCATTCTCTGTCCCTGTCCTTCGGTAAAGTACTCTAAACATTCCCTGTTAGACCAACTCATTATATTTCTTACTAAATCCTCAATCCCATCATTTTGACTTGTACCTTCGTATTCACAATCCAAATTCACTTGTGTAGATAGATTAGGGTCGTTAGGTGTATCTGAAATACAATCTCCATTGCTTAAGGCCGAATTTGCATGAGTATGTAGCAACCCCAAACAATGGCCCATTTCGTGAGCTAATACATGTGTTTCTCTAATGGGAACAAATGTGGTAAAATTATTGCCGTCGCCGGGATTGAAGTCAGAACTCTCATTACTTCTGCCGTGTGTTAAAATTGCGCTACCACTTCCTATAGACATAGAAGAAGCGGCTCCCCGAACTTCTCCGATTTCACTGCCATCAATATCGTCCGGAAAAAGATAAATATCAATTCCGTCTTCATTAAAATTACCGTTAGGTTCAGCCACGTCACAAATAAAATCACCGAGGTCATCCCAAGGCTCTTCAGTATTGTACCAATCGGAATTGCAAATATCATTGACTACACAATCCCATAAGAAATAAATATTATGAGGAATAAAAGGTTCACGCATATGATTTATCGACGCAACTAAATCTTCATAATCTGCACCGCCCGAACAATCTCCGCTTCTTCTGACTGCGTGAACGTAAATTTTTATGGAAAAGGGTCCCTCCTCGTTCATTGTCACTAGTTCATCATAGCAGCCCGTATTAGCTACATCATAACAGTCTGCAACTTGATTGGTATTGCACGAGAACGACTGCGCTAAAACATTTGAATAAAGTCCAAAAGTAAAAAATGTAAATAAAAGTAAAATTGATTTTTTCATAACAGAAAAGTTTTGGTTTTATAAAAAACTACTCCAAAAAAACGGAGCAGCACAAGACGGAGTTAATCAATTTTCTCACTATTCAAAGTTTCGCATCAGCCGAGGTTACAAAATTGATTTAAAGTATTTTCCTCAAATGTAGTGATTTTTTCGGCACAAAACCGTCCTTCCCCGAATTTTAACATAATCCCCCCAATAACCTACCTTTGCCCCACCTTATCACTCATTTGCAAAAAAACCTTTTCACAAGACCATATCCATGCCCGCAATTTATACTTTCACCTTCATCCTCTTATTTTTCTCCGCTTGTCAAGGAAAAAAAAATCCCGCAGCGGAGGCTTCCGAAAACACTACCCTCCCCGACCAAACTTGGCAGATTTTTCAAGATGCGACGGGCAACTATTGGTTCGGCAGCAACGGCGACGGACTGTTTCGTTTTGACGGTGAAGAAATAGAAAATTTTACGAAAGACGACGGATTGGCCAGCAACACTATTCGCAGTCTGCAAAGCGATAAAGCGGGCAATCTTTTTGTCGGGACACCGGCGGGGGTGAGTAAGTATGACGGCAAAAATTTCACGACTTTACCACCCGTCAAATCCGCATCGAATGCGTGGCAAAATCTACCCGATGACCTGTGGTTTAATTGCAACGGCAACGCCAAAGATGTCTATCGCTACGACGGCGAGACGCTGTATCAACTCAAACTGCCGCGACAGGATTTGTACGCGGCATTCGGGACGGACACGACGGGCGTATCGTTTCCGGGTATGAACAACAGCGCCTACGCCGTGTACGGAATCGACCGCGATACGGCGGGCAATATGTGGTTCGGCACGGTGACGGCGGGGGCTTTTCGCTTTGACGGAGAGTCGTTTTTGTGGTTTGACGAAGCCGAACTTTCCACGCTGCCCGACGGTCGGGTGCCGGGGGTACGCTCGCTGTTGCAGGATAAAAACGGGTATTTTTGGTTGAGTAATTTTGTGAGTAAATACGAGATTATCGAGACGGACTCTGCGACGACTTACAAGAAATTACCGGGTATCGACAGTCCGCTTTTGGAGGATATGCTGCCCTATTACAATTCGGGATTGCGGACGCAGAGCGGGGATTTGTACCTCACGACTTACGGCGGCGGGGTATGGAAATACGACGGAAAGGAACTGACAAACACGCCGGTCAAAGCAGGAGAAACGGATGCTCTGTTAATTTCAATTTATGAAGACAAAAACGGCACGCTGTGGTTGGGGACAGATAATTTGGGGGTGTTTCGGCAGGAGGGAAAAGAATTTGTGCGGTTTTCACTTTCGGAATAAACTTATCCGCGCCGGTTTTTTATTTCATACCTCCCGAACATTTTTATACTTGCTTCGTTCCGATTAAAATACTACCTTTGGGCTTCCGAAAATTTTTGCTTTCTTTCCGCTTTTCGGAAATGCCCGCGTAGTAAAATTCACCTGACGACTGTTAACTTTCAATGAAAAAAATTCTCGTATATGCCGTGCTTTTAGTCTTGTGCACCCACACTTTCGGTGCATTTGTGGGCGAAGCCGTGCATACGATTTCTCACATTTTAGCGGGCGAACATCTCGAATTGCACAGTCACGGTCATGCTCCGCAAATTCAACTTTTGCAGCCGCACGTCGCCGGTCCCGGTCAGCGGCACGCGCCTTTTCTCGACATTTCCGGCAAAAAACACGTACACGAACACAGCGGCATTACGGTCTTTTTGCTGACGGCTTTTTCCGATGCAGACGACCGCGCCCCCGCTTCCGATTACGCGCTTTTCAACCTCTTTTTACTTGCCGTTGACGGGGTCGTAACGACTGCGCCCGCTTTGCACATTGCGGAAATACCCGTCCCTTCACGGCAAGATAATTTTTCCGAAACCTCTTTCTTTTACGCCTTTTTTCGGCAAATTCCCGTGCCCCCTCCCCGTCTTTTCCTCGTTTCGTAATTTTTGTAACTATTTAAGTACAATGCAACAGAAGTGTCTTTTTGTTGAATCGTTGAAACAGCCTTTGCTTCAAGGCACGGCTTTCACAATAGATTTGTGCAACATTGCAACGAAATTGTAAGGTACTCTTGTTGCCCTCTGTCAGACATTCGATGCTTTGATGAAAGGCAAAACAGTGTCTGTACCGGCATTTGCGCAGATGAAGCAGCGAAGGCCTGCACAGTTGCATTCTCATTACGAAACATCTATCTCATTTTAATTTATTGTCTTTCAATACGTCACGTTTTGAACGGTCTGTGCTATGCTTAAAAGGTATTTTTAACTCAAAATAACATTGAAAATACTAAAAAGATAAACACTTACAGAGTTTGTTGTTTTGGTGAAGATTGAAGAATTACAGCGGTACATTTTATATCTCAAGCGCATAAAAATCGCCGACCGTATAAAATGCAAACCCCGAGCTGTCATGCATCTCCCCAACCTCTCAACAACTCAACCTCTCAACTCAAAACGTACATCTCACTCCGGGTTCGACCGACCGACAGCGAGGGTTATCACCGTGTCCGCAAAACAGCGAACGAACGGTGATACGCTGTGCTGTACGCAAACATTCGACTCGACCCGAAAACTAAATAAATGAAAAATTTTAACTTACATTTACAAAAAACAGCAGTGCTTTTGCTCTGCTGCTTCGGTCTTTCCCTCTCCGCCTTTGCCCAAAATACGGGCAGCATCACGGGCAGCGTGACGGGACAAAACGGTGATAAACTCATCGGTGTCAACATCATCCTGCGCGGTACGGACGGCGGTACGGTGACGGATACGGACGGCAATTTTACGCTGCAAAATCTCGCGCCCCGCACTTACACCCTCGATGTCAGCTACATCGGCTACGAGTCGCTTACGCGCAAAGTCACCGTAACGGACCGGCAACCGACCCGCGTCGATCTCAGACTGTCGAACGCCGCGACTTCGCTCAGCGAAATTTACGTCAAAGGCGCGGCTCTCAAAGCAGAAAACAGCACGATAACCGTCGATGTCGTCACTATCGACCAAATCAGACAACTCAATCCCGACCAACCGCTGCGCCTCGTCGAGCAGGTGGCAGGTGTGGATTTGACGGCTTTCCGGCAGGGCGGCGTGGCCGACCAATTTTCTATTCGCGGCTTCGGCGGCGGCGGTCACGGAGGAGAAGCCGGTGTGGAAGCCGACGGTATTTCGCTCAACGAAGCGGAAGGTCACTCGGACGGCTACGCGGATTTAAACGTGTTGATTCCCTTGAATTTACAAAAACTGAAAGTCTATAAAGGTCCCTCGTCGGTGCTCTTCGGCAGGTTTGCGCAGGGCGGTACTTTGGCTCTGGAAACCCGCAAAGGCGGCGAATATCAGGAGGCAAGCATCAGCGGCGGGGCGTTTAATACGCTCAATGCGCAGTACGTTTTCGGGAAGCCGATTGCCGTCGGTAAAAACGGAAAAACGATTGACTCCAACCTCGCTTTTCAGCTTTTTCAGACGGACGGCTACTCCGAAAACTCGGAAGTGCTGCGCGGTACGGTCAACGGCAGATTGGCTTACAACCTTACGGATAAAACCGATATCGCCGTGTCGATGCGCGGTCACCGCAGCAATTGGAACGCGGCGGGCTACATCAGCGAGGCCCAATTTAACGACCCGGAACGCCGCGACCTGCAAGACCCGGACGGCGAAAACGACGGCGGCGAAAAATCTTTTTATTCCCAACGCATCGACCTCAACCACACTTTCACGCCCAACCTGCGCCTCTTGCTTTTCGGCTATGCGGTACAGCAGGATTTTACCCGCTTTGCGAAGTTCGGCTTCAGCCCCGGCGGTCAGTCCGAGCGATTTAACAACCGCGAAGTTTACTCGGCGGGCGGCAGTCTCAACGGCAGCAAGCGGCTCGGCAATATCGGCGTCGATTGGTTGGCGGGCGCGGAATATTACAGCGAGGCGACCGACCGTTTTCGGTGGGCGAGCAGCGACCGGGTGCGCGGCGATTTGCAGCAAGACCGCACGTTTACCGTGCAATCGTTTTCTGCCTACGCGCAGGGAGAGCTTGCCGTCAGCCGCTTTTTCCGTCCGTCGCTCGGTTTGCGCTACGATGTGTTCAACGGAAACTTTACGGTGCGCGACCCCGGTACGGAAGTCACGCGCAACGACATGAACGACCTTTCGCACGTCAGCCCGAAACTCGGGGTGCGCTCTACCCTCGCGCCGGGTTTCGACCTGCGGGCGAGTGCGAGCAACGGTTTTTCTTTGCCCAACAGTACGGTAAAATACGACTCGGATTTGCCGCTTGACCCGATACAACTGTGGCAATACGAAGTCGGCGCGAGTTACAATTACCGCACTTGGTTGACTTTGGATGTCGCGGGCTTTTTGATTAACAGTTCGCAGGAGGTAGTGGAAAATCCGCCCGGCTCGGCGATTTTAATTAACGCGGGCAGCACGCGCCGGCAAGGTATCGAGTCGACAATTTCCGTGACACCTTCGGAAAATCTGAAATTTACGGGTACTTACTCTTACATCGAAACGGAAATCGTCGATAATCCCGATGCCTCTCTCGAAGGCAAAGGACTGACGGGCGTACCGAGCACGATTGCGACTTTCAGCACAGACTACGTTTCGGCTATCGGTTTGGGCGGTCGGTTCAGCCTGCGCGATGTCGGTTCTTACTTTGCGGCGGTCGATAATTCGGCTTCCTACGGCGGTTACACTTTGGCGGATTTGATGCTTTTTTATCAATTCGACGGCGAAACGGAAAACGCGGGCAGAATATTCATCGAAATCAGAAATCTGTTTGATGAAGAATACTCGGAAACGGTTTTTGCGCTCGGCGATACCCTTGCTTTCGCGCCGGCCCCGCTGCGGAATATTTCGGTGGGGGTGAATTATCGGTTTTGAGGCGGTGAACGGTTGATGGTGGACGGTGGACGGGCGGGTGCGGGGCACTTTCGGAGTGCCTTGCACTTATTGCCGCTCATTCATTTACGAATTAAACATTTTCATCTAATGAGGTGTCGAACGCTTTTATCTCGACGAAAGGAACGAGGTACTTTTTTTCTGCGAATTCGGAAAAGTGCAAAACCGATTCGCGTTGTTAAAAATAAAGTACCCCGTACCTCGCGGATAAGAACATCAGACATTCAAACAACAAAAAAAATTAAAACAATGCATAAAATAATTTTCACACTTTCACTCTGCGCTCTGCTGTGCGGATACGGTTGTCACAGTCACGAACACGGCGAAGGGCACAGCCACGACCACAGCCACGGCACGGACGGACACACGCACGCCCCCGGGGAGCGCGGCGACGGGCATTCTCACTACGAAAAAAGCGGTTCGCCGTTTACTTATCTGTCGATGAACGGAGAGTTTCACCTCAACCCGGGCGACTCGATGAGTCAAAACGACCCGCGCAATCCCGGTCGGCTGCTGCTTGCGACGAGCAAAGAAAAAGGGACGAGTACACGCATGACTTTTTTCGGTCACTCGGACACGGAAAAAATGCTCGCGGAGTGCGGTTATGAGTTCATCGGCAGCCGACCCGACCCGCACTATTATCCGGCGGAGTCCAAGACTTCGATTTGGGATGTATTTATGAAAAAAGAAGACTACGCGGGAGATTGCAGCCCGTATATGTACGTGCTGTCGCGCTCTCCGCACGGCGACCCGATACACATGCACCTGCGCTACGGCGATGACGTCGAGAAAATATTGGCGATGAGCAACGATGCCGAAGACGGAAATTTTAATCCTTGGTGGGCGACTTACTGCGACATCGAGCGGACGACGAGCTGTGATTAACGCGGCGTAAAAAAGCGTAAAAGATACCTTGGTTATTTATTTTTTGGAAGCCGAGACCGGGAGAGGTCTCGGCGTTTTTTTT
>JAHDCG010000217.1:1698-5761 GCA_020629965.1 Saprospiraceae bacterium | reverse complement strand
CGCAGTCGCGGGTGACTCCAGTCCTCCCGCTGCGCAAACTCGACAATGCCTTTCATAAAACCCATCATTGACAAAAAGACCAAATAACCGATGGCGACCACAAAAAATATCCATTTGTAAGAACCCGCCTCGCCGATAGGAATGGAAGAAATCAGCCACGCAAAACCGCCCGACACCAACGCCAAACCCATAAAGCAGTAGATAGATTTTCCCCAATATTTCATCAATTTGGGTGCGGAAAGACTGAACACGGAATTAAAAAGCGCAAAACACAGCATCATCGCCGCCGCCGACATCCACGGAAAGCGGTCGGAGGTCTCGATTATGCCCGTGGCGTTGACGAGTTTTGCCCCCAAAGTAATGACCACCGAGGCGGCAAAAGTAATCGCCGCCTGAATAATCGGATTGTATGTCTTGGCGAAAAATGAATTATCGGATTTTTGCATCTGCTGTGTTTTGGGCATTAAACAGCGGAAGGGGGGAGTTGTTTAGGGAGATGTAATATGGTACGAAAAATGTATTTTTACGGATATGAAAACCCGTCCGACTATTATGACCGCTAAATTTAAAATCCTATGAAATTCCGCATTGTATTCTTTTTCTCACTTTTTTTAATTCAAAATTTAACCGCAGAGGTGATTTTTGTCAACCGGTTCAGCACCGGAAATAACAACGGAATATCATGGGAACACGCTTTTACGGATTTGAATTCCGCGTTAAATTCCGCAGATGAAGGCGACACTGTTTGGATAGCAACCGGCGAATATTTTCCTACCGCTGACAATGACCGATACAAACACTTTACATTAAATTCAGGTATCGCTCTCTTCGGAGGATTTGCGGGTACGGAAACCGATATATCTCAGAGAAATATTGAACTGAACCCAACCGTACTCAGCGGGAATATCGGGAATACGGAAGTCCAAACCGATAACAGTTTAACCGTTTTATACGTTTTTCAACCGAATATAATGACGTCAATCGACGGCGTAACAATAACTCAAGGCTACGCTGACAGTACAGTAAATAGTGACCCTTACAATGCCCCTCCGCGCAACGGCGGCGGCATTTTTACGGACGGAAACGGCGATGAGATATTTTGCACTTTAAAAAATTGCATGATTGTCGATAACTACTGTTCTCGTTCGGGAGGCGGATTGTACATAAATCACGGAAACGGCGGAGAAGTTGCTGCGGAAAATTGCTTGTTTGGAAATAATACGGCTGCGAACGGTGCATGTATTACCGCTTACGGGCAATTGGGTAAATTAATTTTGGAGAACAGTAATTTTGAAGAGAACACGGCAGGATTGACAGAGGTACATGCGGATGAAATCATAGAATATATTGCCTCGAATACAACATTCACTTTTGAAATGAATAATTGTGAAGTTCGCCAAAACAGAGGTTGCAGAATTGAATTAAGAGGTACGTCGGCTTTAAACGATACGGATGAAAGGGTAAAAATAAGCAACTGTGTATTTAAAGAAAATGAGAATTTGAAATTTTCTTTTTGGGAAAATACATTGTATCCGGAAAATGCTGCCGGGAATCTTTCCGTAGCAAATTGTAAGTTTTCCGGTAATATTTCGGATAACCCTTTGAGTATTATGTTTGATGTGAAAGGCTTGGACAGTCTGCAAATCGTGGCATCAGATTTTAATGATAATTCTTACCGTATCTTATCTGTCTCCGAGCAAACGAATACATTTGATTTTATTGATTGCAACTTTACAAGAAATAATTACGGGCAATTTCTTTTTAAGCTGCTCGGTGCTGTCAGCAATATAAAAAGGTGTACGTTTAAAGACAATCGAGGCGGAGTTTTATTCGACTTGTTCAACGGTGAACTTGATAATACAAACAGAATCATAGACATAGAAAACTCTCTCTTTTCCTACAATGACAATCTGATATCCGGCGGCAACAAAATCATCAATCACTGCACATTTGTTAATAACACTCCTGCGTATGCCGATTTAATCGAACCGTTCGAGATTAAGAATTCAATTTTTTATTACGACGACGAAAGTATTCAATATCCGAAAACAGAGGACGAGACACAAGGAAGAATATCGAACAGCCTCTTTTATAAAAAAACTTGTGCCGATATTTATGACGAGAATGTTCCGAACCCCTGCGGCGAAAACAACCTTTTTGCCGTAAATCCTTTGTTTAGAGATTTAGAAAATGATGATTACCGATTGTCTCCTTGCTCGCCTGCCATAGATGCAGGAGTCGAAACAGGTATTCTGACCGACCTGCTCGGTAACGGTCGCTCACTTGGCACAGCACCCGACGCGGGGGCTTACGAAACGCCGACGCTCGCCTTGACTGTCAGAGACGTTAAAAATACCGACTGCACAAAAGCCAACGGCAGCGTTAGCTTTGCGACAGAAAATGCTTGCGCTCCTTATTCCGTTTTTTATACCGAAAACGGAAATACTTTTTCCGATACCAAGGGACTTGCCGCCGGTGATTATGTTTTTCACGTTGAAGATGCCGGCGGTCAAAAAGACACGGTTTTCGTGAGAATTGACACAAACACGGAGCAAGGCAATTATTTTATGCTGCCGAATTTGGTTTTAATCGGACAAGAAGTAACCATTCGCAGTTGCATCGCTTCGTCTTATAAATTCGAGTTATTCGACAATATCGGACGCTCTGTGCGGCGCGGCGACAGCGATGCCGCTTCCTTCATTTTCGAAGCCCCACAGCAAGCGGGCGTGTACAATTTACAAATCACGGATGCCGATAAAAACAGATATGTCCGTCGTTTAATCGTGCAATAAAGCAGGGTCGGCCTACTTCTGCACTTTCACCAAGGTCATCGTATCCAATCCCTCTTTTACCTCAATCAGCACCCCGTCCGACAGCCCCGTCGTTACGGCGATTTTCTCGTATTCTTGGTCGCCGATTTCTTTTTCGACGTAGGTTTTTTCGTCTTCAAAAATCAAATCGCGCTCTTTTATCGTGACGACTTTTTCCTTTTTATCCAAAATAATATCGGCGTTGGCGGAATAGCCGGCGCGGAGGAAAATATCTGCCTGCGGCTTGATGGCGGCGCGGACTTCAAATTTGACCGTGCCTTCTTCTTCCACGCCTTTGGGTGAAATGTACTCCAAAGTCGCATCGAATTTTTCGTCTTCAATCGCGCCGACCGTCAACACCAGGGGCATCCCCTCTTTGAGTTTGCCGACGTCGCTTTCGTCCACGTTACCCTCAAAAATCAAGGAATTCATGTCCGCCACCGTGACAATCGTCGTGCCTTCGTTAAAATTATTGCGCTCGATGACCGAAGTGCCTTCCTCCACGGGCACATCCAAAATCATCCCGTCCACGGTCGAGGTGACGACATTGGCGACCTGCCGCGATTTTTTGGAAGCACCCTCCCGCAGCAGTTGCAGGTTATTGACCGCCGCGTCGTATTCTTGGCGGCTGATGTCCACATCCGCTTCGAATTGACGCAGAGAGTTGGTCGAGGTAATCTCCGAGTTTTCCAAACGCGCCCGCGCAATGTCCAAATCTAAGCGCACCCGGTCGTAATCCTGCTGCGAAATTACGCCGTCTTCCAGCAGTTGTGCCTGTCTTTGCTCTTCGCGTTGCGCATTTTCAAAATTAACTTTCGCATCCGAAACGTCCAATTTCTTACCGAAAACATCCTTTTGTCGCGCCAATTCCCGCTTGGCTTCCTCATAGCGAATCCGCGCCAACTCCACGCTGCTTTGCGCATTATTGATGTTGAGTTGGTTGGGTACGAGTTTGATTTTGGCGAGTTTTTGTCCCTGCGTCACGATTTCGCCCGCCTCCACGTACAGCGCCTCGACCACGCCGCTGACCTGCGGTTTGACCATAATTTCCTTACGCGGCTTGACGGCACCGGTCGCCACGGTCTTTTTCACCACATCCCCGATAACGGGTTTTTCGGAGGTATAAACGACCGGGTCTTTGACACTTTGGGTGTAAAAATAGTAGCCCAAACCGAGGGAAAGTATGAAAAGTACCGCTCCGGCGGCTATTCCGCATCCTTTGTTCATTGTTTTGTTTTTTTTGAGATGTTAGA
>JAHDCG010000217.1:0-1598 GCA_020629965.1 Saprospiraceae bacterium | reverse complement strand
CGTCAACCGTCAACCGACCCTATTCGTCTCGCAAAGCCACCACCGGCGGTATATTCGCCGCATTCAGCGCGGGTATCAAGCCCGCCACCGCGCCCGCTACCGTGAGCAGGAGGAGGGAACCGAGACCGACCGAGAGATTGATTTCCGGATTGGCAAACATGGGTACGCCCTCGCCGACGGCCGCTTTCAGCAGCGCGACTACGCCCACGCTCGTCAGCAGACCGATATATCCCGCGAAGGTCGTGATAAACACGCTTTCCGCGAGAATGATGCCGATGATGTCGCGCGGCGTCGCACCGAGTGCCTTGCGAATGCCGATTTCTTTGGTACGTTCTTTTACGACAATCAGCATAATATTACTCACGCCGATGATGCCCGCCAACAGCGAACCGATGCCGACGACCCAAATGATGACGTTGATGCCCGTAAAAAGTCCGTTGATTTGCGCGTATTCTTCCGCCACATTTTCCGCGCCGATACCGCGCTCGTCGTCGGGGTGTACGTTCAGTCTTTCGCGCAGCAGCGCAGCGATTTTCTTTTCGTAAACCTCCGCCGAGTATTCATCGTGCAGCGACAAGCCGAACCAATTCACGTGCCCCGGGCGGTTGCGTATGCGTTGCGCCGTCGTAATCGGGATGTGAATCGTTTGGTCGTCGTCTTTGGCTTGCTCTTCGTCGCGACGGTCGGAGGCTGCTTCGCCCACCACCATATATTCCGAGCCTGCCATCGCGATATACTGCCCGACGGCAGACCCGCCTTCGGGAAATAAAACCTCTTTGACGCGCTTACCGATAACGCATACTTTGCGCGTATCTTCGACATCTTTAGGATTGATAAATCGCCCTTCCGTCACGTTCATCGCCGATATATTGATAAAATCGGGGCCGTCGCCGCGCACATCGAAAGCGCCCGTTTTTCCGTTGCGGGAAATTTCGCCGCCGTTGACCCACATCCTCGGCGCAAGGTCTTTGACCGCATCGGGAAAGGCGGCGCGAATAGCGTCCATGTCCTGCAAATTCAAATTCGGATTGCGCCCCGGCTTAAATCCTTTATAAGGCATGGTCGTCGTCTGCGTCCACATATACAGCGAGTTGCGGGCGTGACTGCCGAAGATTCCGAATACGCCGTTTTGCAAACCGGTCCCCGCACCCATCAAGACCACGAGCATAAAAATACCCCACCACACCCCGAGCGCAGTCAGCAGCGTCCGCAGTTTGTGCTTACGGATAGAGTCGAATACTTCTTGGCGGGTGTCTTTGTTGAGCATTGTTTACTTTTTGGTTTGAGTTGTTTGATGATTGTTTGAGTGGTTTGAAAATGGTTTGAAGTTGTTAGAGTAGTTGTTTGAACCGTTTGATGATTGTTAGAAAATGGTTTGAGTTGTCGGTGAAATTCGTACTGAATACCCCCCGACCCCGGAGCGGGGAGTATCTATCTTCGGAATTTAAATCCGTTTTTGAATACAGATTCGATTTCAAAAATGTGCATCTCGAAGCCTCTCGTTTTTTAGAAATGAGAGAACTAAAAAAGTCAAAGATTAACCCGTGAACCCAAGCCCGGAGAAAGTTCCCCGCTCCGGGGTTAGGGGTTTAGAGCCG
>JAHDCG010000066.1 GCA_020629965.1 Saprospiraceae bacterium | reverse complement strand
AAAAAATTAGGACTGACGCGAGAGGTGAGTTTGACGGAATTTGTGGCGCGATTGTAAAATATTCGGGACAGAATTTGAGAATTTTTTTGATTTCTGTTTTGACTTTTTCGTGTGACTATAATTTTTTGACCCTGATTGTTTAGGATGATTATGATTTCTTTTTTGAAGGAGTTTTTACTGTATAATCATAACTTTTTGCTCCAAAAAAAAAGCCCTCATTCTTAACGAACGAGAGCTGTGCAGGAGTTTAATATGGATTCAATTCTTAAAGTCGGTGTCGTGACTGCGAGAGTTTCAGGTCTGCAAAAACGGAGCTAACTTTTCCCAATCGAACTCTACACCCGTACCCGGTGTATCCGGCGCGACCGCCCGGTAGTTTTCCGTGACCAAAGGACGCGTCGTGTATTCATCAATCGGAAAGCTGTGTACTTCCAACCAACCGCCGTGCGCCTGCGAAGAAACCAGACTCACGTGCAGCTCCTGCATCCCGTGCGAGCAGACGGGAATATTGTGTTTTTTCGCTAACGTCGCCGCCGCCAGCCAACCGCTGATACCGCCGCAGTTGGAAGCATCGGGCTGAATGAATGATAAGTCGGATTGCTCGCAGGCATATTCAAATTCGTGAATTGTATGCAGATTTTCGCCCATCGCTAAGGGCATGCCCGTCGCCGCCGCAATTTCCGCGTAGCCTTGGTAATTGTCCGGTATTGTCGGTTCTTCAAACCAGTAAATATCGTTGTGCTCAAATGCCTTTGCCGCTTTAATCGCCTCGGCGACTGTCATCGAATAATTGGCATCGACCATGAAGGTAACGTCGGGACCGATGAGATTGCGCACCGCTGTGATGCGTTCTACGTCTTCCTGTAAATTTTCTCTGCCGATTTTGATTTTTACGGCGTTAAAGCCGCGGTCGAGGTAGCCTTGGATATTATTCAACAGCTTTGGTAAGGGAAACATCAGGTCGATGCCGCCGCAGTAGGCTTTGCAGGTGTTACCTGCGCCGCCGGCGACTTGCCACAGCGGTTTATTCAGCGACTTACAGCGTATATCCCACAGCGCAATGTCAATCGCAGATATGGCAAACGAGGCAATGCCGCCGCGCCCCACGTAGTGAATGTGCCACTCCATAAAGTCGTACAACTTTGCAATGTCTGACCCGTCCATACCGAGCAGGGCAGGGGCGAGGTCGTGCTCAATCATCGCCTTAATCGCACGACCGCCCTTGCCGCCGGTGTAGGTATAGCCCGTCCCTTCCGCGCCGTTTTCCAGAGTAATTGTCGCCGTGACCAGCTCGAAGTGAAAGTGGTCGCCGTGCTTAGCATCGGAGAGGACTTCGGGTAGGGGGACTTCGAAGAGTTGACAGTGTATTTTCTTGATTTTTGTACTCATAAAATATGGTTGAATTGTTGAACCGTTGAGGTGTTGAAGGAGCACCTGCGCTCAACAATTCAACGATTCAACGATTCAACAACGGAAGCCTTAATTACCGTAATTCACATAAAAAGTCTTCTTCTCCAAATACTGCTCAAAGCCGTATTTGCCGTCTTCGCCGCCGCTGCCCGACTTTTTGTAGCCGTTGTGGAAGCCTTGGTGTTGCTCGCCGTGACCGCGGTTGACGTAAATTTCGCCGTATTCCAGCTCTTCGTTGCAGCGCATGATAGTCTTCATGTCTTTGGTGAATACCATGGCCGCCAGACCGAACTCGCAGTCGTTGGCGTAGCCGATTACTTCCTCGAAGGTTTTAAATTTAAGGACAGGCAAAATCGGACCGAAAGACTCTTCGTGTACGATGGTCATGTCTTGCGTCACGTCGGTCAGCACGGTCGGCTCGAACCAGTGTCCTTTTTCGAATTGTGCGCCCGCCGGACGCTTGCCGCCCGTTGCCAGAGTCGCACCCTCTTCCAGACTGACCGCCACCAGATGCTCCATATTTTTGATTTCGGAAGCATTGACCTTCGGCCCCATATCGGTATCGTCCGACATCGGGTCGCCGACTTTCATGGCTTTTACTTTTTTCAGAAATTTATCCATAAACTCGTCGTAAATGTCTTCCTGAATGTACATGCGCTCGTTGCAGGTGCAGACCTGACCGCAGTTGTCGAAGCGCGAATGCAAAGCGGCATCCACGGCTTTGTCGATGTCGGCGTCGGCGAAAGCGATGAAGGGAGCTTTGCCGCCCAACTCCAATTGTACGTGCGTCAGATTTTCGGCGGCGGTGCGCGCGATTTGCTGACCGACGGGCGTAGAACCGGTCATGGTGACCATTTTGGTAATCGGGCTTTCGACCAATGCCGTACCGATTTTGCGACCCGAACCGGTGATAATATTGATGACACCGGCGGGAATGCCGACCTTATTTGCCAGATTGCCTAATTCCAAAGTAGCCAAAGGTGTCTCTGAAGTCGGTTTGCAAACGACAGTGTTACCGGCGACCAAAGCGGGACCGATTTTGCGACCGGCGAGTGCCAAAGGAAAGTTCCAGGCGGTAATCGCTACGACAACGCCGCGCGGCACTTTTTGTATCCAGATTTGCTCGTTGGGATTGTCCGAGGGAATGATATCGCCTTCGATACGGCGGGCACCTTCGGCGGCGTAGCGGATGAAAGAAGCAGTGACTGCGGCTTCCATTTTAGCTACTTTGAGGAGTTTGCCTTGTTCTTTTACCAATAATTCCGCGAGGTAATCGGCGTTGGCGTCGATTTCATCCGCAAATTTGTAGAGATAATCCGCTCGGGTGCGAGCCGGCAATTTGCGCCAGCTTTTTTGCGCGGTTTCGGCGGCTTGCAAGGCTTCATTTGCTTGGTCAACGGTACAGTTTTGAATGAGCGCGACGACTTCTTCGGTAGAAGGACTCAAGACTTCGGAGGTAGAACCGGAAGCCGATTTTTTCCATTCGCCGTTGATGAAAAGTTGATATTCTTTATGTGACATGATATGCGATTTACGAATTACGATTTACAATGTACGACTTCTTGAGGGCGGTGTGATTATTGAAGTCGGTGGTCTTTCTCATTGAGATGTCGGGTAGCACTTAGAAAATTTACGATTTACGATGTACGATTTACGATGTACGACCTCTTAAGGGCGGTGCGGGTATTGAAATTAGAGGGCTATTTCATTGAGACGCGGGCAGTCTAACGTCTAATGTCTAAAATCTAACGTCTCATTTCTAACGTCTAAAATCTAACGTCTCACCAAGCCTCCTCAACGTCCCATCCAGCCGCCGTCCACGAGCATAATGCTGCCGCTCATGTACGCTGCCGCATCGGAGCAAAGGAAGACGACCGGTCCGGCAAAGTCTTCGGGTTCGCCCCAGCGACCGGCGGGTATTCTTGCCAAAATGGACTCGGCGCGCTCGGGATTATTGCGCAGGGCTTCGGTGTTGTCGGTGCTGATATAGCCGGGCGCGATGGCGTTGACGTTGACACCTTTGCCCGCCCATTCGTTGGCGAATGCCATGGTTAATTGACCGATGGCGCCTTTACTTGCCGCATAACCCGGTACGGTAATACCGCCTTGAAAAGTCAACAGGGAAGCGGTAAAAACCACTTTGCCCGAGCCGCGTGCGACCATTTCTTTACCGAATTCACGGGTCAAAATGAATTGCGCGTTTTGGTTGACTTCGACGACTTTATCGTACAGTTCATCGCTGTGTTCCGCCGCCGGAGCGCGTAGGATTGTTCCGGCGTTATTGACGAGAATATCGACGACGGGGAAGTCGCTTTTGACGGCTTCGATGAATTTGTACAAAGCGGGGCGGTCACTGAAATCGCAGCGATAGGCTTTGAAATTACGCCCCGTCGCTTTGACCGCTTTTTCGACATCGCTGCCGCTGTTTGCCAAAGTTGCCGAGACGCCGATAATGTCCGCGCCGGCTTCCGCCAATCCGATGGCCATGGCTTTGCCGATACCGCGTTTGCAGCCGGTGACTAATGCCGTTTTGCCGGCTAAACTGAATTTATTGAGAATGCTCATGTATTAGTTGATAGTTGGTGGTTGATAGTTGGTGGTTTTCGCCTTCTCGTTATGCCTGACAATCCATCAGCACTTTCATTCCGTCAGGGTTTTTGTCGATGTTTTCAAAGACTTGCTGAATGTTGGTCAGCGGCTCGACTTTGGTAATCATAGACTCGAAAGGCAGCTCGTTTTTGGTGATGAGGTCGATGGCTTCGTCGTAGTCTTGCGGCTCGTAAACGCGTGCGCCGATGAGTTTGAGTTCTTTCCAGAAGAATTGAAACAGGCTGACATTTTTGGCTTGTCCGTGAATGGCAACCATGACGATGCGCCCGCGAATACCGGCGATTTCGGTCATTAAATCAACGGTCGGTTGTACGCCCGCGACTTCAAAAACCACGTCTGCCAGTCTGCCGTCGGTTTCTTTTTCGATGAAGGCGAGTACGTCGGTTTCTGCCGGATTGACGGTTTCAAAACCGAGTTCGTTTGCCATTTTCAGACGCACGGGATTGACTTCCGAGATAATGACGCGCGCGCCTTTACTCTTGGCGACCATAGCAACCAGCATCCCGATGGGACCGCCGCCGAGGACGACGGCGACTTCACCCGCTTGCAGTTCGGACAGGCGCACATCGTGGCAGGCTACCGCGAGCGGTTCGGTGAGCGCCGCCAGTTTTAAATCTGTGTCTTTTGCTAATTTATGAAGGGTAAAAGCGGGTACGTTCCAATATTGCTGCATTGCGCCGGGGCTGTCGATGCCGATAAATTTGAGTTTTTTGCAGACGTGGCTGAAGCCTTTATCCGAGGCTTGTTCGCCGCGATTGTCGAGCGGGCGCACGACCACTTTTTCACCGACAGCATAGCCCGTTACCTCCGGACCGACGGCTTCAATCGTACCGGACATTTCATGCCCGATGGTCTCGGGAATACGGACGCGCTTGTCCATCATGCCGTGATAAATATGGACATCGGTGCCGCAGACGCCACAGTAAGCGACTTTGATTTGTACCTCACCGGCGGCGGGTGCGGCGATTTCTTTTTCTTCTATAGTAAAGGTGTGATTGCCTTGATACAGACTTGCCTTCATGCAATATTGATTTGTGTTTCGGTTTGTTGACGGGTTTCACAAAAGTGATACAGAAAAATCCGGCACCGAACGGCAACTTGCGCCATGATTACCGAATTTTTCTCTACCACGAAACTTATCAATAAACGTGTATTTAATTAGGAATACTTGACGAAGGGCAAGGTAGGGAAAGAAGTTTGACCGGCAGCAGACAAGCGGCGGCAGGTGAATAGACAAAATCCGGACATGAGTAAGAAAGGTATTTTTTTGTCCGGTTTTCGGAGAAAAGGGTATTTATAATTTTATCTATTTAACATAATTGTAATTATAAGTAAAATTTGTTTTTAATTCTTAAAATATCTAAACGGTACTGCTTCCTAACGGAGAATATCGAATACAAATAATGTTCAAAAACGATTTCTCCTACTCTGTAAGTGGCACCCCCTGATTATTTTCCAAGCAATAAAAGGTTTCCCTGCGACAGTTTATCACGACTTGACGGACGGGCTGCTTCACCTCGACCTTCCCGCAAATACAGGTGCGCATGATGTAGAGTTGAGTAATAGAGTTGTTGCAGAGAAGCCTTATCAATATGAAAAAATCAGTCGTCCGTTTTTCCGTTCATTTGATGTGTGTGTCGGCACATGTTTTGTCAGGTTTTTGAAAAATGAATGGGTTAATTCCAAAGTCTAAATCCCCGAAGTCCGTCCCCTCAAAATCTCAATTTACCGAAAAAGTAATATATTTACCTTTTACGGGTATAATTTTTACGACTAACACCATCTTTTCCATGCTTAATCACACCAATCAAAACCCCGAACAGGTCGCCCGCGACCTCATCGACAAAATGCTGACCGACGCCGGCCGGACCGTACAATCCAAAAACGAAGTGGACTTCTATGCCGCTAAAGGTATCGCGCTGCGCGAGTACCAAGCGGGTAACGGCGCGGCGGACTACATCCTGTTTATCAATCGCAAACCCGTCGGGGTCATCGAAGCCAAACGCGAGGAGGAAGGACACCGCCTTACCGTAGTCGAAGACCAAGCCGTGCGCTACGCCGTCGGCAAACTTAAACACTTTGATAACGAACCCCTCCCCTTCGTCTATGAAAGCACGGGTACGGTCACGCAATTTACGGACTACCGCGACCCTAAACCCCGCGCCCGCAATGTCTTTTCTTTTCACCGCCCCAAAACTTTACAGGGTTTTCTGAAAGAAAAAGCGACCCTGCGTGCCCGCCTCAACACCCTCCCGCCCCTGCCCGAGGAAGGGCTGCGCCCCGCCCAAATCAAAGCCGTGCGCAACCTCGAACGGTCGTTTAAAGAAAACCGCCCCAAAGCCCTGATACAAATGGCAACCGGTGCCGGCAAGACCTTTACCGCCTGCACCTTTGTCTATCGGCTGCTCAAACACGCCGATGCCAAACGCATCCTGTTTCTCGTCGATACCAAAAACCTCGGCGAGCAGGCCGAGCAGGAATTTCGCAAATACCAACCCCGAGACGATAACCGCAAGTTTACCGAACTCTACAACGTGCAGCGGCTCAACTCCTCCTACATCGCCGCCGACAGTCAGGTCTGCATCAGTACCATTCAGCGGCTGTACTCGATACTGCAGGAAAAGCAACTCGATGAAGTATCGGAACAGGAAAACCCCAACGAGCGCGGTTGGCAACCCAAAGACCCGCTGCCCGTCGGCTACAATGCGACCAATCCCATCGAGCAGTTTGATTTTATCATCATCGACGAATGCCACCGCTCGATTTATAACCTGTGGAAGCAAGTCCTCGACTACTACGATGCTTTCCTCATCGGGCTGACCGCCACGCCCGACAAACGCACCTACGGCTTTTTTAACGAAAATGTGGTCAGCGAATACACCTTTGAAGAGTCCGTGACCGACGGCGTGAACGTACCCTACGACATCTTTACCATCGAGACCGAAATCACCAAAAACGGCAGCAGCCTGCGGGCGACGGAGTACGTCGATTTTCGGGAAAAACTGTCGCGTAAAAAATGCCGGGAACAACTGGACGAAGACTACATCTATCAGCCCAATGCCTTAGATAAAAAGGTGGTGAATCCCAACCAAATTCGCCAAATTGTCAAAGCCTTTAAAGATTGCCTGCCCGGCATTTTTCCCGACCGCTACAACGAGCAGGGAGTGTTTGAAGTGCCGAAAACGCTGATTTTTGCCAAAACGGACAGCCACGCCGACGACATCATAAAAATCGTGCGCGAAGAATTCGGCGAAAGCAACGAGTTTTGTAAAAAGGTGACTTACGGCAGCAAAAATGACCGCGAAGATGCCGACGGCAACGTCATTGAAAAAGGCGAAAAAGCCAAAGATGTGCTCAAACGTTTTCGCAGCAGTTGGAACCCGCGCATTGCCGTGACGGTCGATATGATTGCCACCGGTACCGATGTCAAACCGCTCGAAATTCTGCTTTTTATGCGCGACGTGCGCAGCGTCAATTACTTCGAGCAGATGAAAGGTCGCGGCACACGCACCATCAACTTTGACGACCTGCGTAAAGTATCGAGCACCGCCAAACACACCAAAACCCACTTTATCATCATCGACGCCGTGGGGGCTACCAAGACCAAAAAGACCGACAGCCGCCCCCCGGAGCGCAAACGCAGCGTACCGCTCAAAGCCCTGCTGGAGGCGGTCACCTACGGCAATACGGACGAGGACTTGTTCACTTCCCTCGCCAATCGCCTGATTCGTCTGGACAAACAACTGACCGAAAAGGAAAAGACCCGCGTGGTCGAAATCACCGGCGGTAAAGACCTCAAACACTTGGTCAAAAACCTGCTCAATGCCTACGACCCCGACGCAATCGCCGGCAAAACCGCCGAACACCTCGGCGCAATCCCGCAGGCGGAGCAAACGCCCGCCGTCGTCGAAGACTGTGAAGAAACCGCCCGCGAGGCGCTGCTCGTCGAGGCGGCCCGCCCCTTTACCGGTGAGCTGAACACTTATATTGAAAACGCCCGCAAGACCCACGAGCAAATCATCGACCACATCAATTTGGATAAGCTGCTGCGCGCCGAGTTCGACTCTTTTACCGAAGATAAGACGCGCAAAGTTGTCAAAGATTTTAAGGAGTATTTGGCGGAAAATAAAGACGAAATCCGCGCCCTGCGCATCTTTTACAATCAGCCCTACCAACGCCGTGACGTCACCTTCAAGATGATAAAGGAGGTTATGGAACGACTGAAAGCCGACCGCCCGCAGCTCGCGCCGCATTACGTGTGGGAGGCCTACGAAAAGCTGGAAGAGGTCAAAGACGATAGCCCGAAAACGAACTCGTCGCCCTCGTCTCGCTCATCCGGCGGGTCACGGAATTGGACAGTCCGCTGACCTCCTATACCAAAACGGTGGACAAAAATTTTCAGGATTGGGTGTTCGGCAAGCAGGCGGGTACGACCAAATTTAACGCCGAACAAATGGAATGGCTGCGCATGCTCAAAGAGCAAATCGCCACGGGTTTTCACGTCACTACGGACGATTTGGACTACACGCCCTTCAATGCGCAGGGCGGTCTCGGTAAGATGTACGAACTCTTCGGCGGGGAAATGAATGCGATTATTGCGGAGTTGAATGAGGCGTTGGTGGCGTAACGAAAGAAAGGCAACACACTGAAAAACTATTATGTACGACATCACTGACAAAGGTTATACCTTACCGACGGTCTTAGCGATGCAAAGCGTTCGGACTGCCGAAAGCGGAGCCAATCGACCCTTGGTCATCCGAGGACTCAATACACATACCCAAACGACGGGAGATTACGTTCTGAAGTACCGGGGCGCGGAACGCATGGATGAAGCCGCCTGCGGCAGAGAGTTGTTGGCGTCTTTTTTAGCCGGAAAATTAAACATACACGTACCGCATCCTTGTTTAATTCAGGTTGGTGATTTGTTTTTAGGAACGCTGACTAACCATAAAGATTACGGCAATATCAAAAAATCTAAAGGTCTGAATTTCGGCAGTTCCTACATTTCCGGTAACAGCAATTTAATGTCGGGACAAAAGCTGTCATTGTTTCAGCAGGAACAAGCGGCACGAATATTTCTCTTTGATTTGGTCATGGAAAACGGCGACAGACGCTTCGAAAAACCCAACATGTTCTTATCACAAAAAAATATTTATGTGATAGACCATGAATTACCTTACGGATTTTCGGCAATTTTGCCGTTCCTTAGGACAAACGACAATCCTTGGGACATCGGTGCGGCAGAAATACAAGCCGCCCAAAAGCACTTTTTCTACCGTACTTTGAAAAGGAATGACCGCATAAATTGGACGGCGGCGGGTCGCCCTTTTTTACACATCGACGCCGATTTTTGGACACGTGCGCGCGACTTAATACCGCTCGCTTGGATGAACCGACACGATTTTGACACGGTACGGAAACACTTCACGGCAATTCAGTCTAACTTTGAAGAATTTAAAGCACAAGCATGGAACAAAATACTGCAATAAAATACGAGTACCGCATCTTGCGCTATCGCCACGATGCCGTAACGGGAGAGTTTGCTAATTTAGGTATTGTTTTCTATGATGCCGAGGCAAAGTTTTTACGCGCAAAATTTGTCAAAAAGTACGGTCGCTTGTCTAAATTTTTCGGAGAGATAGGCGGTAAAAACCTACTGACGGTTTTAAAAAGTATGCGAACCGAATTTAACACAATCGGCGCGCGTTTAAACAAAGAATTACCCTTAAAGGTCTTTGCGGATGTCGGGCAAATAACGGATGCCGTATTACCCAAAGACGATAACGCCCTTTTCTTCTCCGAAACTTTTAAGGGGTGGCACATCGACCGCGAGGTTGCCTTTGCGGAGATATACGAGCGCATTATCAAACGCTATCAGGAAGAAAAAACGGACAGAGAAAACGATGCCTACGCTTGGAAGCACGTCTATAAAAAGTACTTTGAAGCACAGGGAATTGCGGAAAAACTGCACCCGCAAACCGTCAAAACCGATTTTACTTCCATAGAGTTTGACAAAACCGTACAAAACGGCTCTTTGCACTGCTTTCAGAGTTTGACCTTCGCGCTCAAGCACGACCACAGCATTGAGGAAAAGGTCTATCGTTGGGACGGAAAAATCAGAGAATTGGCAACCACCGACACCCCGGTCGAGCTGTACCTGCTCAGTGTGCTGCCGGAAGATGCCAAACTGTCGGCAATGATAAAATCCAAACTCAATCAAAATATTAAAAACTGCAACGTTACCGTCATCAGTGAGGGAGAAGCGGCAAGAGTGGCTCAACGGGTGAAGGGGCTGTTGGAAGAGCATTGATTGTTTCCCTGCATGCGAGCGTCTTGTTTCTTCAACAGGTATAGTCAAAAATAAATTTGACAGGCATATATATCTGACACGGCGTTCAAATACATTAGTTAAAAAAAGACAGGCAGTTTTTCTGCCAAACGACATCAGTAAAATAACTACTCCTTTTCCCCCGTTTTATCAAAAATTCACCGACTTTTGCAATAACACAACTCACTTTTCAGAAAACTCAACCGTCTTCACGCCAAACATGTCCGCCGTACCCGCATACAATCCCGCACCCGCTCTCGGAGAAGGTATTTTTACCGTCCGTGATGTCGCCGATATTTTAAATCTGCCGCCTGCCAAGGTCAGACATTGGCTCAATACCTATTGGGACGGACGGTTCGGAAGTTACTCTTGGAAAACGGACAACTCGAAAGCCGTTAATTTTTCTACGCTGATTGAGTTTTACGTCACTTTACAACTGCACGAACAGGGTATCCCTAACCGAGAAATTTTTAAAGCGCACAAAAGTCTGAGCAAGCACTTCAAGACACCTTTCCCGTTTGCGCAGCAAGACATTTTGGACGCGCTGCACTGTGACGGTAAAAAACTTTTCATTGAGACGAACGACGGCATTATTTCCGCCGACGGCACCCGACAGTTAAATTTAGACATCATTCGCGCCTTCATCCGTAATATTGAATTCGGAGCGGATAAAATGCCTGCGAAACTATATCCGCGCGGCAAAGAAAACGCCGTAGTCGTTGACCCGACCCGGCAGTTTGGTCATCCCGTACTCAACGATACCAATGTCTATCCGGAAACGGTTTACAATATGTATTTAGCCGAAGAACCCCTTGCTTTCATTGCTTACTCTTATCAGCTTACCGAAAAAGAGGTCAATGATGCCATCGAATACTGCCGCGCCGCATGATAATTTATCTTGACGAAAATCTGCCCCGTCAATTAGCCGAAGCCTTTGACATCTTGCAGCAAGGGCTGAACCTCAGTAACCGTACCCGCCTCGAAGTCAAATCCGTTTCCGGGGTATTCGGGCGCGGAGCTAAAGACGAAGATTGGATACCCGAGGCGGGCAGTCAAGGCGCATGTGTCATTACACAGGACTACAACATCAAACGCATCAAACACCAACGGGAACTCTGCGAGCAGTTTGACTTGGGTATGATTTACCTGCGCTCTCCCTCCAAAAGCGGCTTCAAATATTGGGACCTCGTCAAGTTACTCACCAAACATTGGGAAGAAATCACTAAAGCCGCCGCAAGACAGCCGCGCCCCTTTGCCTATAAAATCACAAGCCGCAGTGCCAAACCGGAAAGTATGGATTGACTTGTCTTTCTTTGCGCCTGCATTATCACTTTTTTAGTTTAAATATTACTTATAAGAGAAGATTGGTTGGAAGTTGAAATAGAAAACATTCTCACAAAAATAAACGGTAAGATTATTACCCAAGGTTGGAGTCCTCAATGTTTGAAACATCCTTCACCTTCAAATGAAAAATGGGGAGTTTTAAAGACAACCGCCATTCAACAAAACGAATTTAGAGAGTACGAAAATAAAGAATTACCGGCTGATAAAACGGTTCGAGAACATTTACAAGTTCAAAAAGGAGATATTTTAATGACTTGTGCCGGTCCGCGTAATCGGTGCGGAGTTGCTTGTGTCGTAAAAAAGGTCAGACCAAAACTTTTACTTTCAGGTAAGATGTATCGTTTTCAACCAAACGAAAAAGTAGTAATTACTTCTTTTCTGAACCACTTTTTACAATCTCAAGAAGCGTGGAGAGCAATTGATAAAATGAAAACCGGAGGAAGTGAAAGCGGATTAAACTTAACACACTCTCGGTTTAGAAAATTGCCTTTAAGAATAGCTCCCCTCCCCGAGCAACGCGCCATAGTTGCCAAAATCGAGGAATTATTCAGTTCCTTAGACCACGGGATTGCGCAGTTGGAGAGGGTGCGGGCGCAGTTGAAAGTTTATCGGCAGGCGGTTTTGAAAAAGGCATTTGAGGGGGAACTGACCAAAGAGTGGCGGGCACGACAAACGGACTTGCCGACGGCGGCGGAGATTGCCGAGTCGACTAAAAAAGAACGGGAGGCGGATTTTGCGCGGCGTATGGAGGTTTGGGCGGAGGAGATTGCGGAGTGGGAAGCGGACGGTGGGGTTGGTAAGAAGCCTCGGAAGCCGAAGAGAGTCGGCTTAAACTATTCTTTTAAGGAAGAGCAATTAGAAATTTTAGAGAAACTTCCAAACTATTTCTACAAAGAAAAATTAGCAAATATTTGTCTGAAAGTAACTGACGGAGACCATCAAGCACCTCCTAAAGCAAAAGAAGGTATTCCGTTTATTACGATTTCAAATATAAAAGATAATGTCGTCAATTTCAGCAAAACTCATTTTGTAGGTACGACTTATTACAACTCTTTGCCTGATTATAGAAAGCCCAAAGAAGGAGATATTCTCTATACCGTAACGGGTTCGTACGGTATTCCTGTCTTGATTGATTATGAAAAAAGTTTTTGTTTTCAAAGGCACATAGGATTGATTCGACCGCTGAAATCGGTAAATCAAAAATGGTTGTTTTGGCTTCTTCAGAGTCAGCTGGTATTTACTCAAGCAATGAGAACTGCAACAGGAACTGCACAAAAAACTGTAGGTTTAAGTTCTTTACGAAATTTCATCATTTCCTATTGTTCTTCGGAAGAGCAAACTCAGATAGTCCAAGAAATTGAATCCCGCCTATCCGTCTGCGACAACATCGCGGAGACGGTCGAGGTCAGTCTGCAAAAAGCGGAGTCTTTGCGGCAGAGTATTTTAAAGCGGGCATTTGCGGGGGAGTTGTTGACGGCGGCAGAGTTAGCGCGCTGTCGAGCGGAGGCGGTTTTGTTGGAGAAGATTAAGGGGGAGAAGGATAGATTAAAGAAATAACGAAAAGAATAAATTAGAAATATTATGCAAAACGAATCCTCCATCATTTCCAAAGTTTGGTCATTCGCCTCCGTCCTGCGCGACGACGGCGTGGGCTACGGCGACTATTTAGAGCAGATAACCTATTTGTTGTTTTTGAAAATGGCGGACGAGTTCAGCAAGCCGCCGCACAATAAGAACTTGAGTTTTCCGCGTCTCAAAGACGTGGAAGGTAACGAGATAGCCGACGGCGACGTCTGCGACTGGGAAACGCTCAGCGGCAAACGCGGCGCGGAGTTGGAGGCTTTCTACGGGCAGATGCTGCGCACCCTTGCGACGGAAAAAGGGATTTTGGGGCAGATATTTACCAAGAGTCAAAACAAAATTCAAGACCCGGCGAAGTTGCTGCGCATCATTCGCATGATAGACCAAGAGAAATGGAGCGTCATGGGTACCGACCTCAAAGGCAAAATCTACGAGGGGCTGCTGGAGAAAAACGCCGAAGATACCAAGAGCGGCGCGGGTCAGTACTTTACGCCCCGCGCGCTGATACGCGCCATGGTCGAGTGCGTGCGCCCCGAGCCGATGAAGACCGTCAACGACCCGAGTTGCGGCACCGGCGGGTTCTTTTTGGCGGCTTACGACTCCATTGCCGCCAATCACCGCTTGGACCCGGAGGAAAAGAAGTTTCTCAAAAACGAGACTTTCTACGGCAACGAAATCATGGCGAATACGCGCCGCATGTGTCTGATGAATATGTTCCTGCATAACATCGGTGAGATTGACGGCAAAACCAACATCTCGCCCAACGACGCGCTGATTGCCGACGACGGGATGCGCTTCGACTACGTCTTGGCAAATCCGCCCTTCGGCAAAAAGAGCAGCATGACCTTTACCAACGAGGCGGGCGAACAGCAAAAACAGGAACTGACCTACAGCCGGCAGGACTTTTGGGCGACGACCTTCAACAAGCAACTGAACTTTTTGCAGCACATCCGCACTCTGCTCAAAATCGACGGTGAGGCGGCGGTAGTCCTGCCCGATAATGTCCTCTTCGAGGGCGGCGCGGGCGAGTCCGTCCGCAAACAGTTGATGAAGACCACGGAGC
Source organism: Saprospiraceae bacterium (assembly GCA_020629965.1). Lineage (GTDB taxonomy): Bacteria > Bacteroidota > Bacteroidia > Chitinophagales > Saprospiraceae > JAHDCG01. The sequence goes on along the minus strand of JAHDCG010000066.1, from coordinate 18,912 downwards.
TGCACACCATTCTGCGCCTGCCCACGGGCATCTTCTACGCGCAGGGGGTCAAGGCAAACGTGTTGTTTTTCGACAACCGTAAAGCCTCCAAAACGGCTTGGACGCAGGATGTATGGGTGTATGACTACCGGACCAATATCCACCACACGCTCAAAAAGAGTCCGCTGCGCTTGGAAGATTTACGCGATTTTATCACGCTCTACAATCCCGAAAATCGACACAAACGCACGGAGACCCGGTCGGAGGAAAACCCCGACGGTCGCTGGCGCAAGTTTTCTTATGAAGAAATCATTGCCCGCGATAAGACCAACCTCGACATCTTTTGGCTGAAAGATAAGAGTCTGGTGGATTTGGAAAACCTGCCCGACCCGGATGTACCGGCGGCGGAGATTATCGAGAATTTGGAAGCGGGGCTGGAGAGTTTTCGGGAGATAGTGGAGGTGACGGAGGGGTGAGGTTTGTGAGAAAATAATGTAAAGTATTATTCCGGAGAAATTGTTCACCCCTCCCCTCTTCGCTCTCGACAAAACTTCTCAATTTCCCGCTTCGGTGCCCAAGGGTTAACGGTCAGCCACTGTTCCGCCATATCCGCCACGCCGAGATTATCGAAAAGTCCTTCTCTGACAAACAAACTCGTCAAACACCCATAATAAGCCGTGAAAATTATAATCGAGCTTTTTACATTTTTTGCGGATAGCTTTGTCATTGGTGAGTATGACCGCTTCCGAGTCTAAGAAAGACACTCGCATCGGTTACCGCAATGATTTTCGGAGTCAAAATGATTAGATTAGATGATGGGGCTTTCCAAAAATTCTTCGGTCGTCATACCCGATAAATGAGCCGCTTTGGAAACACTGATGATACCTTCCTCAATGCCTCGGTACAGCAGCAGAGTCATTCGGTTCGATTGTTCGGGGACACAGTAGTTGCCGGGTTCAGTTGAATTTCTCCGCTTTTTTATACTGAAAAACTTAAATTGATTTTTGGCATAAGACTCTGAAACAATTCCGAAGTATTGTGCTCTAAACAAAATAGCTCCTAAGCTGATACCCGCTTGTTCTTTTACTGTAACCAGTTCTCGAATATTGATAGACTTTCTTTTCTCACCGAAAAAACGCTTTAATTCCGGTTCAGGTAGTAACATCGCCCCCGCTGCATGGTGACACAAGTTTTCCTTATCGCGCTCTGTGGAAATTTTACTAAAGTCAAAAAGCAAATGCGCCAACTCATGCAGACAGGTAAATCGCTTGCGCACCGCCGGTCGGTCGAAGGTATTGATGACGATTATATAGTGTGTTTCTCCTTCGTAATCCGCCATAGCAGTCATCCCGTCAAATTTTTCATCCACACTGATTTCCTGCACTTTTAAATCTTTGGACTCCAAAAGTTCGGTGACATTGTGTATCGGGTCGGTACCGATTTTCCACAATTTTCGTAATTCCTTGATGTAGCGTTCTATATCATCTCTTCCGTTGATGACGGGTTTTTCACTAAACGGATTTACAAATCGTTGCGAGATACCCATAATTTTTTCCAACTCGACGTAGCGACTCAGAAAATCCGCAGCATCTTCGCGAATTTGGTTTTGCTTTTTTAAAGACAGCTTGGTGAGTTTGCGAAATTCTACTTCTTTTAGATTTACTACCGGTCGGTCGAAAAAAGAGGAAGGCACTTCCAAAGCTTCGCATAAAGCCGTGAAAATATCTTCACCCGGCAGCATGATGCCTTTTTCGTAGCGGGAAAGAGAGTTGATACTTACTATGCCGCCGATGCGGGCAGCGAGTTCGCGCAGTGACCATCCTTTAATCAGCCGGGCTGATTTGAGACGGTCGGGGAAAATTTCGGGATTCATGATATTGTCAACTATGTTAGTATAAAACTTAGAAATTCAAAATAGTGGTTCATCGTATTGACTGTAAAAAAAATTAGCAAGTTACTTTATCAATTAGACATAAATTTACAAATAATGTTGACAAGACGGTTAAATTTTACGATATTTGTCATATCATAATCATGATTGCTTGTCAAGGTGTGGACATTCAGATGATTATGAAAATCAATAAAATATAATATTTAAGGTAAGATTTACTTTTCGTTGATTCTTTCTGCTGAAAATGCGAAGTATTTTAACATCGGTAAAAATTTACTTTTCCAATACTTACATTTTAAAGAAAACATTAAAAAAGTAATTTATCCCTTTTAGAAAAAGAGTTTGTGCATAAAAAAAGGAGCAACTTAGTTGCTCCCGCATTTTTCTCGAAAAGAGATTTACATAACTGATTTCAAAAGTCTCATCATCAGCCCTTCGTTATCTTTCAAAAGTACTTGTAGCTCACGCACGTTCTTTTGATTTTTTTTGTTTCGTTTGTAGGAGGCTGCCTTCTTCCTTTTTTGAGGGATATATATTAGCTTTTGCGAAAAAGAGACGGTGTATGTCCCGGGGAGCGATATTTTACTCTTCTTCTCCGAAGTTTGTAAAAAACTTTTATAAATTCTAATTCCCCCGAATTAGAAGTAATCCGGGAAACCCCTTTAGAAACTTTGTTTATCTGTACTTTTCGCTTTAAAAATTACTACACATAGTAGTATTAGAATTTTTCGACCGCGATAACTTCGACCGTTATTGATTAACCGTCAATATTCAAACATTAGTACGCCCTAATGTTTAGTTTCGGAAATCGGAAGACGGAACGACTTGAAAAGTTCGGAAAATTACCTCTGTGCCGGCACAGTCCGTCGTACACTTTTTACCGTTGCGGTCTCTGTTTTCAGTTGTCCGATTTACTCGGACAACTGACAAAAACAAACCTTCATTCCGGAGTATTTTCCGGCGGTTATTACAATACAATCTACTCCCTCTCCTTTTTGAAATTTCTCTTCTCCTCCTCATACCAAGCCATAAACTCCGAATTGGTCATATCCTGCACCTTCATTCTGTTTTCCCAACGTTTCGGGTCATCGTTTCTTACCTTTTTTTTATAAGCTACCAATTCCTCTATCAGCTCCGAAAAATGTCGATCTTTGAATTCGCCGTTCATCCACCACTTGACAAAAGCACCGGCTTTACCTTTCTTCTCGCTGTGTTTAGTTCCTTTTTCAAAACGACCCCACGCATTCTCGATATATACATCCTCCCAACCGAGACACTCACTCGAAGGCATTTTTACCACAATTTGCCGATGTACTATACCCGGAATACATCCCTTTTCGGTCAAAAATTTATACGCCAAATATTGCCCTCTTTTCAGTTGCTGTTCATCTTCGGAAGTCGGTACGAAGCCGGCTTTTTCTCGTTTTGCCGGGGTTTGCTTGACATCGGGCGCACCGAGTCGGTTACGTTCTTCGGTCAAAATTCCGTCCGTCAGATTAAACTTGATGTGACTAATCGACCTGCCCGTTCTGATGTATTCGTGTTTTTGTACCCGCAACAAACCGGAGTTATTGACCTCTTTAATCATCGGTTCGATTACCCTCACTTTCAAGTTGTTAAAACGAGGATATTTGTTTTCTATGCCTAAAATTCTTACCAAATCGGTGATGGCAATCTCCAATACAGACACTTTTTTAAACGCTCTGACCCGGCTGTGATGCGATTTTGCCAACATTAAAAATCGAATGCCGTGACCGCTTCTCATACCCTTCGGTATAGCCAAACTAACGAAGTTTTCCTTCAACATTTTGATATGCGGACGCATGTCTTCGTGAAAACGATACTGATAAAAGGTTCCTTCGCCTCCCTGCATAACTTGCAAACGGTCGAAAATAACACCGTAATCCTTCAGATATTTCTTCGCATTTTTGTCATCCACACTCGGAGAAAACCGCACATAATTATTCATCAACATTTTCTCGATAAAAATCTTTATCTCACTATAAAAATTACCGGATTTCTTTGCCCCCTTTTTTCTGATTAACCTTTCTATCTCACGCACATTCAATATCCCGGTCATTTCCTCCCCTTCGTCTTGCGGATTGGTTTGGCTGACTAAAGCCAGGAACAGTAACAACTGTCTTGCTTCCGTAAAACCGATTTCGGCATTGCGGGCAAAATCATTGGTAAAACGGGCTATTTCGCTTCTTTTAAATAAATCTTCCATAATGCTGACTTTGGTTTGTTTTGCCGTAACCTACAATCAAAGTTCAAATGTAGGTTTAATTTTTTATTCAGCGGTCGGTTATCGTTTGAAATTTATCGAAAAAATTTGATAATATCGACCCTGAAATTGTAGGTATTAAACTAAGAAAGTCAACTGTCGTAAGGATTCTACGTGATAATTTTGGATTTTAAATCTCTCTTGACTCTTCTTCCCGTGCCGTTTTTTTCTCTGCCCTGTATATATAGGCATTGAGTCCGATGTCGCGGTTTTTGACCCTGAAATTGTAGGCTTTAAAGCATAAAACTGCATTTCTGAGGTCATAAAATTAAAAATTTTGTATATAAAGATTCAAGCAAAAAAAATTACGGCGAAAATTTATCCGCAATTCCCGAAACAGCAGTAAAATCAAGACGATTTCACCGGACTCACGGCACAATCGGGCTGTAACCCTGACATTGTAGGCTTTTAACCCTGATATTGTAGGCTTTTAAAGGATTAATCAGTCCTTTGACCCTGAAATTGTAGGCATTCAACCCTGAAATTGTAGGCTTTTAGAGTCGAAAAAGCATATTTTAGCATCCGACCCTGAAATTGTAGGCTTTTAACCCTGATATTGTAGGCATTTGCGACCCTGATATTGTAGGCATCCGACCCTGAAATTGTAGGCTTTTAACCCTGATATTGTAGGCATTATGGAGTCGAAAGCCTTTGCCTGCTTGACTTCCGGCGTTGTTAAAATCTTAAAAAAAAAGAATCTTAAGAAAAGTCTTAAAAGAATTTACGATGATTTTAAAAAAATCTTTTTCTTTTTTAGGCACAACAGTCTCACTTCTTCTCAATGAAATATGTAAATCTCCCCCGAGTTCCGGCCGCCCCCCTCTTTTCAACCGCAGCAGTGATGTAACTCGAATTAAGCTAACGGACTTTTTCTCTCATTGTCTTTCCGAAATTGAATACAATACTTCGCTGATGCCTGTACTTTTAAAATTTCCGAATAATGATAAGTTTTGCCTGAATACCTGAAATACTGAAAACCTTTTTTCAGGTATTCAGGTCGATTTTGTTTAAATTGAAGAATGATTTTTGTTCTCGTTGGTTCTATGAGTAAGAAATATAATTCCCGTTTCCGTTTATCTCATGCTTCAAGCTGTTTGAAGGCATTTTTTACCTGATTTCACATAACTGCATAACTCGGATTTTTTTAGTGCTTTAAATCGCCTAATTTTTTTATCATGCTTTTTTTTCGACCATCGCTTTTTTTTTGATAAAAACCGGTTCGTTCTCCGACTCAATAATCATCCGATAGATTTTTTCTTCTAATCAAACAGTCAGTTTTTCAGGTAAACCTTTTTACCTGAAAAACTGAAAAACTGTAATACTGAAAAATTGATTTTGATATTGCCTTTTAAACTAAAAACCTGAAAAAAGGTAAACCTGAAAACCTTTTTGATTAATAAAAATTGAAAACAGAGCCTTTTCCTGAAAACCTTTTTTCCTGAAAAGAGGTTTACCTGATGTTGCTTTTGAATGATAAACCGAGAGCAAAAGACACTTATTAAAATGACTTATCCCGAAGTCCGTTTCCTTTTGACAAACTGCAAACCTTTTTTCCTGAAAATCTGATAAAAGGTAAACAGCAAAATGTTTTATTAAATTGCCTGAAAACCTTTTTTCCTGGAAACCTGAAAAGCTGAAAAAAGGGTATGGGCAAAATTTGTAACCTAAAACCTTTTTACCTGAAAAAAGGTAAAACTGAAAGTATGAAAAACGTTTTTCCTGAAAAAAGGATTTCGTATTATTGCGGCTTAAAAATAATTTAAACATCATACTTATGATAATTGCACTTACATCTTACAAAGGCGGTGTCGGAAAAACGACTCTCAGCGAAAACATCGCAGTCAGCCTCGCGCACGCCGGTAAAACGGTCTGTATTCTCGACGCGGATGAAACCGGAAACTCGGCCGCTTGGGGAAAAATCAGAAAAGAAGACCCTGAACTGCCGCAGGTCAAAGTATTTCAGGAAACGAACAAAGACGATATTCCTTTCAAAATAAAAGATTTAAACGAAAGGTACGATGTAGTTATTATTGACAGTCCGCCGTCCACCGACCCGATTTCCGACGGTATCATCATCATGAGTAATCTCGTCATCGCGCCGATTACTCCGAAAGGTCAACAAGAAATAAATACGGTCAATCAGTTTATCCGGAAGGTGAGAGCCTTGGAAGTGACTAAAGATAAAGCAGTGCCGCTTTATTTTGCCGTCAACCTGCACGACCGAGGAAAACCGAAACAAAAAGGAGTTATCGAAATGATGCGCGAAAACTTTGGAGAACGGGTTATCTCTACGGTCATCCGGAACTTAGCCGGATATGAAGACGCGACTTTCGAGGGCAGGGGAGTGGTCGAGTATTCTTCCCGAGAAGCCAAGTCGGAAATGATTGACTTTGTTAATGACATTATCCGTATCATCAAATCACTTTAAAAAAGACTACATCATGGCAATTAAGAAGAAAACGCCCGTTAAAAAGAATATTTCCTTCGAATCGCTCGACAGCGTTGATTTTAATAAAAAGGTAGATGTCGAAGCCGGTAAAGTAGCAGTACAGACAGAGCCTAATAAATCCGCCGAGAAAAAGACTGCACCCAAAAGAAAAACCGTACCTAAGGCCAAACCGAAAAAAGAAGAGTTAATTAGAGTGACGGTGGACTTACCGAAGAGCGAACACAAAAGATTGAAAATAAGGGCAATGGAAGAAGATGAAAAGTTGTACGAATATGTCCTGCGGGTCATCCGTGCTACTCTTTGAATTTTTCCTGAAAAAAGGTTATCCTGAAAAAAGGTTTTCAGGATAACCTTTTTTTGCTGATAAGTATATTATCAACTTTGCGTTTTCTCTGACTCCCGCAACATCTCCTCAATCCGCATCTGCACTTTCAGCAACTTCCGCAGTTGCTTCGTATCGGTTACATCCAATGCCGCAATCCGCTTTTGATTTTGCCGGGCGAGTAATTGCAGTTTCGCATTTTTGAAGCGATGTAAAGTTTCTCACGCAATAAATAAGAGACAAATCTTCCGAAACCTGCAGAACTCAGATACTTAGAAGCATCGCCTAACCGACGCCCGGCAAAATCGACAATTCGATACGACAAACTATGTAAAGGAAAATGTAAACGATAGCGAAAGCAGCAATATAATTACGGTGACAGTTCTTTTTGAAAGTCCTGCTGTTTTTTGCCGAAAAAGTGCATTTGACCTAATTCACTTTTAGAAATGCAATGCTTGTATTACGGTTAGTTATAAAAAGCACTAGCCCTGTAAAGTGTGGTTCCGAATAAAATCAAGCTCTGACCTCCCCAATCAAAGCCAAAGTATCCCGCGTCAACTTTTCGATTTTCGCAAAATCGTAAGCTCCGTCCGCTGTCTTAATCATCAGTTTAGAACCCATACCGACGCAATACACACCGCTCGCAAACCAAGCCCGCAGATTTTCCGGGTCCGGAGAAACGCCGCCCGTCGGCATGATATTCGTCCAGGGCTGCGGCGCAATGACGCCTTTCACAAAGCCCGATCCGTAGGTGCTGCCCGGAAATAATTTAACGACTTCACAACCCAATTCTTCCGCTCGCGTAATCTCCGTCAAGCTGCCACAGCCCGGTGACCACAGCACTTTTCTCCGATTGCAAACCGCCGCAATGTCCTCGCGCAATACGGGTGTGACGATAAAATTCGCACCAAGCATCATGTAAAGACTCGCCGCGCCCGCGTCCGTGACCGAACCGACACCCAAAATCAAATCGGGCATTTCTCTTGCCGCATATTTACTCAAATCCGCAAAAACCTCGTGCGCAAAATCGCCCCGATTGGTGAACTCCAATAACCGCGCACCGCCGTCGTACAACGCCTGCACCAATCTTTTCGCCGTTTCTATATTACCTTCGTAAAAAAGCGGAACCATGCCCTGTTCTTTCATTTTCAGAGCAACTTCTATTCTGTTAAATCTTGCCATTATGTTGTTGTTTGTTCGTTTATTCGCTTATCTGTTTATTTGTCTGCTTTGACTTTAAAAGTCGGATAAACAAATAAACACATCAACAAATAAACACCCGTTTTTATCTCGCTACCCGCCCGCTCGCATCACCGGACATCAATTTTTTTACTTCATCAATCGTTGCCAAATTCGCATCGCCGTAAATCGTATGTTTCAGGCAAGATGCCGCTACCGCAAAGTTCAACGCTCGTTGGTCGTCGTTCGGGTATTCCAGCAAACCGTAAATCAAACCGCCCATAAAACTGTCGCCGCCGCCTACCCGGTCCACGATGTCCGTGATGTCGTAAGTCGGCGCTTCAAAAAGTGTTTCGCCGTCATAGAGTACACCCGACCAGGTATTGTGCGAGGCACTAATCGAGCCGCGCAAGGTAGTGATGACTTTTTTCGCGCGCGGAAACATCTGCATCAACTGCTGCAAAACGGAGAGGTAAGATTTGGCGTCCACCTCGTGACCCGCCGTCACGTCCACGCCTTCCGGGTGCAGCCCGAAGTGCTTTTCCGCGTCTTCTTCGTTGCCCAAAATGATGTCGCAGCCTTCTACCAAAGCCGGCATGACCTCACCGGGTTCTTTGCCGTAATTCCATAAGTTTTTCCGGTAATTCAAATCCGTCGAAACGGTGACGCCCATCTCATTCGCAATTTTTATCGCTTCCAGACACGCATCCGCCGCGCCCTGCGAAATAGCCGGCGTAATACCCGTCCAGTGAAACCAAGACGCATCTTTAAACACCGTTTTCCAGTCAATCATGCCCGCCTCGATGGTGGACATTGCCGAATGCGCCCGGTCATACACCACCTTACTACCGCGACTGACCGCCCCGATTTCCAAAAAATAAATACCCAGTCTCTCGCCGCCGCGCGCGATATGCCTTGTACCTACGTTGCGTTTGCGCATTTCCATCAGCGCGCATTCTCCCAAGTCGTTTTCGGGCAAACGGGTGACAAATTCGACGGGTACGCCGTAATTAGCTAAAGAAACCGCGACGTTACTTTCGCCGCCGCCGTAGATAATATCAAATTGATTGGCCTGCGAAAATCTTTGCCAACCCGGAGGGGTAAGACGGAGCATAATTTCTCCGAAAGTGACTACTTTTTTCATTTTGCTTTTTCGTTATTATTGTCGAATGCCGTAGAAACAACAAGCCGAAAATTGGTCTTAATTCCTTCCGCATTTCTGTACATAAAAAAATCTTCCCGCAGGGAAGACCCGATAAAGCGGCAATGATAAACACAGCAAACGGGCAAAACCCGACCGCAAGACCCGAATTTGTTTTTGTATAGCTTATGTCTATGTGTTTTGTCCGAAATTTGCGGACGTAACCGGACATTTCGCTTTCAGATTTTATATTTCTTCCGAAACCGCGCCGGCGAAATTCCCTTAAATTTGTTAAACTGTTTGTGGAAAAAGGGCAATGAATCATAACCGCAATCATACCCGATTTCCGAAACCGAGCGGTCGGTGTCAATCAACATCCGACAAGACATATTTATTCGATATTCGTTTAAAAACGAGAAAAAAGGACGGTGCAACATCTTACTGAAAAAGCGCGAAAAGGACTGCTCCGACATATTCACTAAGTCCGCCGCTTCTTTCAAATAGACTTTGCGTGCATAATGCTTTTCAATAAAATCGTGAATTTTCGCCATGCGCGTCCCGTATTCCGTCGGCAGATCGTCGGTGTAGCTTGCCTCGGAGAGTGTTCGGTAAGGGCAATTCGCCAATCCGGTCAAAACCGTCAGCAGACCGAGGTATAAATCCGCGCCCGTTTTATTCGGCAAATTTAACAACAGCGGCAGGAGAGGGCCGACCGCTTTTTTCTCGAAAATTACGCCTTTGGATGCGGTTTTTATCAACTCGAAAAAACCGTGTAATTCGGGCACGCGCGCAAAAATTCCTTTATTCCATTGTATCACCGTCGAAATCGCTTTTGCCTCTTGCTCCGCAAAATTCTTCCAACAGTGCGGCAAATTCGAGCGCAGTAAAACCAACTCGCCCGGTTCGTAGCTGCCCACAAAATCCCCGATAAATTTCGTGCCTTTACTCTCTTCAATAAAAGTCAACTCGTGCTGCGGATGAAAATGCCACGGCGTGATAAAGTCTTTTTTGGTATGACGAAAAGCGTGAATCGACCGCTCTTGACTCAATTCTATCTTTTCTAAAATTGCATCCATGAAATAGTTGATAGTTGATGGTCGGTTTCGACATTGAGGATTAGTTAATCAGCACAAGCATTTTGCCGAAATTTGTAATGAGTTGCATTTTAGTTATTTATTTTGCCTTGTGAAAATCAAAAATAAGATAAATGCGACAGAATAGTTTACTTTTTGGCTAAAAAAGGAAATGTATTTACCAAAAGAAAGACGGAATTTTGCCCCGTTAAGTAAGAGAAAATGTCAAACCTCTTAATTAAGTCACCTCAACCACAAACATTCAGAGGGGACAGTCTAACGTCTAAAATCTAACGTCCAAAGTCTCAATCCAACCAATGAAAAAAAGCACCTTCCCGGATCCTTTTCAAAAGACAAGAGAGCAAATCGGTCACCACACCATCGACGACCAAAACGACCCCGTCACCATGCTGTTGCGCCTCAAAGATGTGCGCCGCACTGCACACAATTGGCAGACCTTTCAATCGGGCGCGGCACCCGGGCGCATCGTCGTGCCTTCCGAAGTGCATATCCGTGATACGCGCCAAATTCCGTTTGAGACCGACCCGCCGCTGCACACAGAATACCGCAAACTTGTGGAAGAGTGGTTTCGTCGCCCCTTAAACGAGGAATACGAAGCGGCACTGACCCGACAAATCGAGGCAGCCGTCGAGGAGGTGTTGCAAAAGGATAAGACAGAAGTCATCCGCGATTTTGCGCTGCCTCTGCAATCCCGCGCTCTGACGCTGTTACTCAACGTGCCCGAAACGGAAGCCGAAACGTGGATAGGGTGGGGGACACACGTCTTCCGCAGCGAAGATAACCCGCTCGACGGCTCCAAGGCAACGGCACTGTACGACTACATCGACCGCGAAATCGAACGCGCTGCCGCCAAACCGAGCGACGACCTTTATTCCTTGCTGCTCGCCTCCGAAGTACAAGGAAAAAAGCTGACCAAAGAAGAAGTAAAAGGCGTCATCATCCTCACTTTCGCCGGCGGTCGGGACACGGTCATCAATGCCGTGACCAACTCCGTTGCCTACTTTGCCGAACATCCGGACTCTTTGCAATTGCTGCGCGAACAACCCGAAATCACCCCCCGCGCCATCGAAGAACTCGTCCGCTATTTTTCCCCGCTCACGCACATGGGGCGCATCGTGACCGAAGACACACACGTCTGCGAACACGCCGCAAAAGCCGACACCCGCGTTTCGCTTTGTTGGGCATCCGCCAATCGGGATGCCGCCGTTTTCGAAAATCCTAACGAAGTCGTACTCGACCGTAAAGTCAATCCGCACGTCGCATTCGGCTTTAGTCACCACAACTGCCTCGGCGCCACACACGCCCGACAGGTACTCAAAGTGCTGCTGACGACTTTAGCAAAAAAGGTCGGCTATATGGAAATTTTAGACCACAAAGACAACATCGAACAGTGGGGAAAATTCGACCGCAAAGTCGGGTTTGATAAGTTGGAAATGAGATTTAACAAGTAAAAACAAAACAATGAAAAAAATAACCTTCATCACCACCGACAACGAAACCGTCACTCTCGAAGGCAGCTCCGGCTCCGTCATGGAACTCGCCGTTGCCAATAATATCAAAGGCATCGAAGGTAACTGCGGCGGCGTTTGCTCCTGCGCTACCTGCCACGTACACGTCGCGCCCGAGTTTATGAAGCAAGTCGGCAAACCCGGCGAAATCGAAAACGACATGCTCGAATTTGACGACAACGTCAACGAGTACAGCCGCCTTTGCTGTCAAATCAACGTAGCCGATGCCCCCGACGGACTTGTATTAAAAGTAGCGGGAGAAGAATAAAATTACAAAAACAGCCATGCAAAAAACCGTCCTTATCATCGGCGCGAGCCACGGCGGAGTCACCTGCGCCTTTGCGCTGCGTAAAGAAGGTTGGACGGGTAAAATCGTCCTGCTCGACGCAGACCCGGAGTTGCCGTACCATCGCCCGCCGCTGTCCAAAACTTACCTCACCGACCCGGAAGATGCCGACCGCAAACTGCTGCAAACGGCGGAGAGCTACGGGATTGCCGACATCGACCTGCGCCTCGGCGAGACCGTCGCGTCTATCAATCGCAGAGCTAAAGACGTCACTTTGAAAACGGGTGAGAAAATCACTTACGACAAATTGGTACTTGCCGTCGGTGCGCGTCCTTTGCTGCCGCCCCTACCCGGTTTGTCCGCGCATAACAACGTTTTTCCGATGCGCTCGGCGGCGGATGCTTCCGACATTCGTAAGGCTTTAAAAGATTCCGAAAACAAGCAAGTCGTCATTATCGGCGGCGGTTACATCGGTTTGGAAACGGCGGCTTCCTTGCATAAAGCGGGGGCGAAAGTCACCGTTTTAGAAAGAGAAAGCAGACTGTTAGCGCGGGTGACGACCGAGGTGATGTCCGATTTTTTTCAAAAATTACACTCCGAAAACGGCGTCGATATATTAACCGAAAAAAACGTCACCGCCATTGAAAACGGACAAATAAAATGCGCGGACGGCTCGATTTACCTCGCAGATTTGGTGGTCGTCGGTGTCGGTATTCGTGTTAATGTCGAATTGGCGCAAGCCGCCGGGCTGAATATAGAAAACGGCATTAAAGTCAACGCGGCTGCGCAAACAAACGACCCCGATATTTACGCCGTCGGCGATTGCACCTTTCATCACAATGTGCATTACGACCGCTTTTTGCGCTTGGAGTCGGTGCAAAATGCCGTTGACCAAGCCAAAGTTGCGGCCGCTTCAATTTGCGAAAAGGAGAGGGTTTACGATGCAATTCCGTGGTTTTGGTCCGATCAGTACGATGTCAAATTACAAATCGTCGGCTTATCGGAAGGACATACGGAAGCAATCGTCAGAACGGAAGCCGACAAAGTGAACTGCTTTTCGGTTTGGTATTTTTCGGGCGAAAAACTCTTGGCAGTCGATGCGGTCAATAACGGCAAAGCATTCGTTTTAGGAACGAAATTTATCAAAGGCGGGCAAAGAATCGACAAAGCGAAATTGGCAAACGCCGACGAACCTTTTAAGCCCGCGAATCTCCTAAAGGTGTCTGACACTTGACCCAAACGACAGCAGTGAAATTGCGAATAAAATAAAAAGTAAAGCAAAAGGGAGTGTCTGACACCTTTACCCTTTTACTTGAAAACCGATAACCGGTGTCAGACACTTTTTAGCATAATTTACTGATAATCATAGCTTTACGATTTTTGATTTAATCAAGTGTCAGACACCTCGCCACGGTCAACTGACAACCGACAACTGACAACCAAACATGAGTTTAACAGCAAGAAGTGCCATCGCCACCGGCGACGGAAAATTCATCATAGCAAACACAGCAATCGCCGACCCGCAACCGGACGAAGTCATCGTCAAGATGAAAGCCGCCGGACTGTGTCACACCGATTACGATTCCTTACATTGGGGAAAACCCATCATCATGGGACACGAGGGCGCGGGCGTCATCGAGCAAGTCGGCAGTGCCGTCACTGATTTTGCGGTCGGCGATGCGGTCATTTTGAACTGGGCGACGCCCTGCATGACCTGTTTTCAGTGCGAAGAGGGCAATCAGCACATTTGCGAAAACAACTCCCCCGTCACGGCGGGCGGCAACGGCTACACGCCGGGTCACGCGCATTTGGCGGGTTCGCAATACGACGGAAAACCTATTGAACGCTCTTTTAATTTGGGCACTTTGAGCGAATACGCTTTGGTCAAGACCTCGGCTTTGGTGAAAACCGACAAAGCAAATCTCAACTACTCGGCGGCGGCAATCGTGAGCTGCGGCGTGATGACCGGCTACGGTTCGGTGGTCAATTCGGCAAAATTGGCGGCGGGCAGCTCGGCGGTGGTTTTGGGGTGCGGCGGTGTCGGTTTAAATGTGATAAATGCCTGTGCGATTTCGGGCGCGGGGCGCATTATCGCCGTCGATATCAATCCGCACAAGTTGGAATTGGCAACGCAATTCGGCGCAACGGATACCCTTTTGGCGGACAAAAACGATACGGGATTGACCCAAACCGCCGAAAAAATTAAGGAAATGCTCGGCGGCAGGGGAGCGGATTACGCTTTTGAATGCACGGCGGTACCCGCTTTGGGCGCGGCACCTTTGGCGATGATTCGCAACGCGGGCACGGCGGTACAGGTCAGCGGCATCGAAGAAGAAATTACGATTGATATGCGACTTTTTGAATGGGACAAAATCTACATCAATCCGCTGTACGGCAAGTGTCGCCCGCAGATTGATTTTCCGAAATTGATGCGCTTGTACAAAAAAGGCGACCTGAAATTAGACGAAATGATAACCCGCGAATACCGCTTGGAGGATTTGCAAACGGCATTTGACGATATGCTGTCGGGCAAAAATGCAAAAGGGGTAATCGTTTTTGATTAGAAAATAACCGAGAAAAAAGAGTGACTAACCTTTCAAAAGATTAGTCACTCTGCTCCCCAACCTCTAAACCCACAACATCATGAGCAGTTTCCGAACCATCGAACTATCCGACCCCGCCTACGAGTCCGACGGACTCCGCTTCCTCACCGTCAAAACCCCCAACCTGCGCGGGCGCGGCGACATCTGCCTTTACGTCCCCGAGGTCGCGGAAGGCACAACTGACCTGCCGATTTACATCCTGCTGCACGGCGTGTACGGCAGCGCGTGGATATGGGCGATGAAAGGCGGTGCCGCTAAAACCGCCGCTGAAATGATGCAAAACAAGGACATCGAACCTGCCGTAATTGCCATGCCCTCCGACGGGCTGTGGGGTGACGGCTCGGCCTATTTTGCGCACCATCAAAAAAATTTTGCGGCGTGGATTTGTGAAGACGTGATAACCGCTGTGCGCGAAAATATTCCACAGGCGAGCGATAGTTCGGCAGTCTGCATCGGTGGTCTGAGTATGGGCGGCTACGGCGCGCTGATGCTGGGGGCGCGTTTTTCCGAAAAATTTAAGGCAATTTCGGGACACAGTTCGATTACAAAATTAGCAGAAATGTCGCTTTTTGTCGAAGAGCCGTTGAGTGACTATACGGAAAATTGCGACCTTCCGCAGGTCATCGACGCCATGAAAAAGAACCGCGACCGCCTGCCCGCCCTGCGCTTTGATTGCGGTACGGAAGACGACTTAATCGAAGGCAATCGCCTGTTGCACCGACAGCTTAGCGATGCTAAAATCGGACACACCTACGCAGAATTTGCCGGCGGTCACGAGTGGTCATATTGGCAGCGGCACGTGCGGCGGACGTTTAGGTTTTTTAATTCGGTACTCGCAGAGGAATAAACATCGAATAAGATTCTCCGCTTTCTAATTTTATCGAAACCGTCAGCACCGTCGGTTTTCCGTCTTCGAGGTACAAAAACGGGCGTTCCATGCGGGCAACTTCGACCGTTTCGCCCGCTGCATTTTTGTACGCCAAATCCATGATTTTGTAGTGCCGCGCCTTCTTCCAATTCAGCCCGTCGAGCGAAGTTATCAAACCCATATATCCGAAACCGTGGTAAATGCCGTAGTAACGTTCGCGCTTTGCATCGTACCACAACGCGGGGTCTTCGGCATTCATATAGCTGACAGCGGCTTTGGGTTGTATAGTCCACGGACCGGTCGGGGCGGGGGAGAGGGCGACCGCTTGGTGACGCACGAGTTCCGTAGTGTCGGGCATATCTCCTCTGACTAACATGATATAGCCGCCGTTGGGTCGGCGCGTGACGGCGGGGTTGCAGGTAATGGTTGCAATCGGACCGCCGGGTTCGACGAGCGGGCGGTCAAAACGCTGCCACGGACCGGCGGGACTTTCGGCAACGGCTACTCCGATACGCTGATTCTCTCTGACCAACGCCCGAAATTCATTGTCAATCCACTTGTAACGCGATTGGTACAGTTCGTCTTCGGTCAGTTTTCTGCCGCCGTGATTGGTGGAAATGTAGTACAAATAATACTTGCCGTCGTATTTTTGAATCCAAGGATTGTGCGCCGTCGTTTCATCCCAATGACCGTAACCGCGCCCGCGCAAAACGACCTCTTGATGCACATAAGGTCCGGCGGAATAATCGGAAACGGCGCGAGAAATTACACCGTCGTTAAGCCAAGAAGTAAAGCCGTGTTCGCGCGGCATCTGTGCATAAAAGAGATGGTATTTTCCGTCTTCACCTTTTACGATTGACGAACCCCAGTTAAAATAATCCGTCGAGTCGTACAAAATGTTCTCTGCGGAAACGCCTTGCAGTAATTCCGCAAAGTTCAAATCGTCCGTGTCTTGCAGCGAATTTTCCGATTTTACTTTTCCGGAGTTTTCTGCTTTGGTTGATTTTGACGAAGAAAAATCATTACAACTCAGCAGCAACAGAAGCACAGAGAGGAGAAACAGTTTTGCCGGCATAACTTTTTTTTGGAACGGTGAGGGAAATTATAAGGGAGTCTGACACTACGGTTAGCAAAAGGTCGAAAAATGAACTATTTTCGTAGTGTTTGAAAAAGTAGTGTCTGACTCCCGGAATTTAAGACTGTTTGTAAAAACAGGAGTCAGACACTTACTTTTGCTTTGGTTTTCGGTTTAATTCAAAGTCTGTTTTTCATTTCTTAGAAAAGTGTCAGACTCCTTCGCAAACTTACCGCTTCACAAATTTCACCGTCTCGCGCACATTATTGTTTTGCGCGGTGAGATAGTAAACGCCCGCCGGCAACTCGGCAATTTGCAAGCGATTGCTGCCCGCCGTCATGTCTAAAGTCTGTGTCAAAACCGCCTGTCCCGTTTGGTTGAAAACGGTGACTTGCGTTTCATTACCCATAAACTCGATATTTAAAAAGTCACCCGCAACGAGCGAAGGATAAACCGTCAATCTGCCTTCATTGGCAAAAGAAACCGAGATAACGCTGCTGTATTCTTTCGTGCCGTCGTATGCCGTGCTGATCAGGCGGTAGTAGTTCACGCCGTTGCGCGGCGTGTCGTGCGTAAATGCGTAATTCGTTTCCGTGTGGGTATTACCGCCGCCGCTGACTTTGCCGATGACGGAGAAATCACTGCGGTCGGTACTGTGCTCCAATTCAAAATAATCGTTGTCGATTTCGGTCGCGGTCGTCCAAGCGAGTTTGACGGCTTTGGCTTCGGGGTTTGCCTTAAATTCTGTCAACTCTATCGGCAAAAATGACTCGCCGCCGCTGACACCGCCGCCCCCGCCACCCGAAAAGCCGGCTACCTCAAATTCAAAATATTTGGTCGAACTGCCGCCGCCCACGGTTGCATAATCAAACTGCGATACGGAAGTCGCGCCGCCGTCGTAAGCGAGTAACTGCACGTCTTCGGGAGCCAAATTGGCGATGTCCC
This sequence comes from Saprospiraceae bacterium, assembly GCA_020629965.1. GTDB lineage: Bacteria > Bacteroidota > Bacteroidia > Chitinophagales > Saprospiraceae > JAHDCG01. The sequence goes on along the minus strand of JAHDCG010000066.1, from coordinate 1,288 downwards.
ACGGAAATTCGCCGCTTGTCACTTTATACAAACTCATTTCCGACTCATCGGTCAAAGCGGTGCCGCCGTTGGCTGTGATGATGTTGTTCACTTCGTCAACTTCGGCTTGGGTGTAGTAAAAACGTACCCCGACGTCGGCGGGCAAATCATTATCCCATAAGTAATCCCAGTAGCGTGTCATGCGTGCCGCGCCGCCCGAGGGATTATTGATGAAAGTCGCCGGGTCGCTTGCGTGCCATTGTGCCAGCGGCGGATTTGTCGGCGTATTAACTTTGGCGCGGTTGACTTGCAAATTCCAGTGCTGATAAGTCCCGTTGACCATGAGGAAATGGTTTTCGATAGAAAACAAAATGTAGTCGTCGCTAAAGTCCGTTGCCGTACCCGCATCGTTCCAAAACGTCACCCAGCCGTCTGCGCTTTGGGTGCGGTCGGTTGCCGTCGTAAGGTTAGAAGAATTGGGCAGAGCATTCATCAGGCGGGGTTCGTAGTGGGTATAAGCTCCGCTTGTCGTTCTCGGCGAGGGGCACTGACCGATGGTTTCGTGAACATTGAGCGGGGCGGCGGCAACGTTCAAGACGCGCTGCGCAAAGTTAAAATTCGGACCGTAATGACCTCTGACAGGACACTCGTAGCAGGGATTCCCTTCCCAAGAGTTGTCGTTAGCACAGGTTTTGGTAGAAAGGTCGGCGAGCAAATCCTGATTTTCCCAACTGCCGTCGGCGTAGGTATAAATGTACCAGATTTGCTCGTTTTCGGGCAAACAAACGGAGCATTGATACCAGCCGTCGGCATTACCGGCTAAGTCCGCGCCGTCGTACATATTGACAAAATTATCGGGTGTACCGTTTTTATCGGTGTCGATGCCGAGACGCGGAACCGCGCCGCCGGTACTGCCCGTCAAGTTAAAAAACACCTCGACTTGTCCGGCGGGACAGTGTTGAGCCGAGAGGGTTTGTGTGCTGCAAAAGAAGAGGGCAAGCAAAGCGAGTGTATGGAGATTTTGTAAAGAATTTTTCATGTTTTTTATAATTTTGGTAATTGTTTAGGTGTCTGACACTTAACCCGAGCAGACCGCGGAAAAGCTAATGTTTACCGAGGGTTTGCGAGTAAGAAGTGTCTGACACCGATTTTAATCATCATCGGTGTCAGACGCTCATTTTTGCTTAATTTTAGATTTTATTTGCGATATTTTCGCTTTCTGTCAATATCAGCGTCAGACACCTAAGTAGTTACTAATTTTGGTGATAAAAGGCTTTGGTATTCGGGGCTAAATCGAAGGTGAGTTTCA
>JAHDCG010000065.1:25738-33345 GCA_020629965.1 Saprospiraceae bacterium | reverse complement strand
TACGATATTGTCCGTACCGACAATGCTGCTGTCTGTCTTTACCGTTTGGCAGGGTCGTAAGTGTTTCAATATTTTGTAAGTCGAAAACCGATGCGGAGTTCGTCCGAGACGGGAAGCAATAAGTCTGTTTCCTCAGAGTTGCCGCAGGACAGGGGGGTGCTGATGTTGTAGTTTTCCCTGTAAAAAAATGCGCTTTATGACAAGGCAGTTTTCCGTTTTTCGCATTTGTGACGTAAATAACGGAAAAAGACACGAGATTTCAATTTTTTTCGCGGAAAATGTTCGTTTTGCGTGACCGCCGGCTTCAGCCGGTCGCAAAGTGATTTTTTCATTTAGGCGACTTGAAAGTCGCCGTTACTAAAAATGCGCCCGCAAAAATTAATTTGCGTGCGCATTTTGGATTTGTACGGGAAAGGAAAATGCTGTAAATCAGCCTTCGTTTGAGACGCGTTTTCCCGCGTCTGTACGAGGACAATTCCCGGCTAAACCATAAACCGATTTAAACCATAAACCGATTTAAACCATAAACCAACCTAAACAATCCCCACCAATTCTACTTCAAAAATCAAAATCGCACCGCGTCGGATGCTGTTACTCGGATTGGCACCGTAGCCTAATTGCGAAGGAATGTAGAGAACGGATGTACCGCCGACGCGCATCGTTTCCAGCCCGTCACGAAAGCCGGCGATGACGCCGCCCATGTTAAATTCCGTGGTATTATTATCGGCCGTTTCGTCGAAAACCACCTCGTCACTGAGGTAAAGACCCTTGTAGCGCACCTCTACGCGGCTGTTGGCGGAGGGCATATTGCCGGTACCTTCTTCTATGGTTTGCACGAAGGTGCCGAGTGCCGTTTCGGTAGCGGTGATATTGTTGTCCGCCAAGTATTGCAGAATGATTTCGCGGTCGTTTTCGCCGTTAAATTGGCTGTCGTCGTCATCTTTGGTGCAAGAAGTTAAGACCAAAGGAAGAGCTAAAAGCAGGAAAAAGAATTTTTTCATTTTATGAATATTGTTTGTGCGTTGAGACAAATTTCGACTTCACCTTTTCCGGGAAGCGGGCGCAAAAGTACAATTTTCGCGCGAAGAGAGAACGTCGCCCGGCGGTGAAATGCTGTGTCTATTGAATGACGTTTTTGGACTTTCGGTCGGCAACGTACCCGCGCCATGCCTCTAAAACGCTTGCAAAATCTTCGGGCAGCGGGGCCTCGAAGCGCATTTCTTCGCGGGTGCGCGGATGCACGAAACCGAGTGCGTGGGCGTGCAGGGCGTGACGCGGCATTTTGGCGAAGCAGTTATTCACAAAAGCGGAATATTTGCTGTACACCGTGCCTTTGCGGATGCGGTCGCCGCCGTATTTTTCGTCGTTAAAAAGCGGCATTCCCTGCGACTGCATGTGTACGCGAATTTGGTGGGTGCGCCCCGTTTCCAAGCGGCATTCCATCAGTGTCACGTAGTAAAGCCGCTCCAGTACTTTCCAGTGCGTTACGGCGTGTTTGCTGTTGTCTTCCGGCTCGGAAAAAGTGGTTTGTTTCGTGCGATTTTTCGGGTGCCGACCGACGTGTAGTTCGACGGTGCCTGCGTTTTCTTCCGGTTCTGACCAAACCAAAGCCGTGTATCTGCGGTAAATGGTGTGGTTAAAAAACTGCTTGGCGAGGTGCGTCAGCGCATAATCCGTCTTGCCGATAACCAAAATGCCCGAGGTGTTTTTGTCGATGCGGTGCACCAAACCGACACGGTCTTCGGAGTTACCTTCCATGACGGGCAGTTCTTTGTCTTTGTAATAATGCGCCAAAGCGTTGACCAAAGTGCCGGTGCGGTTGCCGACGCCGGGGTGCACAACCAAGCCGACGGGCTTGTTGATAACCAGCACATCGTCGTCTTCGTAAATGATGTCGAGCGGAATATCTTCAGGTTGCACACCGCTTTCGGCATCGTCATATTTGGGAACGATGAGGCGCACGACGTGACCCGGTTTGACCTTGAAATTAGGTTTGACTTCTTTACCGTTGACGGTTATCGCACCGGCACGAATGGCATTTTGAATTTTATTACGCGAGACTTTCGAGGTCTTATTCAATACGAATTTATCCAAGCGGACGGGGTCTTGCTTGGGGTCGGCAGTGACGAAGGTTTCGTCAAAAAAATCATCGGAGTATTTATCGACTTCTTCCATAATAACGGTGGACGGTTTTGCGGTGGACGGTGGACGGGTAATGTTCGGCGATTTGAGGGCTTCAACAAAAACGCAAAGGTAGGCTTATCGAAGGAGAGCGGGAAAGACGGGGAATTTGTCTTGCACCGAAACGCTTTTACTCACAGCGGAGCAAAGCATTTCAGCGTAAAACAAGATCATTCGGGGCGGCTGCCGGGGGCAACCGAATTTTATACAGATTACAGGAAAGCCGATTTTTTGGGTTGGTCATTTGCAAAAACGAGAACGGGCTATTGAGTTATGCGAACGGTTGCGCGGCTTTTTCAAGTCGCCGACGGCAGACCGAGGTTTTTAAGGTTATCTTTTTCGGTTTCGGGAAAATTTCGTCGGACTCGATTCGGGAATAAATCGAGTCCGGACGAAAAAGAGGCAGGAAAATCGGGGTTTACAAAAGGAAAGTCGGGATTATAAGAAAATTCGGGGTTACAGAGTCGGCTTGATTTAACGGGGTCGATGATTTACAGGGATTGTTTTCAAACGGTTTTTTCAAATAGGTTTAGAAGTTTGATTGTATAGCTGCCAAGGGTATTAAACGCCTAAAACTCCTAAACAACAAGTCCGTATCGGCTCCTTGTGTGACACAAACATACGGCTTTGTTTAGCCCAAAAAAGCGCGAAAGTATAAGCGACGGTTCTCGCCTGCCGGAAGGTAGGTATAAAATGATAAGCGGTAAAACGAAAGATGCGCCTACTCGGGCGCAAACAGGGTAAGCAGCACTTTGGTGCCGAGAGCACGACCGCGGTCGTCGCGCAGGTCGATGATTTCCATACGATTTTCGGGGTACAGACTTTCCAGCCTTTTACGCGTGATGTCGATACCCATCGAGGTGTGTTCGGTGGTAGTTTGCTTGTCGGCAAATTTGTAATCACGCCCTACGCCGTTGTCTTCGATTTCACAAATTAAAAAATCTTCGCGGCGAACGATACTGATGTGCAGCAATTTGTCGGCGTTCTTTTTCGGCAGCAAACCGTGCCACACCGCATTTTCGACGAAAGGCTGCATGATGAGCGGCGGAATGCGCACAAAATCTGTGTCGATGCTCGGGTCGATGTCGATGCGAAATTTGAAATCATCGGCAAAGCGCAAAGATTCTAATTCCAGATACAGTTCCAACGTCTTCGTCTCTTCGGAAAGCAAAACGAGATTGAGTTCCGAGTTTTTTAGAATACTGCGCAGCAGGGTCGAAAATTTGCTCAAATATTCGGAAGCATTCAGATTATCTTCTTCCAAAATCAATGCCCTGATGCTGTTCATGGAATTGAACAAAAAGTGCGGATTCATCTGCGCGCGCAGGGCTTTCATCTCATTGTCGGAGGCCTGAAATTTGAGTTCCGCCATCGCCGATTTTCTCTCTTCCTCCTTTTTGATTTTAGCGACGCGATTTAAATAAAAACCGTAAAACAGCAAAGCAACGAAGGCTAAGGCAAGCAAAAAGAACCACCACGTCAGGTAATAAGGCGGCGTAATCGAAAGGTCGAGACGGTACTCCGGACTCCGCTTACCGTTGTCGTCCGTCGCCTGTGCGGTGAGCGTATAACGACCCGGCGGCAACTTGGCGTAGCGTATCTGCTGCCCGTTGTCGATGGTGACGGGTGTCTCTTCGTAGCCTATTAAGCGGTAGGTGATTTTAGTGCGTTCGGGCTTGTAATAACCGACGGCGCGAATGTCGAAGAGCAGGGTGTTTTGTGCGTAGTCGAGGGTTAATTCTGCGAGTCCGGCGGCATTGACGACTTGCTCGGCGTCATTGAGCAGCAGAGAACTGACAAAAATGCCGGGAGGGACGGAGTAGGGGCGTACCTCTGCGGGGCGAAAATGCAGTGCGCCGCCGTTGGTTCCCATATAAATCGAGCCGTTTTCGTCTTTGGCGCAGGACTCGTACAGAGCAAATTTATTGTCACACAATCCGTCGATTTCTTCGTACTGCCGGGCAAGACCGGTCTGCGGATTGTACTCGAAAAGCCCCTTGTCCGTACCCGGCCACAACGTGCCGGCGGCGTCTTCGGCGATGCCGTACACTGCTTTGCCGCTCAGGCGATTTTCGACGTCGGTGACGGGCAGCAGGAGCGAGTCGCCGATGATTTTCAGCACGCCTTTATCGGTGCCCGCCAAGAGCACGCCTTTTTCTTGTTCGCTTTCCGTCAAGCTGAAAAGGGTTCTGCCGGTTTTAAGGATTTTTTTATCTCTTAAATTTTTGTCGGTGTCATAAATCCACAAATCGGTGCTTTCGTGCGGCAGGTACAGTTTTCGGTCGGTGGTTTCGATGCCGAAATTAAAGACAAAATTGCTGATGTCGGAAAACTCCGGACAGGCGTCGATGTAATACTTTCCGTTGTCCGCGCGAAAAATTTCGGACATTCCGGAATAGGAAGACAGCAAAATACGACCGTTTTTTAAAGGTATCAAACCGTAAAAAGCATTGCCTGCCGTACGATTGGCGACCGCTGTCAAAGCCTTTTTCTTTTCATCGAAGAGGAGAACACCTTCCGTGGTAATCACAAAAATTTTACCGCGATAAATTTTGACTTGATGCACTACGCCCTCGGTCGAAAGACGAAGGTTTTCTCCCGTTGCTTTATCTTTTAAAAGCAGCAGATTTTTTTCGATGGCAGCTACCGCGTAATCTTTGTTGACGGCAAGCGATTGTACGGAAAAATCACCGTTTAGTACCTCGCTAAACATGCGGTGAAACATCCGAGGGCGCAGGCGACCGTATTGCAGTCCTTGATTCGGCTCGCTCAGCCATACCATACTGTCGCCGGTCAGGTGCAAATATTCCTTGTAGGTCGTCGGAAATTCATTAGATGATAAACCGCCGTCCGGCTGTTTGTTTTTTAAATCGAGCAGTAACAAACCCCGGTCTTTGACGGTCACCGGCAACACCCCGGCGGAGGGCACATCCGCGTCGATAAATTCGTAACCGGGTTTGGAAAAAAGGACTTTTTGCTTGATTTCCCGACTCGGGTCGAAAGATAAAATTTGCTGCCTGTCTCTTAAAATCCACTCTCGCCCCTCGCCCGGAAAAGCGTCACCTACATCCGCCGAGACGGGAAAAAAGGAAGATTGCGGCGGCGTCTCGGCGGAGGTAATTTTATGCAATTCCATATCGACCGCCTCCCGCGTCGGCAGCGTTAATATTTCGGTCACTTTTCCCGCCGTGTCGGTTCTGACGCCGTACTGTTGGCTCGCGGTTGCGGTCAGGATGCGGCTCTTTTTATCATGAATATTAAAGCTGCACAGAAAAGTTCCGGCGCGCAAATACATCGTTCCCGTTGCGGCTTCCAAATGAATGATTCGGTAATTTATTTCTAAAGGCGCACCCGTCTCGTCATAAACTTTATAGGTAAAAAGAGAGTCACGCCGGCGGTCGTAGCAGACAATACCCTGATAGACCGAAAACCAAATATTCGTAGCGTTATCCTCAAAAAAATCGCTTTGCACATTGTCGTCCGTGGTTTTGCCGTCGGTTTTGTACAGCTTCATTTTCAGACCGTCGTAGCGATAAACGCCGGACATCGACCCAATCCAGGTCAGCTTTTTACTGTCTTGAAAGATAAAAGCATTAAAGCGATTGTCGTCCGGATTTTCGGCGGGCGTCAGGGTGTACAGCGGCAGTTGCAGGTCGGTGTTTTGCGCAGACAGACCGGTTATACACACAACGATAAGGCAGATACCCGCTGCGAGGTATCTGCCCGTTTTCGTTCCGTATTTTCGTAAAAGTCTTTGCAATTATTTTATGATTTATCAGCGCACAGCGGCGGACAAGGTTGACCGAGGGTTGCGCGTAAAACGTGTGCGGATTTTTCCCGGTTTGCGTTTCTGCCTTCCAGTTTTAATAACGGCATTTTGTCATAATCAAAAGCCCCGTTCCCCGCCGTTGCCTCTGCACCCGACAGCATGACCGCATCGAAATAATGCAAAATGTATTCGACCGCGTCGATGCCGAAATACACGTCATTCGGATTGTTACCGGAGTTGCCCGCGTAGTCCCAAAAAGCAAAGCGGTGTTTGTCTTTAGAGCCGGTCAGGGTCTGCCACGCGTTATTTTCAAACGTTTCGTAGCTGTCGGGAATGACGGCGATACTCTGCCGGGCGTCGGCGACGTTCAAACCGTTGCCGTACAAAAAGGTGAAAACGGAAACATCATTGATGTTTTCTCCCTGCGTCTCGATTGAAAAACCGATGCCCGCGTAAAGATAACCGGTTTGGGAAGAAGGTACGGCGCGGAGGCGGTTTTTTGCGGCATCGACGGCGGTTTGCAGGTTGCTTTTGAGGTAAATTGCTGCTAAATCTGACATAATATGGTATGGTTTTTTTGAAAAAATTAGTTTTTTGTTGTTGAAGGGTGTAGGCATTCCGGACTCGTACCGCCGCTAAACTTTTAAACTTTTAAACGCCTAAACACCTAAACATAATCTCCTAAAACGGACGCCCCGTTCGTTGCATTCTGTCCATGATTTCCGCAAAATCCGCACTGTGGCCCCGTGAAATATTTACCCTTTTTTCATCGTCACAATCCATGATGACATAGCCGCCCTCCGCGCGATTGTACTCTTTGATTTGGTAAAGGTTAATCAAAAACAGGCGATGCGGGCGGTAAAAAGAAGAGCTTGGCAATTTCTTATTCAAACTTTTCATGTTTTCCGAACACAAAATACGCGTGTTGTCCGTCAGGTGCAGCATTGTCATATTTCCTTCGGAAGTGCAATAACAAATTTCTTTTAAAGTAATAAACTTGACGGCGTTACCGGATTTAACTCCGAAGCGTTTGTCCAAACTTTCTTCGTTGCGTTTGGCGTAATTCAGAAAAGTCGCCTCCAATTGTTCGGGCTGCAAATCCGCTTCCGTTTTCACCCTCTCCAAAGCAGCCGCCAATTCTTTGTGGTTAATGGGTTTCGTCAAATAATCAATGGCACTCAGGCGCAGGGCGTGCAGCACGTATTCATTGTAAGCCGTCACAAAAATGACGTTACGCGCACTGTCGCCCAGCATTTTCAGCAGTTCGAGACCGTTGATTTGCGGCATTTGAATGTCCAAAAAAATGACGTCGGGATTTAAATCGGGTATCTTTTTCAAAGCCTCGACGGAAGAAGAAAATTTTTGTAAAACGCTGACCTGCGGACAGTATTCGCGCAGCATATAATCGAGCGTATCGAGGCTTTTTTTCTCGTCATCGACGAGAACGGCGGTGAGCAAAGACATGTGAAGAGAAAGTTTTTTGGTTCGGTTATTTGTTGTTATCGAGTTGCTGCAAAAGGCAGGTAACAACTCTTTAAGTCCCAAATGTACAAAAAAATCCCGTTAGTATCACAAAAATTCGGTTTTTTCCGCAATATACGCCTTGCCGGTCTGCAAAAAAATCCTACCTTCGCGTCGCAGCGAATTTTCGCTGACT
>JAHDCG010000065.1:14299-25638 GCA_020629965.1 Saprospiraceae bacterium | reverse complement strand
ATGAGAAGAATAAAAAAATGCGCCGTCCTCGGTTCCGGAATTATGGGTTCGGGTATTGCCTGCCATTTTGCCAATATCGGGCTTGAAGTCCTGATGCTGGATATGGTGCCGCGCGATTTGCCCGAAGACAAAAAGAACGACAAAACGGCGCGTAACTCTTTGGCCGCCGCCGCGCTTAAAGCCGCGATTAAGTCCAAACCCGCGCCTTTATATGACAAAGATTTCGTGTCGCGCATTACCGTCGGTAATTTTGAAGACGACATGGAAAAAATCAAAGATTACGACTGGATTATCGAGGTCGTCGTCGAGCGATTGGACATCAAAAAAATTATTTTCGAGCAAGTCGATGAACACCGCAAAGAGGGGAGTTTGGTGACTTCCAACACCTCCGGTATTCCGATTAAATTTATGTCGGAAGGGCGCAGCGAAGATTTCCAAAAACACTTCTGCGGCACGCACTTCTTTAACCCGCCGCGCTACCTGCGCCTGTTCGAGGTCATACCCGGTCCGAAAACCGACCCCGCCGTCATCGACTTTTTCATGGATTACGGACGCAAATATTTGGGCAAAGACACCGTACTTGCCAAAGACACGCCCGCCTTCATCGGCAACCGTATCGGCGTTTATGCCATGTCGAAAGTTTATAAAGTCACCGAAGAACTCGGTCTGAAAATCGGCACGGTCGATAAACTCACCGGTCCCGCCCTCGGTCGCCCGAATACGGGAACTTTCCGCCTCGGCGATTTGGTCGGTCTCGACACAGCGATTAAAGTATCGAAAGGCATCATCGAAAACGCGCCCGACGAGCAATCGCCCGTTTACGAACCGTCGGCGTACATGATGTTTTTGAATGAAAACAAATACTACGGCAACAAAAGCGGTCAGGGTTTTTATAAGAAAACCAAGGAAAAAGACGAGCGCGGCAAGAGTGTCATTTTGGCTTTAAATCTCGAAACCAACGAGTACGAAAAACAAGAGCGCGAAAACCTGCCGAGTCTCGGCAATGCCAAGCAAATCGACGAACTGGACCGCCGCGTCCGCATGTTTTTTAAAGCGGAAGACAAAGGCGGTCAATTGGTGCGTCGCAGCCTCGCCGGCTTATTTGCCTACGCGAGTAACCGGATGCCCGAGATTGCCGACCAACTGTACAGCATCGACGACGCCCTGCGCGCAGGTTTTGCCTGGGAGGCCGGTCCGTTTGAATACTGGGACATGGTAGGCCTCGAAGAAGGTCTGAAAGCCATCAAAGAAGAAGGACTCGAAGCGGCGGATTGGGTCAAAGAAATGCAGGCGGCGGGTCACGAGTCTTTTTATATACGTGAAGGCGGCGCGCGCAAATTTTACAACCGCGAAACGAAAAGTTACGAAGTCGTACCGGGTACGCAGGACTTCATCCACCTCGACAACTATCGGGAGCAGTCGCCTGTTTTCAAAAACAGCGAAGTGGTACTGCACGACCTCGGCGACGGTGTACTTTGTCTTGAATTTACGAGCAAAGCCAACTCCATCGGCGAAGGCGTACTGCGCGGTATGCAGGAGGCGGTCAATATTGCCGAAAGCGGCGACTGGAAAGGTCTGGTCATCGGTAACAGCGCGAAAAATTTCACGGTCGGAGCCAATTTGATGATGATTGCCCAAATGGCATTTCAACAAGAATGGGACGAGCTGAATATGGCGGTCGATATGTTCCAAAAAACGACCATGCGCTGCCGTTATTCCGGCATTCCGGTGGTGGCGGCGACGCAGGGTTATACCTTCGGCGGCGGCTGTGAAACCATCATGCACTGCGACGCGAGTATGTCCGCAGCGGAAAGCTACATCGGTCTGGTAGAAGTCGGGGTCGGTTTGATACCCGGCGGCGGCGGTACCAAAGAATTTGCGCTCCGCGCCTCTGATTCCTTTTTCGAGGGCGACGTACAAATTCCGACTTTGATTGATAAATTCAAGACCATTGCGATGGCGAGCGTGGCGACTTCCGCCCACCAAGCCTTTAATATGGGCTACCTGCTCGACAGCAAAGACGAGGTCGTCATTAACACGAAAGCCAACATTGCCGAAGCCAAAAAGAAAGTCCTCGAACTCGCGGACGGCTACGTGCAACCCATTATGCGTCAGGACGTTACGGTTCTCGGCAGAACGGGCTTAGCGGCACTCTACGCAGCCGGTAACGAACTGAAACGCGGTAATTATGCAAGCGAGCATGATATTAAAATCGCGCGGAAAGTGGCTTATGTTTTGTGCGGCGGTGACTTGACCGGTACGCAGAAGGTTAGTGAGCAGTATTTGCTGGATATTGAAAGAGAGGCGTTTATTTCGCTTTGCGGTGAGCAGAAAACGATGGAGCGGATTCAGCACATGTTGACTACGAATAAGCCGTTGCGGAACTAAGGGGTTGAGAGGTTTTGAGGTTGGGGAGTTGAGAGGTTGGGGAAGAAACGCAAAATCCCGAAATATTCCTTAATCTTGAACCGTTACTTTGTAGAGACGTGGCACTGCCACGTCTAAGGTAAGAGTGGAAAAATTTAAAACTCCCCTTCATACATTTTTTGAAAATCTCAAATCATGAGCAAAGAAACACTAATCGCGGAAGCAACCGAAAGTTTGAAAAAACTGCCTGAAAGCCGCGTTATTTTGGTGCGTGATTACATCGATTTTTTGTTACAGAAAAGCGAAGATGAAATTTCAAATAAAAATGTACATCGACTAAACGCCCTATCAGCGGTATTCGACTATTTGGAGGCGGAAGAAGACCTTTATACATTGGAAGATTTGAAAGTACGCTACAGTAATTAAAACTTTCACTCCTGTTCCGATGTCTTTCCGGACTTCCGAAGAAACCCGTCGAGTCAATCAAAAACTCACGGAAATTTTGCAATTAAACGACTGAACTTAACAAAATCAGTCGATAAAATATAAAAATCATGGATGCTTACATAGTAAAGGCATATCGCTCCGCCGTCGGCAAAGCCGGTCGCGGCGGCTTCAAAAACTACCGCAGCGACGACCTCGCTGTGGATGTCATTAGACACATGTTCGAGCAAACACCCGAATTAGACCCGCATTTAGTGGACGACGTTATCGTCGGCTGCGCTAATCCGGAAGGGGAGCAGGGTCTGCAAATCGGTCGCCAAATCTCGCTGCGCGCCCTCGGCAAACCCGTACCGGGTATGACCGTCAACCGTTACTGTGCCTCGGGATTGGAGACAATTTCCATTGCCGTGGCAAAAGTCAAAGCGGGCATGGGAGAAATTTACGTCGCCGGCGGTACGGAAAGCATGAGCAGTATTCCGATGACGGGCTACAAACTCGCGCCGGCTTATAATGTCGCAAAAGATACGCCCGACTACGTGGTCGGCATGGGTATCACGGCGGAAGAAGTCGCGGATAAGTTTAACATCAGCCGCGAAGATGCGGACGCGTTTGCCGTGGAGTCGCACCGACGTGCGGCGGCGGCAATCGACGCGGGTAAATTTGAAGATGAAATCGTACCCGTCGAAGTGCCGGATGTCTTTGTGAAAGACGGAAAGCGCGTCGAGAGTTCGCACACGGTAGCGAAGGACGAAGGGCTGCGGCGCGGCACGAGCATGGAAGGTTTGGCGCGTCTGCGTCCGGCATTCCGTCAGGGCGGGGTAGTGACGGCGGGCAACTCCTCGCAGACCTCGGACGGCGCAGCATTTGTCCTCGTCATGAGCGAAGCGATGGTGAAAAAATTGAACTTAGAGCCGATTGCGCGCTTGGTGTCCTGCTCGGTCGCCGGTGTAGAGCCGCTGCTGATGGGCATCGGGCCTTGCGCGGCAATTCCGAAGGCATTAAATCAAGCGGGCTTGAAGCTGAATGACATCGACTTGGTGGAGTTAAACGAAGCCTTTGCGACGCAGTCTTTAGCAGTCATCCGCGAGATGGGCTTAGACCCCGAAATCGTGAACGTCAACGGCGGCGCAATTGCCTTGGGTCACCCGCTCGGCTGTACGGGCGCGAAACTTTCTACGCAACTTTTCAACGAACTCGATCGCAGAGGTAAGAAGTACGGCATGGTGACGGCCTGTGTCGGCGGTGGTCAGGGGATTGCAGGGGTTTATGAGATGATGTAGGATTGGTGTTGGTAGTTGATAGACGGGAGACCGCAGCAGGACTTTGGGTTTTGTTGCGGTCTTTTTATGTCGGTAAGACTTTTGCGGGTTTCAAAAGTTTCAATTTACCTCTTTCGACTTTCGCCGGAGGCGGGTTAATGTGCGACACGAAGCGGTAGCCTCGCGCTAACTGAGCCACCTCAAATCCTCCTCCCCTCTACATCATAAAGCGTAATCCCCGTTCGAAAATCATCATACATACCGATTATCCCGTTTCCAAAGTAGTAGTATTGACTTTCTATCGGAATAACTATCTCATTATCAGCATTTACAGCACCGACTTTTCCGTCTCGTTTGACAACGTAAAGATTTGTAGAAATCCGTTGCATATCTTGATATTGTCCGTTAAAAAGCAATTTGCCGTCACGAGAAATATAGCCGCCGAAAAAACGATTGTACCGATAGTAGGCTAAACCGGTAAGCGGGTCGAACTCGGAAAGGTGTTGAAAAAGCGGAGTGAGCCGTTTCCCCTTTCTGTCTATAAAAGCATAGCGCCGATTATCAAACCGAGCAACTAACAGGTCATCTATCCCGGTATGAAAAATTTGAACTTGATTGCCCTACACATTCCGAAAGCGACTGACTATGATGCCGTCCAATCAATTTTAGAATCCGGCGAAAAAAGCGGCAGATGGATATACCGTGAAGCCTGTTTAGGTTGAAAGTGACCCACTCCGACAAAAAACATAAAAAAAAAACTAAACTAACAAATAAAAAACCCCTATATTTGCGACGTAAACGAATTGTGTGTGAAAAGCACGGTTCATATTTTCGAATTATAATCCAAAATTTCTTGAACATGGAAAATTTTACAATTTCCCTTTGAGAAGCACCACAAGGACATCTTAATTACACATTAGGTTCCGTAGGTTCCTAAAAACCGATTTTTCTCAGACATCTTTACATTATCTACCAATTGTTCCGGTGCTTCTCATTTTTTTTCTCCCCCTTCATTTCTTTCAAGACTTTTCGGAATTAATTCAGAACTTTAGAATTATATCGCCGACGTTGAGCAAGTTTAACGTCTAAAATCTAACGTCTAAAGTCTCAAAAAGAATCCCTTAAACCGGTCGATTTACGGTACGTCCAAACATTGCCAAACTGTTTATCTCGTCCTCCAATCTCACCGGTAGAGTATTACAACAAACTTAAATGATTTCAGTCGCAAGACTCAAATCGGAATTGGATATTTGGTTGACTCAAATGTTAGAAATGAAAGACAGCGGACTCGTTCAAAGAGTAGTCTAACGTCTAAAATCTAACGTTCAAAGTCTCAACAACAACCATGACATAAACAAGCGCAAGCCTCCTTTTTTCCTGTAACACACTTGCTTTGCGCCCAAACTTACATCCCATGAATGTAAACCGTACACCTTCGGTTGCAACGCGCATTTTGTGTGCCGTATTGCTCGTTTTTGCAATGCTGCCCGCTTCTCTTTCTGCAACGACTTCTCTCGCTACCAATGTTTTTCTCAACGATGACTTTGCCGACGGCGACCTCGCAGGTTGGGCGAATACCGCCGACTGGATTAACGATGCCGGTGAACTCAAGCACAACCTCAGCGGCGTTTCCGGCACAAGCAGTATCGACTTTCCTTATGCTGCGACCTTAGACCTTACCCTCGAAATGTACCAATGGGATTTTTGCCTCCGCAACGGCAACTGGGACCCCTCCGGCAGCAATAATTTTGTCGTTCATCTCAATAATACCGCCGCCGATTTTACCGGCAACGGCTACGCGGTCGGCGTCAATCAAACGGGTTCTTCCGACTTGCTGACCCTCTACCGCTACGACAACGGGACAGCGACCGAACTTATCGTTTCGACCTTCGACTGGGGCGAAAGCGACGACCTCTGCATCACCGTCAGCCGCACCGCGACGGGCGAATTTGAATTGCTCTACAACAACGGCACTCAAATCTCCGCCGGCACCGCAACCGATGTCAACCACACCGGCGGCACACATTTCGGTTTGTTTTTTGAGTTTTCTTCCACCCGCGCAGGTTTATTGTGGCTCGACGATGTGAGTGTACAAAGCTGCCCCGCTGCCACTTCCGTGACCTTCGCCGACGGCAGCGCGACCGTAGCCGAAGCCGCCGGCACCTATGATTTATGCGTCGATATCGCCGCCGAAAGCAGCACGATGGCGACGACCGTAGATGTCGCCTTGACTTCCGGCGACGCCGCTGTACTTAACAATTACACGACCCAAACCCTGACCTTCCCCGCTGCTTCTACCGCGCAGCAATGCGTCACGTTGACCTTTGTCGACAACGGCGGATGCGACGGCGACCAAAATTTTACCTTCGCTCTGCAAAATGTCACGGGCGGTATGATGGCCGAAATCGGTAATCCGAGCACTTTTACTCTGACCGTTGCGGACGATGAATTGATGAGTTCCGTCCTGTTGGCACAAAGTTTTGAAGCGGCTGCTTCCGATACTTGGGCGTACACCGCATTTCCGACACCTTATAGTAATGCAGACGGCGACGTGTGGGATATTGTCACCGATTTAAACGGCATTACCCCCGCCGACGCCGCGAATTTTTGGGGAATGCTCGACCTCGATAACGACACCGACGGCGGTGCTTTTGCGCACACTCTCACCTTTCCTGCCACCGATGTCAGCGGTTTTATCAATCGCACGATTTCTTTTCAATATAACGCCGACGGCTACGATGCCGGCGATATTTTGTCTTACGAAGTCCTTTTCGACGGCACAAGTCAGGGCGATACCGAAGTCGTCAATGCAAGCACCACCAACGATTGGCAAACCGAAGTTATTCCCGTTCCCGACAACGTGACGACGGTTTCGCTCATTTTAAAAGCCACCCAAAACGGCAACGGTGACCAAGCGGGCTTCGACGATATTCAAGTCAACGGGCAGCAATGCGCCTGCACCGCCGACGCGGGAGATTTGGACACCAACGCCGCACCGACCGATTTTGACCTTTGCCTCGGCGAAGATTTGGCAGATGCCGGCGGCAGCAGCGTCGCTTTCATAGTAGATTACGCGGCGGCGGACGAAGAAAATCCCGGCAGCCTCGGCAACGATTACGTTTTCCTTTTGGCGAATGCCGACGGCACGATTACCGATGTTTCCGTCACGGGCGATTTTGATTTTTCCGTTCTCACCACGGCGGGCGTTTACTCGGTTTTTGGTCTGTCTTACGCAACTACCAATCCGACGCCGGCGGTCAATGACTACCTCAACGGTATCATCGGTGATGCGGATATAAATGATATTGCCCAAATTCAAGCCGACGATGCCGGCGCGACTTTATGTTTAAATTTGGACGGAAATGACAGCGCAGGCAATGCCGTGACCGTCACTTTAAGTCCGAGTCCGACTATTGCTTCCGTGACGAGTACCGACCCGACGACCTGCAATGTCGGCAACGGAACGATTACGCTGACCTTGGCAAACGCCGAAGCTACACCAACCGCTTACACCGTCACTTACGACCAAAACGGCACCACCCAAACGGGTACGCTGACCTCAACGGAAAGCAACGGCGGCAGCGGCGACTTCGACCAAATCGTCCTCGAAAATCTGACGGCGGGCAACTACGATAACTTCTCCCTCGTCAACCAAACGACGACCTGCGCGGCAACCTCTGCGGAAACGGCAACCCTGACCGCCCCCGGTTCACCGATGCCGACTTTGGTGTCTTCCGCCGACCCGACGACCTGCGGCGGCAACGAAGGTAATATCGTCCTCGGCAACCTCACCGCCGGTCTGATGTACACGGTCAACTACATGCGCGACAACCTCAACGTCACCGCCGGTCCTTTCACGGCTGATGCTGCGGGTGAACTCATTCTGAATAATCTTATCGCGGCAAATTATAACTCGATTAACGTCACCGAGACAATCAGCGGTTGCACCGGCGGCAATCTCAACGTCACCCTCACCGAACCCGCTGCCCCGACCGTTACCTCACCCGGTACGGTTACGGTCTGCGCACCCGATGCGGCGACTTACGACCTCACGCAAAACGAAGCGGCAGTCACGACCGACCCCGGCACATTTACTTGGTTTGACGCAGACCCCGCGAACGGCGGCACGGCAATCGCCGACCCGACTTCCGTAGCGGTTGCCGACGGCGAGTTATATTTTGTGACTTTCACCGATGCAACAACAAATTGCGAAGCGACGACTTCACTGACAATTTCAGTTTTTGCGGATGCGGTCATCACGACCCAGCCCGCCGCCTGTACCGATAATGCTTTGACATACGAGGCGAATTTCAGCGTACAAACCGCGACTAATGACGCTGTCACCGCAGTCGGCGACGACAATACAGACTACACCGCAGATTTGGAAACGACTGATAACGAAAATTACACCATAGCGGAAGTGCCGAACGGCGTTTCGCTCACCATTACCGTCACGCGCGAGAACAATACCTGCCCGCCGGTCACGGCAACGATAACGGGTATCGACTGCTGCGAGGCGGATGCGGGCGATTTGCTGCCGGCGACTGCACAAGAAATTTGCGCAGGCGACGACAGCCCCGAGTTCAGCATCGACTACACAGCGGCGGACGAAACCGACCCCAATCCCGCGATGCCGACGACTTTGATGATTTCCGAAATCCGCATCGACCAACCGCAAAGCGGCGACCCCGACGAATTTTTTGAAATATTCGGTACGCCGGGTTTTTCGCTCGACGGCTATACTTACCTCGTCATCGGCGACGGTGCGGGCGACAGCGGTACGATTGAAAATGCAACCGATTTGACCGGCGCGGTCATTCCCGCAAGCGGTTATTTTGTCGCAGCTATGAGCGGTTTTACCCTCGGCACGGCGGATTTGACGATTACGAATTTGAATTTTGAAAACGGCGATAATGTCACTCACCTTTTAGTACAAGGTTTTACGGGCGCGAACGGCGACGATTTGGACACCGACGACGACGGCGTTTTGGACGCAACGCCGTGGGCTGCTTTAATCGACGACGTGGCTTTGATAGAAGATTTGAACACCGGCGAACAGGTTTACAGCACAAACCAAGTCGGTCCGAGCGGAATGTTTGTCCCCGCGCACGTTTATTTTTCTGCGGCGAATAATGCTTTTTTAATCGGAGAATTCGACCCGACGGACGCGGCTGCGGTCGATAGTCCGGGCGAGGCAAACGAGATGCCGACTTACATTACCGTTTATGTCGTTTCGGAAGATAACACGGCGACCGGCGGCACGGCAAACGACATTGTGACTACGCAAACGGGTGAAAATAATGCGCCTTACGCGACGACCTTCAGCGGTTTAGCGGCGGGTGAATATTGTATCAATGCGGTCAATTTTAACGGCACGGAAGCCGAATTTTCCGCGCAAAATTTTACGACTTTACAGGAAATCCAAGACGCAATCGACGCGGCGACTATCTGCGCCGACCTCACTATCGCGGAATGCACGCCGCTGACCGTGACTCCCGTTTTGACCGTTTCCGACGTCCAGGAAGGCGACTGCACGAGTTTGGATGCGGCGGGCACTTTTACCGTCAGTTTTAACCTCGCCGGCGGCGTCTCACCGATAACGATTAACGGCGAAGATGTGACAGAACCCGCCTTTTCACAAGGCACGATTACGGGCACGGGTACGACTGCCGACCCTTTTGTTTTTACTTCAAATGACGTACAAAGCAACACCGCGTACAGCTTCGTAATTGCCGATGCGAGTGCGACCTGCTCGCCCGACGTGACCGTAGCAGGTATCAAAGATTGCGACCCCTGCACGGGTTTTGCCGCGCCCGATGACCTCGAAGATGTTGAAGGTTGTGAAGAAGAAACGCTGACTATTACTCCGACGGGCGGCGGAAAGGACGTGTCTGTTATCCCGACCGACCTCTTCATTTCGGAATACATCGAAGGTTCAAGTAACAACAAATGCCTCGAAATTTTTAACGGAACGGGCGCGGATATCGACCTGACGGCCATGAATTATTCGGTGGAAATATTCGCCAACGGCAACACGACCGTCTCGGGCAGTTTCGCGCTCAACGGCATTTTAGCCGACGGCGAAGTCTTTGTGGTTTGCAATACTTCGGCGACCGCAACCTTTACCGCAGCGGCGGATTTAACGACCAATCAACTCAACTTTAACGGTGACGACGCGGTGGTTTTGTTGAATAATAATACGATAATCGACATCTTCGGAAACATCGGCTGCGACCCCGGCGGTCAGTGGGCAGACGGGGCAAATTCGACGCAAAATATGACCCTTGTACGCAACGCGGAAGTCTTTGCGGGCATCGACATCGACCCCGATAACATGCCCTGTACATTCCCGACTTTGGCGGATGAATGGACGGCACTGCCGAATGACGATGCGAGCGATTTGGGCAGCCACACCTTCAGCGGAATGAACGCGCTGACCGTTGATTACAACTATTACGACACCGACCCGGCGAGCGGCACGGAAACGCCGATTGCGACGGGTGCAAGTTTGCAAATAACGGACGCGATTGTTCCCGCCGACGGTACGCCGACCACGCTTTTTGTCACGGCATTTACCACCGACCCGGCTTGCGAAAGCACGGCGACGGAGGTCACGATTACAAGAAATCCGACCCCCGCTGCCATGCCCGCCACCCTCACGGAATGTGCGGACGGCGACGGCAATGCGGACTTTATTTTAGAAAATGCCGACGCACAAATCAACGCCGACGCGACGGTGACTATCACCTATTTTGCGACGCAAACCGCAGCGGAAGACAACACCGGCGCGGCACTCACGAGTCCTTTTAACGCCGCTCCGGGTACAGTCGTATTCGCCCGCGTAGCAAGTGCGGACGGCTGCATCGCTACGGCGGAATTGACGCTCACGACTTCGGACTGCGAAATCAGCATCGCCGACCCTTGCGACTGCCGACCGAACCCCGCTAACCCCGGCGTATCGGGCAACGCTACGACACAAAGCGACGGTCAATTTGACGAAGTCGTCACCGTCGAAAACGCGCCCTCGGGTCAGTCTTGGTACATTCAGACCGTGGTCGGTTTGTTTGACCCCGCGAGTCCGCAACCGCCGGCGGCACCGATTGCTTTTGTGACCGGTCCGGCGGGCGAAATGCTCGTCGAAAACCCGAACGGCGACGGCACGAGCAACTACACTTTGGACGGTATTCACATCGACGGACAAGGCTACGCGATTACCGTGACGAACGGCACCGACGAGTTGAGCATCAATAATCAATGCTTTTACCCGAC
>JAHDCG010000065.1:9583-14199 GCA_020629965.1 Saprospiraceae bacterium | reverse complement strand
GTGACGACGCCCGACATGATTGGCGAGCAATTCACGGTGCGCGTTTTCCACTTGCCGACCAATAATTTCTGTTGGGGCGCGATACAGGTCGATGATAAAACCGACCCGATTTTTGCCTGTCCAACGGCACCGATCGAGATTGAATGCTTTGAGAATTTTAATGACGTAGCCCCGCCGACGGCAACAGATAACTGTGACGGCAACGTGACGGTACAGCAAACAAGTCAGATGATTTCGGACAACGACCCTTGCACGCCGACGACAGTGACGCGCACCTTTACGGCATTTGACGCGAGCGGAAATCAAGCCGAGCCTTGCACGCAAGTCATCGAATTGGTGACGCCGACGCTGCCCGATTTCCCCGAAGATATTACGTTTACCTGCGAGCAATTCGCGGCTTTCCCGACCGTCATCGAGGCGGAAACGCTGAACCCGGCGATTACGGACAGCGATTTAAGCGACGATGACATCGACGTGGCGGCGAACACTTCCGCAGCGATTTTGGCGAATACGGGTGCGGGATTGCCGGATGTGGCGACGGGCACTTATTGCCAATACGGTATCAGTTTTAACGACAATGTCATCGAGACTTGCGGCGATAATTTCAAAATTATCAGAACCTTCACCGTGTTGAATTGGTGTACGAATACTTTGGTCACGACCGACATTAACGGTGACGATAACGTGCAAGTCATCAAAATCGACGACACGACACCGCCGACGGTGACGCGTGCGGACTTTACGGTTTCTGCGAATAATTTTGCGAACCATCCGCAGCCGTGCAGCTCTACGGCGTTCCTGTTGCCGGCGACTTTCAGCGACAACTGCTCGGGTATTGCCGAGGTGGAAATTTTTACACCCGTGGGCGAAGCGATTTATCCGGCGGGTCAAAGTGACGGCAGCAACGGCGGTTTTATTCCGAGTCCGGGGCTGTCGATTGGGGAGCATCCTGTCCTGTACCGCGTGACGGATGAGTGCGGATTGGAAACGACAATTAGCGTGACGGTGACGGTGGTCGATGATTTGAGTCCGACCGTGGTCTGTGATGAAATTACGACTACCGTGCTGAACGGCAACGGATTAGCGACGATTAACGCCGCGACCTTTGACGACGGCAGCAACGATAATTGCGGTATTCCGAACGACGGTTTCGCGGTGCGCCGCATGACCGACCCCTGCAATATTCCGGGCAATACGAGCTTCGGACCTTCGGTGACTTTCTGCTGCATCGACGCGGCGCAGGCCTCGGTACAGGTGCAGTTGCAGGTCACGGATTTCTTCGGCAACAGCAATTCTTGTATGGTGCAAGTAATTGTGGAAGACAATACGCCGCCGACTTTGGTATCTTGTCCGCCGACGCAAACGATAACTTGTGATTTTTTCAATGACAATATTGCACCCGCATTGGCGACGGGCGACGAGTCGGTTTTAGACCAATTCGGCGACGCCGTTTTTGATGATGCCTGCCTGCCGATGCCGACCGATTTTGTGAATGTGGACGTCGATAACTGCGGCGAAGGCACGATTACACGCGTATTTAATGCAACGGATGCCTTCGGCAATAATGCGCCGAATTGTACGCAGACGATTAACGTAGTACACGTCAGTGATTTTGTGGTAGAATTTCCCGCAGATATGGACTTTGAATGCCAAGCGGGACAAAACCCGACGGAAGACGGCGACTTCGGACAGCCGACGGTATTTTTCGATGATTGTGAAATGGTAGCGACTTCATTCGACGACCAAGTTTTCACGATTACGAACGATGCCTGCTACAAGATTTTCCGCACGTGGACGGTGATAAACTGGTGCGTGTATGATGACTTTGGTTTCGATGCAGTATCGGAAAGTCCGGAAATCGACCTGCCCGGCGGCAGTCTCGACCCCGACGGCGACAAAGACGCCCGCACTTACCGCGACGGTTTGAATATCACGAACTTCCCGAATGCGATGCCCGACGGCTACATTCAACACATTCAGGTGATTAAAATTCAGGACAACGTAGCACCGGTCATCGAAAATCCGGGAACTTTGGAGGTCTGCATCACCGAAAATGCTTGCGCGACGACGGTTAATTTGCCCGAAGGCACGGCGAGCGATTGCAGCCCGAACGTGACCTTTACGGCGACGAGTGACTTCGGGGTCGGTTTCGGTCCGTTTATCAATGTCGCACCGGGAAATTACAGCGTGACCTACACCGCGACGGATAACTGCGGCAACAGTTCGAGTACGACTTTTGAGGTCAATGTCAGCGATTGCAAAGCCCCGACGCCTTACTGTGTGGGCGGTTTGATTATCGAATTGAGTCCGATTGACACCGACGGCGACGGCAGTCCGGATGCGGGCGAGGCGGAAAGTTGGGCGAATGACTTCGATGCGGGCAGTTTTGATAACTGTACGGCGGACGAAAATTTGACCTTCTCCTTCAGTCAGAATGCGGTGGTGCAGGGTGTGACTTACACTTGCGACAGCATCGGTCAGCGTCCCGTTTTCATTTGGATTACGGACGAGGCGGGCAATCAGGATGTGTGCCAAACAACGGTACAAGTCGAGTCGGTCGATAACGTATGCAACGCGAACAGTCCGCAAATCGCGGGTTTTATTCAGCGCGAAGACGGCGAAGGTGTCCTGCTGACGGAAGTTATGGTGAGCGGCAACGGCAACAATATGGACATGAGTAACGACGAGGGTTATTTTGAGGTAATGAACCTGGAAGAAGGTTACGATTATTCGGTAGTGCCGTCGAAAAACGACACGCACGATTTGGGTGTGACGACTTTGGATTTGGTCTTGATTCGTCGCCACGTTTTAAACACGGAATTGCTCGACAGTCCGTACAAAATCATTGCGGCGGATGCCAACAACAACGAGGCGGTCACGACGGCGGATATCGTGGAAATTCGCAAGTTGATTTTGACGACGATCGACGCCTACACGAACAATACTTCATGGCGTTTTGTCGATAAATATTTCCAATTTCCGAACCCGGAAAACCCGTGGGAAACGGACTTCCCGGAGTTTCGGAGCTACAATAACTTGGATTACCCGGTTTACGCAGCAGATTTTGTGGGTGTGAAAATCGGTGATGTGAACAACTCGGCGGTCGTCAATCTGACGCAGGAAACCGTCGAAGAACGCAGCAGCGAACAACTCGTTTTAGCAACGGAGGATTATGCATTTGCTGCCGGCGAAACGTTTACCGTCGAGGTCGGCGCAACCGACGCCGCGCAAATCTTGGGTATGCAATGGTCTCTGGATTTTAATCCGGAAATACTGCAACTCGATGCGGTGACGGGCGTAAATCACCTCCGCGAACGCGATTTCGGTTTGAAATATGCCGCCGCCGGCAAAGTCAATCACAGCTTCGTCAACGAAACGGACGCACAATTTAAAGCCGAAGAAGTTTTATTTAAGCTGACCTTTACGGCGTTTGAAAGCGGAAAAGTAAGTAACTTTGTGACGTTGCATTCGGACAGATTGCGCAGCGAAGCCTACCTGACCGAGACAGAAACGGCGGAAGTGATTTTAGAATTTAACGGCGCAAATCCGGTAGCTGATACCGATAGTGCAACTTTATTTCAAAATAATCCGAATCCGTTCAGTGCCGGCACTGAAATTGCGTTCTATTTACCCGAAGCCGCAACGGCAAAACTCTCGATTTTCGATGCAGCCGGAAAACTGTTGTGGACGCGAGAAAATGAATTTGCGGCGGGGCGCAGCACGGTAGGAGTGAGCGCGGAGGAACTTTCCGCGACGGGCGTCTTGTATTATCGCTTGGAAACGGAGGGAACGGTGCTGACGCGCAAAATGATTAAGTTACGATAGATTAGACGTTAGATTTTAGACAGTAGATGTTAGACTTTCCACGAACCAATCTAACGTCTAATGTCTAACATCTTAAAAAAATATATTCCAAAGACTTAACCGTTACAACAATCCAATCAAATTCGCCTTTGAAGTTGTAATCGGTTTTTGGGATTGCCCTTCTCACACTACGGTGTGGGGGGGCGTTTTTAATTGACGGTGGACGGTTTTACGGTGGACGGTGGACGGGGGGAACTTCCGCTTTGCCGGGAGTGGGTTAATCTCCTTTTGCTTTTCTTGCTTTAATTAGATTTTTGAGGGAGGCGCGTATTTTTTGGGATTGATTGATGAATTTGGTGTGCGTAATTTCGTCGATGTAGCCTATTCTGTAAGCTAAAGTCACTTGTGTAATCACTTCGGAGACAGAGCCTTTTGCGATATGGAAAAAGCGAATGGCTTCTCGGTTAGAATCACGTTCGTCGCCCTCGGCGATATTGGACGGAACCGAAACGCCCGCTCGTTGTATTTGTCCGCGTAAACCAAAGTCTTTGGCAAATTTCCCTTTGGTCGTTATTTTATAAATCCCTTCCGCCAAATCCATACTGTCTTTCCAAACGCGCAGTTCCGTAAAATCTCCCATAGTCGTGTTTTTTGAGTGAAGCTAATCAGCAAATGTAATATTCTGAAATAAAAATTTATAAAAAATCTAAAAACAAAATCATAATTTAATATAAAGTATATTCAGAATAATTATATGAAAAGTCTCGCGCGCCGTCCACCGTTCGCCGTTTTACCGTCCACCGTAAAAGCCG
>JAHDCG010000065.1:7406-9483 GCA_020629965.1 Saprospiraceae bacterium | reverse complement strand
CTACTTTTGCGGCAAATTTCAAAACACAACTTACCATGCTCAAAGCAATTTCACCGATAGACGGTCGCTACGCCGCAAAGACCGCCGACTTAGCCGATTTTTTCTCCGAATACGCCCTCATTCGCTACCGCGTTTTGGTCGAAGTCGAATATTTTAAAGCCTTGGTTGATTTGCCGTTGCCGCAGTTGACGGATTTTCCGCAGGGCAAAAAAGCGGAGTTGACGCGGATTGTCAACCAATTTTCGGAAGCCGATGCGCACCGGATTAAAGACATCGAGAAAATCACAAATCACGATGTAAAAGCAGTCGAATATTTTCTGAAAGAGCAATTCGACGCGCTCGGTTTGGCGGATTACAAGGAGTTTATTCACTTCGGGCTGACCTCGCAGGATGTGAATAACACCGCGACGCCGCTGCTGCTGAAAGAGGCCATCGAGCAGGTGTATTTGCCGCTTTTTGAAGCCGTGAAACAGCAAATTAAAGAACTCGCGGAAGAGTGGAAAGCGGTGCCGATGTTGGCGCGGACGCACGGGCAGCCTGCCTCTCCGACGCTGTTGGGTAAAGAGTTTTACGTTTTTGTGGAAAGATTGGAAGAGCAGATTTTTCAGTTGTTGAATGTGTCTTATCGCGCAAAATTCGGCGGGGCAACGGGTAATTTTAACGCACACGCGATTGCTTATCCCGACCGCGATTGGGTGGCTTTCGGTGATAATTTTGTGAACGAAATTTTGGGATTGAAACGCTCGCGCTTTACCACGCAAATCGAGCATTACGATAATTTGGCGGCTTGTTTTCACGCTTTGAGCCGCATCAATACCATTCTCATCGACCTCAGCCGCGATGTGTGGACTTACGTTTCGATGGATTATTTCAAACAAAAAACCGTCAAAGGCGAAATCGGATCGAGTGCCATGCCGCACAAAGTGAACCCGATTGATTTTGAAAATGCGGAAGGAAATTTGGGCATCGCCAACGCGATATTCGGTCATTTGGCGGAAAAATTACCGGTCAGCCGTCTGCAACGCGACCTGACGGACAGTACGGTGCTGCGCAATATCGGTGTGCCGGTCGGTCACACGGTCATCGCCTTTAAGTCTATCCAAAAAGGACTCGGCAAACTGCTGCTGAACGAAGCGAAACTGCACGCGGATCTGGAGGCGAACTGGATGGTGACAGCCGAGGCGATACAGAATATTTTGCGCCGCGAAGGCTTTGATAAACCTTATGAAGCCTTGAAAGAACTGACGCGCGGCAAACCCTCGGTTACGGAGGTTGACATCCGGGAATTTATTCAAAATTTGGAGGTGAGTGCGGAGGTGAAAGCGGAATTGGGGAAGATTACGCCGCATAATTATACGGGGGTGCGGTTGCTGTAAGGTTTAATCCGAAGAAAATTTTTATCAACCATGCACAATAAGTCGGACAAAAATCTTCTGCTGCGAAAATTTGTTATAGAAAGCGGAAAACTCGTTATCGAAGGACTGAATCGGTCACAATTTGAGCGATTGGCGCAAACGTATCCGGAAATGAGGTCGGAGCAAAATCGGGACGGGAAAGTTATAATCGAAGCACCGGTTGCGGGCTACGGCGGGAGCAGAGAAGCTAATTTAAACGGTCGTTTAGGTAATTGGAGTTTGGATAATAAAAACGGTCATGTGTTCAGCTCGTCGTCAGGTTTTATATTGCCTGACGGTTCGCTAAAAAGTCCCGATATCTCATGGTTTAGCGACGCAAATTTTGCCAAAGTGAGAGCCGAATATTCGGGTAAAGGTTTCTTGCCTGCGGTGCCTGATTTTGTAATAGAACTGCGCTCGAAGTCAGACAGTTTGAAAGAATTAAAAACAAAAATGACCGATACTTGGATGGCAAACGGGGTGAAATTGGCTTGGCTCATCGACCCTTACGACGAAAAAGCCTACATTTATCGTCCGGGCGAAGCGGTAGAAACGGTTACGGGTTTTGGGAATAAATTGTCGGGGGAAAAGTTGCTGCCGGGGTTTGAGTTGGATTTGTCGGAGTTGCGATTGGTTGACGGGAAGTGAGCAAATAAAATCCTGAAAATCCTGTCAATCCTGTC
>JAHDCG010000065.1:3445-7306 GCA_020629965.1 Saprospiraceae bacterium | reverse complement strand
AAAATTCACCCGTAAATCACCACAAACCCCTTATCCAGCGGCTGTAATTCCTCTTTCAAAACGGCAAAATATCCTTTCCCGTATTTCAAATAAAATTGCAAAAAATTATCGGTGCGCTCCTGCAATCCGTTGTTGGGAAAGAGGCGTTCCTGTATTGATTTAAGTTGATTGAGCGAGATTTCGTGGCGTTGTTTTTCGGCTTTCAGCAATCGACCTTCGAGTTGAGAGATGCTCTTCATTTGGTTGGCGGTCTCGGCTTTGACCGTTTTAACGAGGGTAGGGTCGATGGCTTGAGTCCGCTTGGCGATGCCGTCGAAAATGGCGGCGAGTGCCTTTTTTTCTTCCTTTAGACTCAATTCCGAGTCCGCATTTTCTTTCACATAAGCCTTTTCCATCGCGTGTGTGTCTTGCAACAAAAAACGCAGGTCGATGTCTAATTTTTCCATGCGCTTTTGATTGCTTTTATCGACCCACAGCGCAGAATTGCGGCGTATCAGCATCGGAAAATTTAATCCGAAAGTCTCGAATTGCTTTTTGCGCTCCAGCCAATACGCGATTTCTCCGCCGCCGCCGATGTAGGCGAGGTTCGGAAAAATCTTTTCCTGATACAGAGGGCGCATCACGACATTCGGCGAAAAACGCTCGGGATGCGCGTCGATTTCGGCTTCCATTTCCGCTTTGGTAAAAGTAAAATCGGTGTCCAAAACCGCATATTTTCCGTCCTCTTCGACAATGCGGTTGCGAATTTGGTCGCGGAGGTAAAAGAAATTTATCTCCCGCGCGTGCGCCTGACTCGAAAAGCCAGCCGCCTCTAATTCCTGCGCGGCTTCCTCCATCAAAGGCTTGGAAATCTGCTCGAAAATTTCTTTTTTAATGATGTCCCGAAACTCGGCTTTCAGCTTTTTGTGCGTCATCGCCGCGACAACCAAACCGTAATCTTTAAACAATTCGTGCACCATTTCCACGGTCGCCGCGCTGTACAATTCATTGCGCGTGTAGGCTTTTTCCAACAGCGTATATATCTCTTTTGCATGGTCGGATTCTCCCAAAATTTCTCTCACTTCTTCCAACGCCGGTTGCAAAGTTGCGGTCTTCATTTTACCGACCGAACCCGTTTCACCGCTTTCCCAAGTCACCGTTTTATTAAAAATATTCGCGTGATTAACTTCCTCGAAATCATGGTCTTCGCCGCCCGTGACAAAGACCGGAACGAATTGATAATCAGGGTATTCCGCCGCTAACTGCTCCGCCAGATTGATAACCGAAATGATTTTATAAATGTAGTACAACGGTCCGGTAAACAGGCTCGGCTGATGCGCCGTGATAACCGTATAGGTGTTTTCGTGCGCAAGTTTTTGCAGGTTTTCTCCGACCGCATTATCGGTGTCCAAATTCGCGTATTGCTCTGCCAAAACCTCCGTCAAAACGGCACGATTGACCGGCACTTTTTTACGGTCTTCAATGACCTCCGCAAAAGCCGCCAAAGTCACCGGGTACTTATAAAACGGGCGTAAATTTTCATCCTCGCGGTAATAGGCTTTGTCTTTTTCGGAAAGCTGCGGAAAGTCGGCAAACGGAATGCGTTCGACGCGCACTTGCGGACGGTCGATTTTATTTTTTGCGGTAGCGGTGTCGGTCATCAAAGTCAGTTATGCGGGTAAATAAAACAAAATAAAAAAACTCGGAGAAAAATAAATTTTTCCTCCGAGTCCTGAGACGTTTCGTAAACGCCGCGAACGGTTAAAAAGATTAAAACCGACCGTGATTTGTTGAATCGTTGAGTCGTTGAACTGTTGAAGCTCCGCGCGACTCTGCGGCTTTGGCTCGTTCGCTGTTTTGTAGAATAATAGCTAAAAAATATTCTTAGCCCGCCACAGACCCAATATTAAAGCACAACCTTCACGGTTCTTGTCTCGATTCAACAATTCAACAAACGAAGTGATTCAACGCTTCAACAATCCTCATCAATTCAAACTCGGGCTTGTCGGGATGCACTGTCCGTTAATTGCCGTACCGGCGGGTGAGGCGACGAAAGTCACGACCGCCGCGACTTCCCACGGTTGCAGTTTTTTGCCCTGCGGCTGCGTTGTCGATTGTGATTCTTCGCTGTCCGTGTTGATTTTGCCGGCGGTTACGCAGTTGACGCGGACACCGTTTTCAGCGAGGTCTTTAGCGGATTTGGTGATTTTATCCGCGCTGTTCGTACCTTCATTTTGCAGGTAAACGACGCTGCCCTCGTTGCGGTCGCGCATGTATTTAGTAAACTCACGAAAGCAACTGTCGCTTGCCGAATTGTTGTTTTTTTCGCTGTTCTCGTCTTTATCGGTGGTGTTAATGACCAGAATATCGACCGAGTTATTGCTGCAAATTTGCTGCGCCGCCTCTTCAATCATCGTCTCGTTACCGAGGTTCAGCAGACGGGTTTCGATGTTCAGTTTTTGACTTTGCAATGCTTTGGCAGCGTTGTTTACCGCGTTTTCATCCGCGCCGGTCATTATAACTTTCGCGCCTTGGATTGCCATATTACGAGCCATTGCCGTACCGAGAATGTTGTCTGCATTGGTAATGACGGCAGTTTTTCCTTCTAAATTTATCATCTGTAAAGCTGTTTATGGTTCTTTGACAAATTCCACGAAAGCGACACAGAAAAATTTCAAAACCAAGTTGTTATTTTAAGTTAGTTTTAAAATTTTTCTCTGTCGCGGAATTTATCAAAGAATTTTTTTTGGTTAGAAAATAGTCTCGCGTGTGTTGCGAGAGTCTTAATTAGAAAGGAATTTCGGGTATTTTGTTCATTCCAAACTCACCGTCATTTATCCGCTTGCGGCGAGCAAAAGTAAAACTCAACATATTTTTTTCCGCGAGGTTTAAAACAAGGCAGACCTGTAAATTGTGAACAGGAAAGAAAGTTTTTTCACCGAAATAAAATTTGAAAAATCCACTAACCCGCCATCAACCACCAACCATCAACTATCAACCGAAGTTATGAATGCAAGAAAAATTTTTGATTTTCTCCGTGACTTAAATAAAAATAACAACAAGGCATGGATGGACGATAACCGCGACCGCTACCACGAGGTCAAGCAGGAATTGATCGAGTGGCTGGACGGAGTCAACAACCGCTTGGTAGAGACCTATCCGGATTACACCTCCACCCCGGGCAAAACCGCCATCGAGCGCATCAACAACAACCTGATGTATCACCCCGAAAAACCGACTTATAAAGACCACTTCGGTGCGACGCTGGATAAAGTCTCGAAAGGTTCGGATTATTACGTCAAAATCGGCATCAACGGCTGCATGGTCGGCGGCGGCATGTGGCACCCCGACCGCGATGAGTTGAAAAGCATCCGCGAAGCAATCGACTATAACGGCGAAGAATTGCAGAAAATCATCGACAAAAAATCGTTCAAAGATAATTTCGGTGACATCTACCGCGAAGACAGTCTGAAGACCTCGCCGCAAAATTACGACAAGGACCACCCGCAGGTAGAACTACTGCGCCTGAAGAGTTTTGTGATAATGAAGGATGTGACCCAAAAGGAAGTCGCTGCCGATGATTTTGAAGATAAATTGGTGGATTGGTACGGCGAAGCGCAACCGTTTTTTAAATATTTGCGGAAGGCGGTGGCGGGTTGAGACGTTAACCGCGATGTACGAATTACGATGTACGATGTACGATTGCTTGGAGGTAGTGAATTTCTTCAATGTTGTGTTTTTTGCCCGAAGCCTCTTGTCTCGTTTTTCTTTGTGAGAAATCGAACCGTCCGTTTTTTCTTTCGTAGATTCGGACATGTAAATTTGTAGAGACGTTAACCGCGATGTACGAATTACGATGTACGATGTACGATTGCTTGGAGG
>JAHDCG010000065.1:0-3345 GCA_020629965.1 Saprospiraceae bacterium | reverse complement strand
CGAACCGTCCGTTTTTTCTTTCGTAGATTCGGACATGTAAATTTGTAGAGACGTTGCACTGCGACGTCTTGCTATGACAAAAAAACACACTTGCTTTTTCACTCAAAATTTAAAAACTATTTCAAATAAAAAAATCGCATAAATTCGACTTATCCGGTAAATCCGCGAATCTGCTTTGGTTACACGACATGCATTTTCCTGCCTCTGCACATAAACAAAAAAAACCGTTTAAATCCGCCTCCTCCGCTTTGTCCGCTTATCAATCAGAGTCGCCCCTTTTCGCGCACTAAACGACATATCTCAAACTTATCTTCATTCAATTCCCGCCGTTTTCTTAGCTTTGACTCCAAAATCAACAGTCACACCGAAAAACGAATTTTATGCGTTCAATTTTTACTCTTTTCATAACTTTGCTGATCGCTGTGCAATATCTTGATGCACAGATAATTATCAATGAATTTTCTGCTGCCAACCGCAACGTGCTTTTCGATAATTACGGTGAAGAAGAAGACTGGATAGAACTCTACAATACAGGCGCGGCTGCCGTGGATTTGGGCGGTTATTACCTCAGCGACAAGATTGATAACCCGACGAAATACGTCATTCCCGCCGGTGCGACCGTCGGCGCGGGCGAGCATTTTTTATTTATTGCCTCGGGCAGAGAAGAGGTGAGCGGCGGTTTTTATCACACCAATTTTAAAATTACGCAAACCAAAAACGAAGCGGTCATTCTCGCCGACCCGAGCGGTACCGTTTTGGACTCGCGTGTCATTGAAGTGCCCAATAAATTGGACGAATCCTACGGGCGTTTTCCCGACGGAACGGGGGACTGGCGCGTGCAAACGAACCCCTCGCCGGGCGGCGGTAATAACAACGGCAAAGCCCGCTACGCCGAGCCGGTGAGCATGGATTTGGAACCGGGATTTTACAGCGGTACGCAGCAGGTTACACTGACTACGGCGGAGGTCGATGCCGTCATTCGCTACACCACCAACGGCGACGACCCGACGGCGACTTCGCAGATTTATTCCGCGCCGATTTCCGTGGATAACACGACCGTTATCCGTGCGGCGGTCTTCTCGAATGACGACGACATTCTCCCCGGTTTTATCAATACCAACACTTATTTTATCGACGAAACACACACCGTAAAAGTCATTTCCGTCAGCGGTACGGGCTTGGCGGATTTGTTGGACGGCAATCAATTCGAGCCGATCGGTTCACTTGAATTGTTTGAAGACGACGGCTCTTTTATCGACGAGGCGACGGGCGAATATAACAAGCACGGCAACGACTCTTGGGCGTATCCGCAGCGCGGCATCGACTACATTGCGCGTGACCAATACGGCTACAATGATGATTTAGACGACGAAATTTTTGACGTTAAAGAACGCAACGATTACCAACGCCTGATTATCAAAGCGGCGGCAAATGACAACTATCCTTTCGAGGGCGGCGGGGCGCACATCCGCGATGCTTACGTGCATACGCTGTCACATTTGGCGGAAATGGAATTGGACGAGCGCACTTACGAGCCTTGTATTATGTACCTCAACGGCGAATATTGGGGCGTTTACGAGTTGCGGGAGAAGGTGGATGACCACGATTTTACGAAAGAATATTACGACCAGGGCAAGCAATGGATTGACTACATCAAGACCTGGGGCGGCACTTGGGAAGAGTACGGCAGTTGGGACGATTGGTACGTTTTGACGGATTATATCACGCAAAATGATATGAGTGTGCAAGCGAATTACGAGACGGCGGCGGAAGATTTTAACATGCAGTCTTTGGTGGATTATATGATTTTGAATACGCATATCGTTTGCGCCGATTGGCTCAACTGGAACACGGCTTGGTGGCGCGGTCGCAAGCCCGACGGGGAGGCAAAAAAATGGCGTTATACGCTGTGGGATATGGACGCGAGTTTCGGGCATTATGTCAATTACACCGGCGTACCGACCACCGGACCGGACGCCGACCCCTGCGACAATGAAGAACTCGACGGCTTCAGCGACCCCGAGGGGCATGTGGCGCTGGTGACTTCTTTGCTGCAAAACGAAGAATTTCACTCGCTTTACGTCAACCGCTACGCCGACCTGAACAACTCCTTTTTCAGTTGTGATTATATGCTCGGTTTGCTCGATGATATGATTGACCGCATCGAACCCGAAATGCCGCGCCAAATCGAAACCTGGGGCGGTACAATGGCGGAATGGCAAGCCAACGTGCAGGAGTTACGCGACTTCATCCTGACCCGCTGCGCGAATGTGGACGGCGGGATTGCGGATTGTTACGAGGTCGAAGGCCCTTTTCCGCTGACTGTCAACATCGAACCCGCCGACTCGCCGAATGCGGTGCAGGTCAACACTTTTGTGCCGACCGCGTACCCGTTCAGCGGCGATTATTTCGGCGGCACGACTTTGAATTTTGCGGCCGTGGCGGATGAAGAATGGGTTTTTGACCACTGGGAAGTTGCCAACGCGGAATTTGCGCCCGACGAAACCGCCTTAGCCATTCAACTGTCGATTGCCGAAGACGAAGAAATCACCGCGTGGTTTGTACCCGCCGTGCCCTGTGCGCAGCCGCAAAATGTGGAGCATGATGCGAATTTTACCAATGTCACCATTCAGTGGGATGAATTTTTTACGACCCTCAGCCACGAGTTGAAATACCGCGAGGCCAACAGCGGCGACGCTTGGACGGTTATGTCGGTCGTAGGCAACTCCCAAACCATTTTCGGCTTGACGGAATGCACCGAATACGAAGCGGAACTGCGGTCGATTTGCGCACAGGCGACGAGCGAAATTATCGAATACGACTTCGCGACGGCCTGCAGCAGCAACACCGCAAACCCGACCGCACTCATGGAGTTTGTCGCCTTCCCCAATCCCTTCAACGACCGTTTTGCGGTAGATGCGGTCTTAGCGGAAAGCACTTTTGCTCGCTTGGAAATTTATGCGGCGGACGGTCGCCGGGTGTGGTCCGATGCGTTCGATTTGCAAGCGGGGCAGAATACGATTCCCGTTGAGTTCACCTCTGCGCCGACTACAGGTACTTATTTTGTGAAATTGATTTCCGAAGACGGAAAGATTGAGGAGGTGCTGCGAATTATAAAAATGTAATTTTGATACACGGATGTACGATATACGGATAAAAGGTAGTTTTCTTAGTGGGAATTGACCGATAAGCGGCAAAGAAGCAATTGTTTTCTTTGCCGCTTTTTCTTTTCCGAGAAAATATTTACTTTTAGGGTAAAATAATGAACCTCAACTAATCATGGCGTTTGCTTCGTAAATCGTAAATCGTAAATCGTAAATCGTAAATCGTAAATCGTAAATCGTA
>JAHDCG010000064.1 GCA_020629965.1 Saprospiraceae bacterium | reverse complement strand
GTGGTTTGCCGTAAAAATGCTGCGCACGGAGCCGGCGTAATCTAAACGCCTAAACCCTTAAACAACAAAAATCACATCATCTCTTCTAAAATTTCCTCCAAATTCGGTTTCGGTACCAAACCGCTGTACCGTGCATAAGGCTCGCCGTTTTTAAAAAAAATCAGCGTCGGAATACTTTTGATTTTGAAAGCGGCGGAAAGTTGCTGCTGCATTTCCGTATTCACCTTTCCGATGACCGCGCGGTCGGCGTAGTCTTCCGCCAATTCATCGACAATCGGACTGATAATTTTGCAGGGACCGCACCACGCCGCCCAAAAATCGAGCAGCACCGGTTTGTCGTTTTGCAGGACAATTTCCCGAAAATTTTCGGCGGTAATTTCGACGGCTTTTATCTTTGGTTTTTCATTGAAAAATCCGAACATGGCGAGTGAGTTTTTAGGTGAGAATTGAGAAATAAAGAACGCAGTACTAATTAACCTATAAACACAAACAAAAGTTGCAAAAACAGAACCAAAGTAAATCGTTGTTTGACGTCGGGCGGTGCTGCGGGTTTCGGAGGAGGGGTTGTTCATGTATGTTATCTGCGAATCGACGGAATACAAACTTAGACGGCAGTTTAACAATAACAGATTATTGGATTAAATTCGATACTTTTGGGATTTGATGCGTTAAAAATCTTTAAAGGAGAAGAAGTATGAAATTAGAAAAATTAACGATAAAGAAGTACAAGATTTTCGAAAATGAAAATGTCATTCGTTTTCCGAAAAATAATGCGCCGGCGGTATTTGTGGGTATAAACGGAGCGGGGAAAACGACGGTAATTGACGCAATTATTGGGTGTCTGTGGATTTATTATTATCAAATACAAGGAAAAAGCCTGAAGCAAGATGACAGATTCGCCCGTCCGAATGTAAACATAAACGCGGACGAGTTTGCCGATGTCGAACTTGAATGTAGCAGCAGAAATTTTACGCTGAAATCCGGTTTTCAGATAAGAAAAACGGTAGAACCGCCATACATTTTAAAGTCTTCGGAGACAATGTCGGACTTTATTGAGAGCATGAAAGGAGATGTCGGCTTTCACAAAGCAACGGCTTCAATTCCGATAGTCGTTTATTATCCGGTGGAAAGAACGGTATTAAATCCTTCTTTAAAAACGAATAAAACTACCGGTAAAAATCAGTTTTCGGCTTATGAAAATGCCTTTGAGAAAAGTGTAAATTTCAACGAATTTTTTGAGTGGTTCAGAAGTACGGAAGATCTAGAAAACGAAATCAGGTTGAACGAAGACAGCACTTATTCGGATAAAGGTCTGGATGCAGTAAGAAATGCCGTTTTGAATTTTTTGGATAAATTTTCAAAAATCAGGGTAAGACGAACCTCGTACACGACCCTTATTTTAACAAAAGACGGTAACGAGTACGAAGTCAATCAACTGTCTCACGGTGAAAAAGCAGTTATCGCTCTAATCGGTGACTTAGCGCGTAGATTAGTAATTGCTAATCCGGGACTACCGAATCCGCTCAAAGGTGAAGGTGTCGTTCTGGTTGATGAACTCGACCTGCATCTGCATCCGAAATGGCAACGCACTATTCTCGGAAATCTGACCAAAACTTTTCCGAATTTGCAATTTATCTGTACGACACATTCGCCTTTGGTTATCAATCATGCGGAAAAAGAGTCGGTGTTTTTGTTGGAAAACGGTCATGTACATACTTTGAAAGAAAAATTCAGCGATTTTAACAGCTACGGGGCGGATGTAGAAGATGTACTGCGAGTGGTGCAGGGGGCGGAAAAATTAATACCGACCGAGATTAAAAATGATTTACAGAATTTGTTTGTCTTGATAAATGAGGGGGATTTTTCGGAAGCAAAATCTGCGCTGGGTAAACTGAAAAGCAAAACCGACCCTAATCATCCGGAAATAAAAAGGGCGGAAACCGAAATCAACTACCAAGAAATATTGGGACAAAAAGCATGAAAAGAATACGGACAAAACACGGCGCACCGGCTTCTTTCTCTGCTTGGTTAAAGGACAATAAAGAAGAACTCGGTCGTAAAACAGAAGATGAAAAAGTAACAGGAAAACACCTGTGGAATTTTTTCAGAAACAGCGGCGACGTTGCCGATTTGCGCAAAGTTTTGGTATCAGACCAAGGGTTTATCTGCTGTTATTGCGGACGGAGAATTGAAAACGACTCTAATACGGTCATTGAACATTTGCACCCGAAATCAAAATATAAAAGCCTTGCTCTTCATTTTTACAATTTACTTGCGTCTTGTCAAGGCGGCAGCAAAGCTACTGTACACCTTGTACAGGAAGGGGAAAATTTAATCGGCATAGCAGCAAAATACGGAGTAGATGTCGGGCATCTCGAATTGGTTTACGTGTCGATTGACGAACTCGACTATTTTCAAAATAAATACGATTTAGAGAATTTATCGGTCGGTGAGAGGCTTGTCATTTTTCCGCGAAGCACCGGTCAAGAACAGCATTGTGATACGAGGAAAGGGAATGCGGAAATCTCGATAATGCCGACCGACGACGATTGCGAAGAAAAATTTTCTTACGACCTCTTCGACGGAAAAATTAAGATAACCGAAGAAAATGCGCAAACGGTCAAAACATTGGGATTGAATGCAAACAAATATCTAAATAGACTGCGCAAAAAATCCGTTGAAGAGTCGAGTTATTTGAAGCAAAAATTGATAGAAGATTTCGGACACGCAAAAGAAGAGTTCAACGAAAAACGCTTGCGGTTGATAAAAGGGTATAGTGAAATTACCGACGAAAACCCCCGCCTTTCTCCTTTTTGCTTTGTGATAACTTATGGTCTTTGACAATACAGGACGGCAAAAAGAAAAAACGGCATTTCATACTTCTGCATACTTCTTCAAAATGAAACACTCACTCTTACTTCTCCTCCTCAACCTCGGCTGTTTCTCTTCTCAACCGCCGCCCGTCACCCGCATTATCTGCTCTTCACAGCTTTGTAAAGGCAATTATTACGGACCGGAATTCATCAACGGCAGCGACATCGCCCACCAATTTTCTAACACTATGGCGGCAGAAGTCGGCGACAAACTGAAAGAATTATACGATAACAGCAAGTATTCCAAAGTCGATTTTTCAAAAATAAAAATGACAACCGGAGGTATGGGAACGGGAACGGTACGCTATGTACTCGAAATTCCTTTCGAGAGAGTGAAAGAAAAATGCGCGGCGTTTACCTCCTTTGACCACGTCAGCGGTTGGAATCACAAACCCGCTTTGGCGCGTCGTAAAAAAGAATTGGCGAATGTATTATTACCGGATGAACACTTGAATATCAGCGACTTACACCGCACTCCGGAGGGATTGCAGGAATATTGGATTCAATGGAAAAACAAATCCAAACAAGCAAAATGCGCAGGAATCACATAAACGCCTAACCAAATAAACCCCGACTACCTCCCCTTCACCACCTTCACACCATAAACCTCACCCGCGTACAAAATCTGCAAAACGTACATGCCGTCCGGCAAATCGCCCGTCGCAAATTCAATACCGCGCTCATTCGCCGCAAACTCCGTGCGGTGCGTGCGCCCGTCGGTGCCGACCAAACGCAACTCGACCGCCCCCGCCGGAATGTCGGCGAAATTGACGAACAAACGGTCGGTAAAAGGACTCGGATAGACCGTCACAAGCGGCAAGGGATTCGAGTCATCGGTGTCCGAGACGGTGATAGCTATCAGCTCCGTTTTATTCGCGCCGCAGCCCGTATTGATGGCGTTGAGCGAGACAAAATATTGACCGTTTTGGGCAAAAGTGTGAGTCGGAGAAAAGTCGCTCGAAGTATTTCCGTCGTCAAAATCCCAGATAAATTGATTGACCTGACCGGGCGTGAGATTAACGAAATCGAAGGTGAACGGGTCGTCTAAGTCGGGGAAAATGTCGAAATCCGGCTGCGGAAAATTATTGACCGTGATGTAGTCGTCGAGGAGAATGAAGTCGCTGCCCGCCTCGTTGGTCACCTCCAGCGATACATTGTAAGTCTGTGCCGTATTGTAAACAACCGTCGGGTTTTGCTCGGTGGAAGTCGCCGGATTACCGCCCGGAAACTGCCAAAACCACTCCGTCGGATTGCCCGCCGAGCTGTCGGAAAACTGCACGGTAAACGGCGCACAGCCCGTCGATTGAGTCGAAGAGAAAGACGGCGCGGGAATGCTGCCGACCGTAACTTCCAAGCTGACGGCGGAAGA
Source organism: Saprospiraceae bacterium (assembly GCA_020629965.1). GTDB lineage: Bacteria > Bacteroidota > Bacteroidia > Chitinophagales > Saprospiraceae > JAHDCG01. Next base: position 29,335 of record JAHDCG010000064.1, on the reverse strand, counting down.
ACCGCAATCGTTGGTCACGGTCAGCGTCACGATGTACGCCCCCGGTGCGTCGTAAAGGTGTTCGGGATTTTGTTCGACAGAAGAAGTATTATCGCCGAAATTCCACAGGTAAGTCGCATCTTCATCGCTCATATTACCGAAAAAGACGTTGAAATCTTCCGTCAGAAAATCGAAAGCGGCCGTCGGCTCGTCGAGAACGGTGACGGTCATGGTTTGGGTCACGACATCCGTGCCGGCGTCGTTGATGACCGTCAGGATGACATCGTACTGACCGGGCGCGGGGTACATAATCGTCGGTTGCGGGTCGTTGGTAATCGCACTCGGCATACCGCCCGGAAATTCCCACTCCAGCGTCGTCGGCATTCCCGCCGACTCATTGAAAAAAGTAACCGTCAGCGGCGCACAACCTTCGTTATTGATAGAAGAAAATGCTGCCGTCGGAGCCTGTGAAATGCAGATTTCCTGCTCCTCGGTTTCCGTGCCGCAGGGTCCGGTGACGATTTGCGTGACCGTATAGCAGCCCGTCTCGGCAAAGACATGGACGGGGTTCGGCTCGCCGCTGCCCGACATATCGCCGAAATCGTAGGAGACCGATAATGCCCCCTCGGAAATGTCCGTAAATTCAAAAGTGAAGGGGGCGGTATTGTCAAAGGTAAAGCCCGCCGTCGGTGCGGCATTTACTGTGACCTCGGTAATTTCGGAAGTCAAAACCGCGCCGCAATCGTCCGTAATTACAACGCGAAACAATGCGCCGCTGATGCCCTGATTGGGGGTCAAAACGGTCAGATTAGAAGTCGTCTCGCCCAAGTAAACGGGACTCGGGGTCATGTCCTGAAAACCGTCGCCGCCGCCGAAATCGACCTGCCATTGATACATTAAATCCGTGCCTTCCGCATTGACAGAGAGCGTGAATGCCTGATTTTCGCAGACGCTGACTTCGGGCTCGGGCTGTGCGACAATCATCGACTCGACTATCTCCGTCGAGCTTTCCGTGATGAAAAGAATGGGATTGACTGTGCCGTTGTTGCCCCCCGTTGCGCCGTTTTCCGCGCCGTTGCATTCGGCTACGGGGTTGATGTTGATGCCCGCCGCACCGCCGTTGATGCTTAAAATGAAATCGCCGGGAGAATTGACCAAGACCCGCCCGCCGCTGCCGCCGCCGCCGGGTGCATTGCAGGCACCGGTCTGCGCGACGGTATTACCGCCTGCGCCGCCCGTTACTCTGATTTCGGGTAAGCCGATGACTTGGTCGGCAAAAACGATTGCCGTGCCCCCGCCGCCGCCGCCGCCCGCGCCGTCACCGATAGCATTATTGGTCGTGCCCGCCGCCGAAATGATAAACGGCCCGCTGAACAGCGTACCGACTTTTAGCATGACAATGCCGCCGCCGTTGCCGCCGGAGCTGCCGACATTCGGATTATCGGCATGACCCGCGCCGCCGCCACCGCCGAGAAAAGCGCGGTCTGAATTGGCGAGAATGCCGCGACCGCCCTCGCCGGGGTAGTCACCGTCGCAGTCAGCAGCTCCATCAGGTGAGCGTAAGCCACCGATGCCTGCTGCCGCTCCGTTGCTGCCTCCGCCTCCGCCCGCGTTGTGGTCGTTGCCGCCTCCGCCGCCGTTGGCCTGTGCGCCGCGCCCCCATTCTTTACCGATGATAAACTCGGCGATGCCTTCGCCTTTGGGTGCGCCGCGCCAATTTCCGATTTCGTAGAAATAATTGTCTTGATTAAATGCAAAGAAACAATCACTCTCGACTTCCGTCACCTCGCCGCCGCGAAATCCTGCGCCTTCCGCTGCGATTAAGTCTTGCTCTAAGGTCAAAGTTCCCGTCACTTCGAGGGCGTAAACGCCGCCTTTTTCGCCGTCCCAGGGCAGGGCTTGACTCGGTTGATTGACGACGGCATCTTCGTAAACCGGGACGGTAATTAACTGCACTTTACCCGCCGGGTCGTAGTCGTTGATAAAGGCAAATTGCAGCAACACTTCATTCCCGTTGACCGCCGTGACGGTGTTTAACTCGTAATTTCCCGCGTTGCCGAGGTCGCTGACGGTACCGAAAAATTGGTTGTCCGCTTCGGAAATCGACGCGCCCTGCATCTGTATCAACATGACTTTCATGCCGACGGCAAAAGGCGTTGCGTCGGCGACCGTTACGCTGCCCGCACAGGCGTCGAGTGCCGTGACCGCCGCGTATTCATTGGGCTGCGCCGGAATGACGGTTTGGGCAAAAACACTAAAAGAAAAAACGGAAAGGAGGAGTGTAAACAGTAATTTCATAATGACGTGATAGGACGAAAACCCGGATTTTCGTCGGTAAACATTGATTTGAGGTATTAAAAGGGAAAGTAGTGTGCGAAATGACGAGGGAATAGGTTGCAAAGATAGAAAAAACATTCGAGCCGCGCTTTACGGGCGCAGAACCTTTTGCGGGTATTGCTGTTAAAGTCGAGATTTCAGACGTTAGATATTAGATGTTAGACTGTTGACGGAAAAAATCAGAGTAGGCGATTTTTTATTCCGGTTCAAGAGTTTTAGCAAGATATCTCACATCGTTTTGAGTCAAACGAGGGGAAGTCTAACGTCTAATATCTCAAATCTAAAATCTCAACACAAAATGTACCGACTAAAAGCCATTCAAACCTTACCCGTTTCCGTAGAAAAAGCGTGGGAGTTCTTTTCGAGTCCGAAAAATTTGGCGAAGATAACGCCCGATAATTTGGGTTTTAACATTCGTACCGAGCTGCCCGAAAAAATGCACCCGGGCATGATGATTGTCTATACCGTCAAGCCGCTGTTGGGTATTCCGATGACCTGGGTGACGGAAATTACGCAGGTCAAAGAGCACGAATATTTCATCGACGAGCAGCGCGTCGGGCCTTACGGAATGTGGCACCACCAGCATTGGTTTAAACCCGTAGCCGGCGGTGTCGAAATGACGGACATTGTCGATTATCGCTTGCCGTTGGCCCCGTTGGGCAATATCGGTCATTTTGTGGTGAAGGCGCAGTTGAAGAAAATTTTCGGTTATCGCATTGAGAAAACGGAGGAGATTTTCGGGAAAAAGGGGACGCCGACGATGGAATTTATTAACCTGTAATCGACGTTTGTAAAGACGCGGGAAAACGCGTCTCTGCCTTACCGTTTTTCTTTTCACACCCGCACCCCCGCACTCACCTCCTCCGCATACTCCGCGCAGGTCAGCAGCGGACACAAATGCCGCAACGAACGTACCGCCTCCGTGTGCTGCATGGGGTCGAATGCCGCGCAGCCGTCGGTCAGTACGGTGGTTTTGTAATTGTTGATTTGTGCATCGCGCACCGTTGACATCACCGCCGTATCGGTCGGTACGCCGGTTATCAAGAGGTTTCTGATACCCAATCTTTTCAACAGCCAGTCTAAATGTGTGCGATAAAAAGCGGAATAGGCGATGGTGCCGACGCTGTAATCTGCGGGCTGTAATTCCTTTATCAACTGATGCCCGGTGCGACCGACGTGAAAGTCGCCGCGCCCCAAAAACGGGAAAGTGCGTTTGATTAAATCGGGAAAAACGGGATGATTATCTTTGTCCGCAATCAAAGTAAATTCGCAGGAAATAATCGAATGTTCGGGAAGATTTTGCACGATTTGCGTGGTGCGAATCAGGCGTTCGGTGAGCGAACGGGCGGCAGGTAAATGTCGATTGCCGCGTGCCATGGCACCGTCATCGCGGATGAAGTCATTTTGCATATTCAACAGCAGGAGGGCTGTTTTCTCTCTAACGGGTTTCATAATGTCGTGTGTTTTCTCAAAATACGGGGGGAGGGGGTAAAAGTAGGAAAAACGGCATTAAAAAACAACGACCGAGTACAAATTAAAAACGATATGCTTGCGGCATATCGTTTTTAATTTACTGAAAGTCAACGACTTAATGCCGCTTTCTTTTATTATTTTTATAATCCATAAAAATAAACTCACCCAAGCCTTCGAGGCTCGAATAGAAGGCCTTTCCGTTGTTGGCTTTGGTAAATTGGTCCACAAAATTCACCAAATACGGGTCGCGCGCAATCATAAAAGTGGTAATCGGTACATCCAACTTACGGCAGCGTTGCGCGAGATTCAGGGTGCGATTAACGATTTTTCTGTCTAAGCCGAAACTGTTTTTGTAGTATTTTTTTCCGCGTTTCAGACAGGTCGGCTTACCGTCCGTAATCATAAAAATTTGCTTATTCGGATTGCGACGGCGGCGCAGCAAATCCATTGCCAGCTCCAAACCCGCTACGGTATTCGTATGATACGGACCGACTTGCAGATAGGGCAAATCTTTAATTTCAATCTGCCAAGCGTCGTTACCAAATACCAAAATATCCAAAGTATCTTTCGGGTAGCGGGTCGTGATCAGCTCCGCAAGTGCCATCGCCACTTTTTTGGCGGGCGTGATTCTGTCCTCGCCGTAGAGTATCATCGAGTGCGAAATATCAATCATCAATACCGTACTCATTTGGCTTTGGTACTGCGTTTCGTGGACTTCCAAATCGCCCTGCGTCAAGCGAAAATCTTCGATACCGTGATTGATTTGCGAGTTTTTCATCGACTCGGTAATCGCCAGGTTATCCAAAGTATCACCAAATTCAAAAGGTCGCAATTCACTTGTCCGCTCGTCGCCGCGCCCCGAAAAGTTGGTGCTGTGACCGCCGCGCTTCGACTTTTTCAGTTGTCCGAAAATATCTTCCAGAGCTTTCTGCCGAATTTCGATTTCCATTTTCTTCGTCGGCGCATAGCCGCCTTCGCCCGGATTTGGATTGGCGATATAACCTTTATCAATCAAATCCTGAATAAAATCGCCCATCCCGTAGTCGTCGTTCGTCAGTTTATATTGCTTATCCAACTCATTTAACCATGACAAAGCCTCGCTGACATCGCCCGAGGTATGCACCAGTAATTCCTTAAATAACTTCAATAATTTATCGAAAGTCGAGCCTTCGCCCTCTCCGGGTTTATATTCTCCAAATCTCCATCCTATCATTCTGTACGTCTTTTAGACTCGTTGTCGGTTGTCCGTTGTCGGTTGCCCGGCGCGAGATTATATCCGCTCGAAGTCAATTATGATTTTAATATGTATTTGCTCTAAGAAAAAAATGCAACCGCCTGGCAGTCTCGTACCCCAAAGCCAAAGCCCCCGTCCCCCGTCCACCATCAACCGTCCACCGAAACTCCGCAACACTTCACCAACTTCTCATAATCCGGTCGATCCGAAGACAACTTATGAATAAACTGCTCGATAATCTTACCGTCTTGCAGCACAAAAACGCCGGGCATTTGAAAGCCGTCGCCGAGTTGCGCACCGATGCCGTGTCCTTTAATAACGCCGGCGGAAAAGCCGCGCATCCACGATTGCAGACCGAAAAGCTGGTTGAAATTTCCTTTGGTCAGACCGAATTTGATGTAATAATCGCAATTCGGGTCGCTTACATGATGAACACCCGAGAGGTCGTATCGGTTGAAATACCGCTCTGCCGTCTCATTGTCCGCCATGTGTACGAAAACGAGTTGCGTACCGCTGCCCTCGATAGCGGCGCGGCGTTTGGACAAATCCGCCATCGCCTCGCGGCAAAAAGTGCAGCCGAAATGCCGCAGGAAAACCAACAAAACGGGGGATTTGCAGGAAACATCGAAAAGTGTCTCGCCCGTATTGATGCGCATGTTGCGTAAATTATCTGCCGTTTGGTTCATCTGTTTCTTTTTTCTCTCGAAGTGAAATTACGTTTGAATGAAACCCCAAAAACCTGCAATAGTTTAAGAAAAATCCCGCTCCGCCTTTCGTCGAAAAACGCTGCGCCGGACAAACCTTCGCCGCCGTGCGTTTGTTATCAAGGCTATGGTTCAACTTCTCATTTATTTCCTTTTAGACCTCTATACTTTCTTCGGTCTGCGCTCGCTGTGCAAGAGTCCGCGCGCAAAAAAAATCCTGACGGCGGTCTATGCCGTGAGCAGCGTGTACGTGTATTATTGCATGTACGCCGTGTATCAGGTCGCGCAGAGCCGCCGTGTTTTCAGCGATACTTCCGCGAATTGGGAACTCGGTATTCTCTTCACCGCTTTCGTCGGTAAATTCATTTTTTCCGTGCTGCTGAGTGTGCAGGACGGCGGTCGTTTTTTCTACGGCATCATCGACTACATGAAACGCAAAGCCGCCGGCAAAACCGCACCCGGCAGTCCGTTTTTTCCGTCGCGTCGTCGCTTTTTGACCCTTTTGGCAACCGGTATCGCCGCCGTACCCTTTTTCGGAATGCTGTACGGCATCACCAAAGGCAAATATCAATACACGGTCAGCAACGTAAAGTTACTCTTTCCCGACCTGCCCGCCGCCTTCGAGGGTTTTAAAATTGTGCAAATCTCGGACATTCACGCGGGTAGTTTCGACGATGCGGAAGAGGTCGCCAAAGGCGTAGAACTCATCAACGAACAGCAGCCCGACCTCCTGCTTTTTACCGGCGATTTGGTGAATGCGGACAAAGACGAGGTGAACGACTACATTCCGATTTTTGCAAAGATACGCGCCAAACACGGAAAATTCGCCGTCCTCGGCAACCACGATTACTACGGCGTGCCCGAAGAAGAGGAGGGCGCAACCCCGCAGGACATCGACGATTATTGGAAAGATTTCTTCGTGAAATATCGTCAAATGGGCTTTAATCTGCTGCGCAATGCCGCACAGTATATCGAAAAAGACGGGGAACGCATCGCCTTGACCGGCGTAGAAAATTGGGGGGCGGGACGTTGGTTTCCGAAAAAAGGAGACCTTGACGCGGCTTTGACTTTGGTACAAGACGATGACTTTTGCATCCTGATGTCGCACGACCCTTCGCACTGGGACGCGAAAGTTTTGCCGCACAAAAAGCACGTCAACCTCACCCTCAGCGGACACACGCACGGTATGCAATTCGGAATAAAAATGCCGGGCTTTAAATGGTCGCCGGTGCAGTATCGCTACCCGCGTTGGGCGGGGCTGTACAAGGAAGCGGGTCAGTATTTGTACGTGAATACGGGCTTCGGCTTTTTGGCTTTTCCGGGCAGGGTAGGGATGTGGCCGGAGGTGACGGTGATTGAGTTGGGGCGGGGGTGAAAGTTGTTTAATTGTTGAGTCGTTGAATTGTTGAGAACTCCCGGTCGAACGGTGATAACAAGAAAAAGCAAATGCGCTTTACCTTTCCGTAGCATCGACTTTAGTCGATAAGCTGATTTTAGCAGGTCGATTAAAATCGACGCTACGGTGCGAGAAAATCAACAATTTTCATAAAACCGCGAGCGTAGTTCAAAAAGCAACTCATTCAACCTCTCCCTATCCGGCTGCTCCGGCAAATCCGACGCCGCAAAAGCCGCCTCCATTTCCGTCTTTTTCTCCTCTGCCATTGTCAATAAATCGTCGTACTCGAACGCGCCCGATTTAATTTTCAGCAGAAAATCGCGGTTGGGGCGGCGGACGTTGACCTGACCCGTGCGACCGATTTCTATGGCAGTATCCAACAGGCGGAAGACGTGCATCATGTTTTTGGCGTCGTACTTTTTGCCGTGGCTTTCGGTGTTGCGGTAGCGGGCTTCGTTGCGTTTTTCTACCCAACTCCAATACTCGCGGTAGTCTTTGCAATAGACGGAATACCCCTCGCGGTTGAAATACAAAAGTGCCGCCTGCGTGCTGCCTTTCGGGACGGAACTCAGGCAGACATCGTTCGCCTTTTCGCCGGTCATGATGCCTCTGAAATCCGCGTCCTCACTGTGGTACAGCCCGTACACATCTTTCATGTGCGCAATGTTGACCAAGCCGCAGTCTTCTTGTTTCCAACCTTGCAGTTCCAAATATTTTGCCGCCGGTATTGCGCCCTGTGCGTAGTTGACGTAACAAAACTCCAAGACGGTTTTTCGCTTTTCGTGCATCGGATTGACAATTTTTTTCTTCAACCCTTTGGCTTTTTTGATTTGTGAATAAGCGAATTTCCCGAAAGTGTTTTCACACAATTTCGACAGTATCATTTCTGATTTTATCTCCGCCAAAAAGGGATGTTTGTAAATCACGGCCTGCGGCGGCGTGTTCAGCAATTCCAAAATATTAGGATTATTTAACGCCAATAATTCCATGAAACGACCCAACTCGTAGAACACCGTATCGTTGGTGGCATCGCTGACCTGCGGCGTGTAGTCCATGCCGTAAATTTCGCGCTGCGGTGCCAAAAATACGCCGCGTATGTCCGTGTCGGAGGCGGGCGTGTCGAGACCGTAGGCCTTGCTGCCGCTGATGCACTCTAAGATGATTTGGTTGTTGTCGCGGAGTTTTTGAATGGTCATTTTTTTGAGATGTTAGATGTTAGACGTTAGATTTTAGACTGCCCGTTTTAATACTGCGTCGGTGTTCGTCACACGACGTTTTTTGATTTTTCAGAATTATCGCCCTCCCACCGTTTTGATGAAAAACGCATTCATATCCGACAGTTTTCCTTTGGAACCGGGCAGTTTTTGCGCGACGGCTTCCGCTTCGGCAATATTTTCGGCGATGAAATTATTTAACAAAACTTCCTGCGGGTGCAGGTAACTTTCGCTTGCCGTGGCTTTGAGGTCGATGAGTTCGTAAATGCGCTTTTTGACCTCTGCGTCGATGGTTAAATTCTCTAACATCTCCTGAAAAACAATCGGCGGGATGTCGTCGCGTTCACTTATCCATAAACAAGCAACCGACGTCCGCAGAGCGTAAAACATGCTTTTTAAGCGCATTTGCTCGCCCGTATTTATCTCCTCAAACTTCTTTTTTGCCATGCTCAAATAGTGAAACATTGTCGCAATTTGCGAGTATTGCTCCTCCGCAAGATGCTGAATACCCATCAAAAATTCTTCATTCACACGGTACATCATCGGCGACTGAATTCTCTCCAATAAATGCGGATTCGATTTTGCTAAAAGCAGCAACGATTTCCGCAAATCCCAACCCGTCAGGTCGAATTCATTATCTTCGTACATGCGCTCGATGCTGTCTTTTTGTGTCTGCAGATGCAAGTACCAATCTCGTTTATGCCGATAAAAAAAACGCACATCGTAGTCACTGTCCGGCGAAGGAAAACCCCACGCCCGCGACCCGGTTTCGCAAGCCAATAAGATTTCGATGTCCTGCTCTTTTTCGATTTCGGACAGGTAATGCCGTATTTTCTTCTCCATAATAAATTTGTTTCGGACAAAGATAACGTCGGTACAGGAAAATGAGTTCCGACACAGATATTCTGCTGAAATTTGGACAATTTACGCGGGTAGAACAGGTAAATTTATATCGTTTTCACATTCACAAAAAAAGCACCTTGCCCCAACGAGCAAAGTGCTTTTCCGAAAAACAACAGAGATTTCAAGCAATCCGATTAGTCAAGCATAAACCGCCCGTCAACCGTCCGCCGTCAACCATCCACCGTCTTATTCCACCATCACCTTCCGCACCAAAACCTCGTCTTCCGTCTGCATTTTCAATAAATATAAACCCGTCGCCAAGTCCGAAATGTCCAAGCGTGTCAACGAATTGCTTTGCTGTACTTGCGTCAGCACCGTCTGACCGGTGACGTTGACGAAAGAAAAACGGACTGCATTATTCAACAAGGTCGGCATTTCCACCGTCAAAACTTCCGTCGCCGGATTAGGGAAAATGCGGACTTCCCGCGCCCATATCGGCTCTTCCGTACTTGTAATGTTTTCTACCGTAATGGTTTCGGTCGTCATCGTGCAGCCGTTGGCGTCCGTAACCGTCAGCACGTATTCGCCCGCCGAGAGGTTGACCAAATCTTCTTCTTCCGAAGTGAAATTGTCGGGACCCGTCCACGCGTAAGTGTAACCGGGTGTACCGCCTTCGCTGTCGATGACGATGGCACCGTTGCCGGAGTCGCCTTGCTCATTCAAAATTTGCGTAACCGTGACCGTAATCGCGGTCGGCTGCGTCACCGTGGCCTCGGTCGTGATTTCGCAGCCTGCGGCATCCGTAATTGTCACCGCGTAAGTGCCCGCCGAAATCATGTCGCCGCCGCCTTCAATTTCCGTTTCATAAGGTGCCGTGCCGCCTGCGGCAATCACCGTAATCTGACCGTCATTGCCGCCAAAGCAACTGACCGCCTGCGCACTGACTTCCGCCGTCAAAATTTCGGCAACCGTCACCGTGAAAACACATTCCGCAGCATTACCCGAAACATCCGTCGCCGTAATCACGACATCCGTATCGCCCGCCTCGAAGACCGAACCCGATTGCGTGCCTTCGATAAAACTCAGACTCACATCGCCGCAATTATCGGCAGCGGTAAAGTCATAAGTCACCGTGCCGTCGCAGTCCACCACAAAAGTCTCGGGGCAGACAACTTCCGGCGCAGTTGTATCCTGTACCGTTACCGTCGCCGAGGTGCTGTTGGCATTGCCGTTAATGTCGGTCACGGTCAGCGTGATGTCGTTTTCGCCCAAATCGGCGCAGGTGAATTCCGTCTGTGATAGCGAGTAAGAGGCAATGCCGCAGTTGTCCGTACTGCCGTTGTCAATTAAATCGGAAGTAATTTCCGCATTTCCGTTTCCGTCCAAAGAAACAAAGATGTCGAGAGCCGAAGCCACCGGCGGCGTATCGTCCGCGCCCGTTTCGATGGTCAGCGAAAAGACTGTTTCGCAGTCGTTTTCGTCACTTGCCGTGACGCTGTAATTACCCGCCGCAAGGTTCATTTGCGTCGCACCCGTGCCGCCGTTCGACCAGACGTAGGTATACACACCGTTGGGGTTCGGAGTGCCGCCGGTTGCTTGTACTGTTGCCGCGCCCGAGGTTTGTCCGTCGCATTCGATGTTGATAATTTCCGTGGCTTGTACCGTCAATGCCGAGGGCTGACCGACCGTAGCCGTGCCGACAGTCGTGCAGCCTTCGCCGTCATCGACCGTCACGGTGTAGATGCCCGCCGTCAGTCCGCTTTCCATGGCATTCGTGCCGCCGCTCGACCATGCGTAAGTGTAAGTGCCGCTGCCGCCGCTTGCCGTTACGCTTGCCGTTCCGTCGGAAAATCCGTTGCAACTGACATCACTGACGTCGGTCGGTGCCGCCAAAGAAGCGCAGCCCGAAACCGCTACCGTTGCGCACGCCGTTTCCGTGCAGCCGTTGGTGTCGGTGACGGTGACGCAGTATTCGCCCGCCGGCAAATCACTGATATTTTGCTCCGTAGAAGCGTAGCCGTTTGGTCCGATCCACGCAAAAGCGTAGCCGCTCGTGCCGCCCTGTACGCCCGCCGAAGCCGTGCCGTCGTTGGCGTCTTCGCTGCTGACCTGCGTCGCGGAGGCGGTGACGATTAATGCCGCCGGCTCGGCAACGGTAATTTCCGTATTTTCCGTACAGCCGTTGCTGTCGAATACCGTGACGAGGTAACTGCCCGCCGGTAAGTTCGTGCCGTTGCCGCCGTCGGGGTAGTCGAAAGTGTAAGGAGATGTGCCGCCGAGGACGGAGACGTTTAATCCGCCGTCGCTTTCGCCGTTACAACTTACGTCGGTTGCCGTGCCGGCTAAAGTAATTGCCGTCGGCTCGTTGACCGTCGCGGTGAGTACGACTTCACAGTTGTTGCCGTCGTTGACGGTGACAGTGTAGTTGCCCGCCGGCAAGTCGTTTTCTACCGCCGCATCGCCGCCGCTCGACCAAGCGTAGGTGATGGGGGCGGCTGCATTTTGCAAAGTGACGGAAGCCGCGCCCGTTGCCGCACCGTTACAATCGACGGTTTGGGTCGCAATTTCGGCGGTCAGCGCGCAGTCGAAACTGCTGATGCTGATGCCGGCAACGATTTCGCAATCGTTCGCGTCGGTGACGGTGACTTCGTAGTTGCCGGGTGCTAAGTTGCTGACCGTTTCGGTGTCCGCACCGTTTGACCAGGCGTAGGTCAGGTTGCCCGTGCCGCCGCCCGCCGTTGCGGTTGCCGTGCCGTCGTTCGCATTCGAGGCGGTTTCGCCCGTAGCGGTAACGGAAAGGGTAATGGCCGCCGGCTCGTTGATGAGGACGCTGACGGTTGCCGTACATTGATTATCGTCGGTCGCGGTGACGGTGTAAGTGCCGCCGTCGAGATTGCTCAGGCTGTTGGTCATTTCGCCCGTGGACCACAGGTAATCGTAGTCGCCCGTGCCGTTTGCGGCGTTGACGGTGACGGAGCCGTTGTTGTCGCCGTTGCAGAGTAAATCATTTTGATTGACAATCGAAACGGTCGGTTGCGGAGAGTCGGTCACGGTGACGGTCGCCTGCGAGGTGCAACCGTTTTGACTGTTGGTCACGGTCAAAGTGTAAACGCCCGCGTCGTTGGCGGTGGTGGTCAGGCTGTTCGGGTCGCCGGTGATATTGCCCGCATTGGTTGTCCATTGGTAGCTGAAATTGCCGCCCGTGCTTGAACCTGTGCCCGAAAGGTTGAGATTGGTCGCGGCACAATCCAAAATGAGTGCATCGTTTTCGACCGTTGCCGTCGGAAAGTTATTATCCGCCGTGACGGTGACGCTCGAACTTGTCTCGCAGCCGTTATTCGTGTTAGTGACGGTTAAGGTGTACATACCCGCGCTGCCCGCTTGTGCCTGTGCGGTATTGGTCGCACCGACGAAGTTTCCGTTGTTTGTCGTCCAGTTGTATAAAATGCCCGCGCCCGCAGAGGAGCTGCTGCCGTCCAAAAGCGACATCGGGTCGGTACAGGTAATTTCGCTCGGCGGCACTATAACGACAAAAGGTGCTTCGGTGTCGGCATCGACCTGCACATTGTCCGCAGAAGAGCAGCCGTTTTGCATGTCGGTAATGGTCAAAGTGTAGAGTCCGGCGGCATCGACCGTCGGGGTCAGCGTATTCGCCCCGTTGACGATGTTACCGTTGTTGGTCGTCCATTGGTAGGTAAATTGAGCACCCGTTGAAGAAGAGCTGCCGTCGAGTACCGTGCTGTTGTCGTCGCAAGTCAAAGACATCGCCGGGCCGCCCTCGGCGAGCGGAATAATCGTGTCTTCGGTGACGGTGACTGCGTCGGAAGACTCGCAGCCGGTGTTGTTATTGGTCACGGTCAAAGTATAAGTACCGGCGGCGTTAATAGTCGGGTTTAGTGTATTTGCATCGGCGATGATGTTGCCGTTATTCGTTGTCCACTGGTAGCTGAATTCATTACCCGTCGAAGAGGCGGAACCGTCGAGATTGATAAAACTTTGGTTGCAATTTAGCTCCTGTGCCGTACCTGCTTCCGCCGTCGGTAAGTCGTTATTTTCGGTGACGAAAACAAAATCGGAACTCGTACAGCCGTTTTGATTATTGGTGACGGTCAAAGTGTAAGTGCCGGCGGCATTGACGGTCGGAGTCAAAGTATTCGCGCCGGCGACGATGTTGCCGTTGCCCGTTTGCCAAAGATAGCTGATATTCGCGCCCGTCGCCGAGCCGCTGCCGTTGAGTTGAATGCTGCCCGAGTCACAACCGATACTTGCTGATGTGCCCGCTTCCGCGTTGGGCGCGGTCGTGTCGGAGTCGATGAAGACGTTGAGCACTGTTTCGCAATTATTAGCGTCGGTGACGGTAACGGTGTGATTGCCCGCCGTCAAATTTGTGGCGGTTTGGGTGTTTTGTCCGTTGTCCCAAGCGTAATCCAAATTACCCGTGCCGCCCTGTGCGCTGACGGTCGCGGTTGCGCTGCTGTTGTTGCAGTCGATGTCTGTGTTGCTGACTAAAGTGACGTTGATTGCCGCCGGATTGGCGAGCGTGAAATTTTCCGTCACCGAAGTACCTTCCGAAGTCACCGTTACGGTGTAGCTGCCCGCGCCGAGATTGTTTTCCGTGGCGCCGTTGCCGCCGCTCGACCAAGCATAGATGTAATTACCGTCGCCGCCCGAGGCCGTGACGGTCGCGCTGCCGTTGGTGTCATTGTTGCACAGCGGGTCGGTCGTGCTGACGTTTTGAATAGCGACGGGCGGATTGCCCGCAGCAAAATCAAAAACGGGATAATTAGTGAACGAATAATCGTTGGAAGTGCCGCTGCCGTTACCGAGTACGGCGACGGAATAGACGGTGATGTTATCGCCGGTAATATTTGCCGGACTCGTCCAATCGAAGGTGTAAGTCACCACATCATTCGCACCCATGAACTGACGGGCACCGCTGTTGTGCTCGATGTAGGTGCGACCGTTGAGCATGGTGCCGGTAGTTTTTGCGCCGAAGTTAGAAGCTGTCCCCGCATTTTCCGCTGCATCATCCAAGATGACTAATTGAAAACCCGCGCGGTGGGCATCTCCGACCGTGCGTTCGATTTGCACCTGTATCGGGTAAGTCGTGGAGGGCTGAATGGTCGCCGGCATCCCGACAATGTCAATCGTGCCGTCATAGCCGAGGGAATTACCGCCGTGACAACTCGCGCAAACGGGTTCGTTACCGCCGCCGGACAGCGGAGCACCGGTACGTCCGTTGGGCGGATTGGTAGAATTGGCGAGAAAGAGAAAGGCGACGGCGAAAAGGGCAATCGCCGTTTTTAGTGTGGAAAATTTTTGCATGGAAAACGATTATTGAACGTTGGGAAATTTGCTTTGGATAAACTTTTATAAGATACGTTGAGGAGGGTAATATTGGTTCAAGATGAAGTTGGTAATGCGGGGGAATGTTCGTGAATATATGAATTTTTTGATTGTGGGGAGTTGTTGAATTGTTGAATCGTTGAATCGTTGAGCGTGTTGAACTTGAAAGTCGTGCTGTTGCGTGTAGTCCTCAACGATTCAACACCTCAACGATTCAACAAAACTTCCCGCACATAAACCCCCGGCGAAACCCCAAACTCCGATTTAAAATTTTTGATAAAATGCGAGACATTTTGGTAGCCCGTTTCTTCGGCGGCAGCGGCGACGGTCAGCGTGTTGTCGGTCAGCAGGTCTTTGGCGCGTTGCATGCGGCGGGCTTTGAGCCAGGTTTGCGGGGTTTGTCCGTATTTGTTCTTAAAGTCGCGGCGAAAGACGGTCAGGCTGCGACCGGTGAGGAAGGCGTAATCCTCGACTTTGAGCGGCTTGCTGAAGTTGGCTTCCATGAATGCCGACAGATTGCGCCGTTTTTGCTCGGGTGCGGCGGTGAGTACCTGCGTGATTGCGGTTGATTTTTGGTGTGCTTTTAATAAGCAAAGCAGTTCGGTCAATTTGGCTGCGCCCAACACGGCAGGCAGTTTCTTTTCGTCGGCGGCAAAGTCTAAAATGCTGTTTTTGAAGAGGGAGAGACCGGAATTTTCGGAGAGTTTGAGAAAATTTTTGCTGCTGCTTTCCGTCAGCGTTTCGGGGAAAATTTTGTGTATCGAAGATTCATCAAAAAAGAAAACCAGACTTGCGTAACTGCCGCCCGTCGGCACTAAATCGGAAATGGTGTAAATTCCTTTTTGCATTAAAATCATCTCGCCGGCTTGCAGTCGAATGACCGTACCGTTCTGATTTTCAATTTGTTGCGTACCGCTTAAGACCACGGAGAGGGCAGGGCGGGACACATAGCTTTCGCGCCCGCGCATCTCGGCGTACAACCTTTTGTGCAGAATACTGCTCTTTTCGTTCCGAAAAAGTACGCGAACCGTCGGTAGGTCGAACAGCCGCTGCGGCACGGTAATCATAGGCGAAGATTTTAATGAAAGACAGCAAAATTACCGCTTTGGTTGACCGGACGTTAAAAATTTCCCAAAAGATGTGCGATTTTTATATTTTTGCGTCCCAATTTTAGTTGACGGTTGTCAGTTGACGGTTGCCGGGCGGCTTTCGCTTTATACTGTTAATTGAATTTAA
The DNA here is from genome assembly GCA_020629965.1 of Saprospiraceae bacterium. GTDB lineage: Bacteria > Bacteroidota > Bacteroidia > Chitinophagales > Saprospiraceae > JAHDCG01. The sequence continues at coordinate 13,573 of JAHDCG010000064.1, read as the reverse complement.
GTATCTTTTCTTTTTTGATAAGTGATTTTCGGTATTGCAGCACGAATTTTTTCATCAAGGAGAAAGCCACATAATCGGAAATATATACAAAACTTAAACGTGAAAAAAGTTCCCCCGCTCCGGGGGGTAGGGGGTCTTTATCCCACCAAAACAAAAAATAATTCATGAAAAAATTGATGAAAATTGCGGCTTTGGTCGTAGCACTTTTGGCGGTAAATGCAAGCAGCGTTTTCGCCCAAAAATACGGACATTTGAACTCCGGTAACTTGATTGCACAGTTGCCCGAAACCAAATCCGCCGACTCTAATCTGCGTGCTTACCAAGAGCAGTTGATTAAAAAAGGCGAGACGATGGCGAAAAATTTTGAGGCGGAATACACGGCTTTTGCCAAGGAATATCAAGGCGGCACGGTGACGCCGGCGGTGGCACAAGCGAAGGAAAAAGAATTTCGTAAGAAGCAGGAGGAAATTATGCAATACGAGCAAAAAGTCATTAACGATGTGGCTAAAAAGCGCGAAGAGCTGTACACGCCCATCCTCGAAAAAGTACAAAATGCCATCGACGCGGTCGGAAAAGAAGGCAACTACGCCATGATTTTCGATACTTCCGTTATTGCTAATAACCCGATTGTTTTCGCTGCGGATGCGGACGATTTGATGCCGCAGGTGAAGGCTAAATTGGGAATGTAGGTGGTGGTTGGTGTTGAGCGATAGCGAAATCCCGTACTTCAGTCGGGAGTAGGTGTTGGGTTTCGGCTTTCGTTTTGTCATAAGGTCGGGAACTGAACTAACTGCCTCTCTCCGTGAAAAGCCCTTTCGGTCATCGGTCGAAAGGGCTTTCTGCGTAGTTTAACGTTTGAAATCTAACGTCTAAAATCTAAAATCTAATATCTCAAATCAACCCAATGATTCTCACCGGCGGCTCGCCAAGCACGGGCAGTTCCTTACTCGTCAACATTCTGAACCGGCATCCCGAGATATTCGCGGGGTCGGAGACTTACCTTTTTGTGCATCGAGAATTGCAGCAGAATTGGGCGAAATACAAAGGGCGTCTGCTGAAAACCGGCAAGATTAAAGGACTGAAATCACCCGCTTGGTTTATGTTTAACGGTGTGCTGTTGGACAATCCGGACTACGGTTGGTCGCGCCCGGAATTGAAAAAATTGATAACCGGCAGCAAGACTTACGACGACTTTCTCCGCGATTTTTTTGCGAAGCCGCTGCACGCAAACGGCAAGTCGATTTGGTTAGAAAAATCGCCGGCAAACAGTTACAATTTTACCTTTTTCGGAGAGCAATATCCGCAGGCAAAACTCATACAGGTCGCCCGCAATCCTTACGACACGGCGGCTTCTCTGCTGCGTCGCGGACATGATGCCTGGTTTGCGGCGGGGCGTTGTTTGTTTGCCAATGCGCGGGCTTTGTCGGCGGCACATCTGCCCGGTTATTATCGTTTGTCGTATGAAGGTTTGACCCAAAATCCCGCCCGAACGGTTGCGGATTTATTGGACTTTCTGCAACTGCCGACCGAAGTCAATCTGTTGGAACCCTCCGCCGCCGAACGCGAAAAAGTAGTACAAATGCCCGGTTGGCAGCACAACGAGCACGGCAAAATCGGCCGGTCGAGCGTCGGGCGTTTTCAAAAATTAAAACCTGCCGAACAACAATTATTACGCGCCGCTTTTTCCGCTTTTGCGTTAAATGAAAAGTACGTCCTCAACCCCGACCTGCGCCGCGCCGAACAAATTTTCGCCGCCCTCGGCTACGATTATCAACCCGAAAATCACAAACCTTTCAAAGAACAACTCCACGAAATGCGGGCAAAAGATATGCTGCGCCGGACGGTGAAATTGTACCCGACGGGGGTGGGGAGGTATCCGGGGGATATTGTTTGAGGAGAGAGGGGAGAGGCGGCTTTGACTTTTGCGCGGCGCGATTGTAAAAACAGAAATCCTCAAAATCTTGTAATCCTGTCTAAAAATCCTGTCTAAAACACACCAAAAACCGCCTGTCCCACATCTTACCTGTTAAATTTTAAGTCGTCCTTTCAAACTAAGCTGACAGCTTTCCTACCGGTTATTATCCTTTTTTCATGCGCTCGAAAAGGCAGTGAAATCTGCGTTTTACGGAGCTAAAATTACTAAATCATGTTGGATATCACCATCAGCGGTAAGGAGCTTGCCGTGGGCATTGCCGTCCTCGCCTCCCTTCTTTTAGCCGTCATTTACGCCCTGCGTCGCTACCTTGCACAGCGCAGTACTGACCCGAAAGTCAAAGAAATTATTCACCCCGCCGCCCGCAACAAAGCCCCTGCGGTCGATGCGCTGCGTTGGCACAATACAGTACTGCGCGGCGGCTTGACTTTTTCGCTCGCCTTTGTCATTTTGGCTTTCGGTTGGACGACTTACGAAAGCGAAGTCTTCATTCCCGAATATGAGGTGTATGAGGAAATCATGGAAACCGTACCGCCGACCGCCTTCCCCAAACCACCCCCGCCGCCCCTGCCGCCGCCGACCATCGAGACCGTACCCGACGAAGAACCCGTCGAAGACCCGCCGTTTATCGACACCTACGTGGAGCCGAATGATGTGCTGACCGACATTGCCCGCTCGACTCTGCCCGACGTACCGCCGTCGCCCGTTGCACCGCCGCCGCCCCTGCCGCCGACGGAAGAGAAACCTTTGAAATTTGCCGAGCAAATGCCGCGTTTTCTGTCGCCGGAATGCGAGAGTATCGCCGATGAAAAAGAGTTGAAGCAGTGCGCACAGAGAGAAATGCTGCAATTCATCTACAAGCAAATCAACTACCCCGCTATCGCCCGTGAAAATAATGTGCAGGGTACGGTCGTCATTCGCTTCATCGTCAGCAAAACGGGAGAGGTAGAAAACGCCGAAATCCTGCGCGACACCGGTGCCGGCTGCGGCGCGGAAGCCCTGCGCGTCGTCAATAAAATGCCGAAGTGGAAACCGGGAAGACAGGGCGGCAGGAATGTTCCGGTTTATTTTAATTTGCCGATACGGTTTGTGTTGGAGTGAAGGGGTATTTTGAAAAGTTGAAATTTAAAGCCGAGTGCATTTGTGCGCTCGGCTTTTTTTAAGAGCTGATTTTTCATACATCTGAACTCCTTTATATTTTTTCCTCTCTCGCGGCAATACCGTTTGCTGAAATTTTCGGCAAAGAATTCCCTTTTTGCGATTCTTACTTGATACCTTTCAGAGAACAGTCTCGACTGCCCGAAAAATTTATTTTTCAAATTGTTTGGGAAATACGAATTTAAGCCCTTACCTTTGCACAAAATCAACCATTGTATATGCCTTTCATCTACATTGACAATCTAATAAAAAACGCGGTCGCTCTCAACCGCGAAACCCCGAGCCTGTTGGGGTTGCAGCCTATTTTTGACTGTTAGACTTTCCTTCCCGGGGGCGTTCCTCTCGCCTCTTTCTTTCCTTCTTTGAGCAATTCTTTTTTCCGTTAAGAAATTTTTTTTCGATGAAACGATTATACTCGGTTTTGGTCGTGCTGTTGTTTGCCGTCCAAATCTCCCTCGCCCAGCGTACCGTCACGGGTACGGTTTACGAAAACTCAATCGACGGTATTCCGCTGCCGGGTGTCAGCATTTTACTTAAAGAGCAGCCGACGGGCGGCACGGTTTCCGACTTTGACGGCACTTTTTCGCTTTCCGTACCCGCAGGGGTAAATACCTTGATTTTTTCGTTTATCGGTTACGAGCAAACCGAAGTCGAATTGGACGCACGAGAAAACTATACCGTGGTACTCAAAGAGTCGGCGGCGATTTTAAAAGAGGTCGTCGTTAGTGCGGTCGGCATTGAAAAAGATAAAAAAGCAGTCGGTTACTCGGCGCAAAGTCTGCAAAGCGAAGACATCGGCAGCAGCACCGAGACGAATTTAGTCGATGCCATCGGCGGAAAAGTCGCCGGCGTGCAGGTCACGAGCAGCTCGGGCAGTCCCGGGGCTTCTTCGACCATCGTCATTCGCGGGCGCACTTCGCTCAATAACAACGCGCCGCTTTTTGTCGTGGACGGTGTGCCGATTGACAACAGCTATGCGGGTTCTAACTTCGTTGACCATTCCAATCGAGCCATCGACATTAATCCCGATGACATTGAAAATTTGACCGTTTTGAAAGGTGCATCCGCTACGGCTCTTTACGGCGTGCGTGCCGCCAACGGTGCCGTTATCATAACGACCAAAAAAGGTAAAGCCGGTAAAACGGTGATTAAACTGCGCCAATCTTTTACCTTCGACCGCGTCAACAAACTGCCCGGTCAGCAGCAACTTTTCGCGCAGGGCATCGAGCAGAACGGCGAAGCGGTTTATCGCGGGCCGCTCGAAAGCAACCGCAGTTGGGGACCGCGCATCGACACGCTGCGCTACGACGGCAGCACTGATTTTCCCTTCAATCCCAACGGTCGCATCGTCGGGCAGAGCAACCCCGCCGCCGGTGAACAACGCGTCGAAGCCTTCGACAATCCCGGCGACTTTTTTCAAACGGGCGTGGGTTCGACCACGAGTTTGAGCATTTCGGGCGGCAACGAAAAGACCCGTTTTTACCTTTCGGGCAGCTATTTGGAACAGACGGGCGTGATACCGCAGGCGGAATTTTCGCGGGCGACGCTCAAACTTTCCGGCGAAAATAAAATTACCGATAAATTGTCCGTCAGTGCCACCGCAAATTATATTAACTCGGGCGGCGTCAGGCAGCAGCGCGGCTCCAATCTGTCGGGGGCCATGCTCGGTTTGATGCGTGCACCCGTTACTTTCGATTTGAGCAACGGCGTCGAAAATCCGGCGGAGAACCCCGAGGCTTACCGTTTTTCGGACGGCACGCAGCGTACTTACTGGGGAGCTTACGACAATCCGTACTGGTCGGTCAATCGCAATCGCAGTGAAGATGTGGTCAATCGCGTCATCGGAAATACCGAGGTGAAATACGAGATTTTGCCGTGGTTAAATGCGCTGGCACGCGTCGGTTTGGACTACTATTTTGAAGAAAGAAAAACCTACTGGGATAATAATTCCAACGAATTCGGAACGGGCGTTATCTTCAACGATTTGTATTCTTTTCGCAGTCTGAATACCGACATTTTGCTCAACGCGGAACAAAAAATCGGCGAAAACTTCGGTGCGCAACTTTCGCTGGGGCATAATTTCCTTTCCGAGCGCAGCCTCAACGACATTACCGAAGGGGAGACTTTTGTCATTCCCGAGTTTTACGACATCAGCAACGTAGCGCAGGTGACATTTACCGACGACCTGCTGCGGCGGCGCAAAATCACGGGTTCTTTCTACGATTTGCAGTTGAGTTACAAGAATTTCCTCTACTTTTCTACGACGGGTCGCCTCGATTGGTCTTCGACTTTGCCCGCCGAAGAAAATCCGTTTTTCTACGACTCTTATAATTTATCCGTCATTTTTACCGAAATACTCGGCATGGCGACCAATGAATTTTTCTCCTACGGCAAGTTCCGCATTTCGTATGCCACCGTCGGCGGTGATGCCTTTCCTTACGCGCTGCAAACTTTTTTTACGAGCCGCGAAGCCGTCAAAGCCCAAACCGCCTTTTTGCAACAAACGACCATCGGCAATGCGGATTTGCGCCCCGAACAAACGCGCAGTTTTGAAGTCGGCACGGATTTGCGCTTTTTTAAAAATCGACTCGGTCTCGACGTGACTTATTATCAATCTTTGAGCAAAGACCAAATTATCGAAGTGCCCGTGGCATTTTCCAGCGGATTTGCTTTAGCGGTAGAAAATGCGGGAGAGATTGAAAACAAAGGCGTCGAAGTACTTTTAAATGCGCAACCGATTAAACGAAAAAACTTTAGCTGGGATGTAACGGTCAATTTTGCCGCTAACGAAAACACGGTAATTTCACTTGCCGAAGGCGTAAACGACATCCGTTTTGCGAGTGCGGGCGTGGCTTCTACTTCCAATCGCGCTATTCCCGGGCAGCCTTTCGGTGTCATTTACGGTACGCGTTGGCTGCGCAACGAAGCGGGCGATATATTGGTCGATGACGCAGGTTATCCGCTGTTCGACCCGCAGGATCCGGGCATCGTCGGCGACCCGAATCCTGACTTTACGGTGGGCATTCGCAACGGATTTACCTTTAAAAATCTCACTTTATCCGCGCTTTTAGACATCCGTCGCGGCGGCGATATTTTTAACGGAACGGTCGGGGTAATGAAAAATTTGGGCATTCACAAAAGCACGGAAAACCGAGAAGAAGAGGTCATCGTAGAAGGCGTGCGGCAATCCGACGGCGGCGCGAATGACGTGCCGATTAAACTCGACTCCGATTATTACAGCCGCTATCCGTTTGCGGGCGTGAGCGAGGAAAATATCGAGGACGGCTCATGGGTGCGTTTGCGAGAGTTAAATTTATCGTTTGCCGTACCCGCCGGCGTACTTGCCGACGGCCCGTTTACCGGTCTGTCCGTGGGATTGACGGCCCGTAATTTATTTCTCATTACCGACTATTCCGGCGTGGACCCGGAGACGAATTTGGCGGGAACAAGCAACTCTTTCGGGCGCGATTATTTTAATTCTCCGAATGTAAAAAGCTTTGGCGTCAATTTGAATTTTACTTTTTGAAAAGGAAAAAGTATTCTGCCGCCTTCGCAAAATTTTGTCCGCAAAATCGAAAATACAACATGAAAAATATACTCATTTTCTGTACTTTGCTCTCTCTGCTGACCGCCTGCAATTTGGAAGAAACCAACGTCAATCCCAACGACCCGCTCGACGTGCCGTTGGAATTACTGCTGCCGCCCGCGCTCGAAAGCGCAGCCGAAATTCAAAGCGGAGAAGCCGCCGTCATTGCCGGAATTTTCGCGCAGTATTTTACCGGAACGGACAATCGCGCCCTGCCCGTAGAGAAATATCTGCTCGACGAGTCTTTCAACATGAACCCGCTGTGGCAGGATATTTACAACACCTCGCTCACTACTTTTCACTTGATTATTGAAAAAGCGGAAGCCCAAAATGCTCCGCATTACGCCGGAGTTGCTAAGGTCATGCAGGCCCTGACCCTCGGCACGACAACCGCGCTGTGGGGAGATGTGCCTTATACGGAAGCCTTTGTCGGTGCCGAAAATCTCAATCCGCGCTACGACACACAGGAGCAAATTTACGCCGACGTTCAGCGTCTGTTAGACGAAGCCGTTGTCGATTTGAGCGCGGAAGAAAGCGTTTTTTCGCCCGGTGCCGACGATGTGATTTATAACGGAGATTTGCAAAATTGGCAACGTGCCGCTTACGCTTTGCAGGCGCGCTATGCCCTGCACTTGGTGAAACGAGACCCGAACGCGGCGGCAACCGCTCTGACTGCTTTGGCGCAATCTTTCACCGAACCCGCACAAGATTTGGTTTATACCTACGGCTTTACCGATGCGGAATTTAACCCCTGGTATCTGTACTTTCAAAATACGCCTTACATCGAAATCGACGATTATTTCAGCGATTTATTGGAGAACGACCCGCGCAAAGACAATTTGATACGCCGCAGTTTCGGACTCAGCAGGGTAGGGGATTTTTACGGCGGCGAATTTGCGACGGTTCCTTTAATTACTTATTCCGAAGTGAAATTTTTGGAAGCCGAAGCCCTGCTGCGCACCCAAGCCGAGGGCGCGGAAGAGGCCGCCCGGACTGCCGTGCGGACGCACACGACAGCAGTCACCGACGGCGAAATCACTGCCGACAGCATCGCCGCTTTTGCGGAAGAGGTCATTGTATTTACGGGTGACTTCGAGACGGACTTGCAAAGCCTCATACAACAGAAATACATCCAGCATTTTACCCAAATCGAAGGCTGGACGGATTATCGGCGCACGGGTTATCCCGAATTACCCGTCAATGCGGAAGGCGACAACCCGCAAAACCCGGGCGGAGACATACCGCGTCGCTTCATTTATCCGCAAAACGAACGTTTGTTCAACGAAAATTTTCCCGCCGCAAATCCCAATTTACAAGACCGCGTTTGGTGGGATTGAGAGATTTTGGTTTTTAGTGCCGTGTATATTGAGTCTGTTGAATCGTTGAGGTGTTGAATTGTTGAGTACATAAACCTTTAAAGCCAAACGGTCTCGCGGGGTTTTCAACAATTCAGTGGCGGATAAATAGTTGAATAATCTACATCAAAGCATGGTTTCGCAATCAGCGCGCTCAACGATTCAACGATTCAACAATTCAACGATTCAACAAAAAATTATAACAAACTTACAGTACACGGTATTTAACTCATCCTTCATTCAAATCACAAACCCTTCTTTATGAAATACACGCTCGCCGTACACGGAGGTGCCGGCACCATTCTGCAATCCGCATTGACTCCCGAACTCGAAGCTGCTCACCGTCGCGCTTTGGAGGCGGCACTGACGGCGGGGGCGGATATATTGAGCGGCGGCGGCGCGGCATTGGATGCGGTCGAGGCGGCGGTAAAAAGTTTGGAAGACTGTCCGCTTTTCAACGCGGGGCGCGGTTCGGTATTTACCCACGAAGGACTGCACGAGACCGACGCGGCTTTGATGTGCGGTAAAAGCAAAAACGCCGGAGCGGTGAGTTTAGTGACGGGTGTGCAAAATCCGATTAGCCTGTGTCGCAAAATCATCGACGAGAGCGAACACGTTTTTTTGGCGGGCAAGGGTGCGGAAGATTTTGCGCGGCTGCACGGTTTGACTTTTCGGCAGCCGGAGTGGTTTTTCAGCGAATATCGACACCGACAATTACTGACAGCGCGCGCCGAAAATCGCGTACAATTAGACCACAGCGTTACCGACGAAAAGCACGGAACGGTCGGTGCCGTAGCGATGGACACGGCGGGCAACCTCGCGGCGGCAACGAGTACCGGCGGTTTGACCAACAAAAAATACGGGCGCATCGGTGACAGTTCGGTTATCGGCAGCGGCACTTACGCCGACAATGCGACCTGCGCGGTCAGTTGTACGGGCTACGGCGAGGTTTTTTTGCGCGGCGTGGCGGCCTACGATGTGGCTTGCCTACAGGAATATAAAAACCTGCCGTTGGCGGAAGCGGTACGCATCGTTATTCACGAAAAACTCGGACCGGCGGGCGGTGACGGCGGCTTAATTGCGGCGGATGCACGGGGAAATTTGGTTTTGGATTTCAACTCGGCGGGCATGTATCGCGGGCAGTGTATCGACGGGAAATGCAGTACGGAAATTTTTTAGTAACTGCCCGAACCGGGCTGTGATTATCGTTTGCTCTTTCGCCCGGATATAAAAACAGCCTTGCGCACCAGCACAAGGCTGTTTTTGTTTGGGCTGTTTTAAACAGTCGCAACAGGTCAGGAGACCTGAACACACGCTCGTATAATTTTCAAAGAAATTAACGAGCAAGTCAGAGCGCTCGCTTGAAGGCGGAAGATTGCGCGTGAGCGGGAGAGTCGGTGCCTGCGCCCGGAGCGAACCCCAAGCGCAGATGCCGATAAGAAAATATATGAGTAAGGTTATTTTTTGCATGGTTGCATTTTGTTTACTCTCGGCGTGTCAATACGTGCGTATCACCGTCGTCGGTTTGGTTGTTTCTGATAGTCACCGAGTCGCAGTCATTGTCGAGTACGTCGTCGGTGCGCACCGTGTCGATACCGTCAAACAAAAATGTAAAGCCGAGGCGGTTGGTATTCGGATTGAAAACCCACTCGAAATCGGTAGAAAACTCTTGGTCGAAGAAATCCTGCTCGGAAAAAGCACCCGCCTCGGTCGCCGTACCCGTGCCGTCGGCATTAAAAGTGATGACTCCGCCCGAACTCCCGTTGGAGTTGGTCACATCCCACTCCCCTACGATGTTAGTCATAAAGGCGGGCGGTGCATTTACGGTGACGGTGACCGACTCGTCGGTCAATTCTTTCTCGCACTCGGCGGTGGCGATACGCTCCAAACTGTAAACCGAGGTCTCGGCCGGTACCAACTCGAAGGTCTGTGCGTCTCCGGTAGGAAACTCAAGAACGGTAGTAGTTTGTCCGTCATTAAAGGTAACCGAAGTACCCTCGGATGCCGAGATTAAAACCGTTACGGTATCCCCGACACAGACGACTTCTCGATTAACGGACAGATTGGCATCTATGCCCGCCGTGACTACGGCGCAGTCTGTCATCGGCTCCGGGTCGGGCATCATTTCATCATCCGAGCCGCAGGCGGAGAAGAACAGGAGCAGAAGGGCAGCAAAAAAGGTTGCTTGTTTTTGTGTGTTTTGCATTTTTTGTTTTTGTAAAAAATTGTTTGTGATTTGTTTATTTGTTTTGATAAGTTTTGTTGATTGGGGTGTGGTGGTGCAGTTGCTGTTTTAGTTTTGATGTCATTTTTTAGGTTTTTTGCTTCCGGCGGAGGCGGGTGAATTTAAGGCAAAAGGTGCAAACTTCGATATTCATAGGGATAGTTCATTTAAGTGTGTCCCATTATTAAATTAATTTTGGTTTTTTCCGAGCAAGTAACGTATAAGTGTTCTTTGCCCACCAATTTTTTTCGACCAAAAGCCCTCAGAATTGAGGGGGCTTTTGGTCGAAAAAAATTCCTACAGATGTTTCCCCACCCGTTCGGGGTACAAATTAACAATTTGTCGCTGTACGCTCTTCCAACCGTTAGCTTTGCGTTTCCACGATTGCTCGTTGTGCATCAGCGATAAATACATCTGCTTTATCAATGCCGTGTCTGATACCCATGCCGCTTTCCCTTTGATCAACTTGCGTATAATTCGATGCAATGCCTCTACGGGATTGGTCGTGTAAATCATCTTACGCATCGCAACGGGGAAGTCCAAGAATGCCATAAATTCATCCCATTGCCTGTCCCACTTGTCGCAGATATAAGCGTATTTTTTTCCCCATTCCACTCGACAGGCATCTAAGGCTAACTGTGCCCCCGCTCTGTCCGTTGCCGTATATACCGTGCGTAATCCTCTGATTATCATGCGTTTATCTTTATCGTCCACCGACCGCAAACTCGCACGAACGGCATGTACAATACATTTTTGTACCACCGCAGCAGGATACACATCGCTCATAACTTCGCTGAACCCTGTCAGGTCATCCGTACAAAACAGCAGCACATCTTCTACACCTCGTCTCTTCAAATCTTCCAAAACCACAGACCAACGGGTCGCTCCTTCGTGTCCCTGCACGTAGATGCCCAATACGTCACGGTTGCCCTCTATATCGATAGCGTAAACCGTGTAAGAAGCCCGCTGTTGATACTTGCCCTCGTGCCGTATCTTGAAGTGAATCGCATCCAAATAAACTACTGCGTAAAACGGCAACAACGCTCGATTGCGCCATCGCTCTACTATCGGTAGCACTTTATCCGTAATCGCGCTGATTTTACCCGCCGATATTTCTACCCCGAACATCTTACGCAGCAAACGCCGCACATCTTCGTAGGAATTGCCTTGGGCGTACAACGCCATGATTTGGTCATCTAAGCCGCTGTTTAATTCCGTTTGACGGTTTGGCAGCAGTACACTCTCAAAATCGCCGTTGCGATCGCGGGGTTTGTTTACTTCCAATAACCCGCTGTTACCCAATACCTTATGCGGGCGTTGATGACCGTTGCGTTTATTGACTTTACCTTGTGACCGCTCCTCGGCTAAAAAGCCTGTCATCTCTCCTTCTAATATCCCGTTGACTAAATCTTGTAACAGTTCCGAAAACGGACTATCTTCGCCCAAAAGGGCTTTGCCTGAATACAGATGTTCTTTCATCTGTGCGTATGCTGCACTGTCCTTATTCAGTAAACTTTTTTCTTCTTTTTTCTTCTTCATCTTGCAAAGTTACCAGACACACTTTAATGAACAGTCTCTATTCATATTCTGGCAATTTCGTAGCAAATTATGCTTGGACGTCATCACCTTTAGATTCAACTAATAATCTATTGATATAATATTTATCAAATTGTCTTTGTTTCTCATTAGTACTTTCAAATAATGAATTAGTAGCTATCAAACTAACAACATTTTTCAAGACACCACAAAAATCATCATACAATTTATCTTTTGACCAAATTTCAATAGATTTACTTGACACTTTTAAAAAGTCTTCAATTATTAAGCTGTTTTTTGGACTAATACTATCGAGTTTTCTTAGTGCCAATCTCTCTATCCAGTATGAATAATTGTCAATATAAGATAAAGACTTTACCATTCGATATGCCCTATTTCCCGAACAACATTTTTCCAAATCCTTTATCAGTTTATTTTTTATTAGTTGCCTTTGACTCAATTTATCTAAGCCCTCAATATCAGTAGCATAAGGTTCTAATCTATGCTCCTTTAAAAAATAATGAGAGTTTCTCATTTGAAAATTTTGAAAACCATTTAGAATTCTACTAAAACTCTCATTTAATTTCAATTCTTCGTTATTAGTATGTAGAATAAAATTATGCGCAAAAGTATCTTTCACTTTATTTTTCCACATTCGTCCCACCTGCGGTTTATCTGAATAAAAAAAAGAGAAATTATTACCTTCCAAAAATTGAATATTATTTAGAAGAATTATTCTCCCTCCCTTTGGGAAGATATTATCATCAAGAGCAGCTTTGGCTTGGTATATCATGCTTTCTTGATTAAACAAAAAGGTCAATTTTTGAGAAATAGATTTATAATCTTTAAGTTGAGCATCCGAAACAGTATCTGAGAAAAATCTAAAGAAGTATATTTTTTTTTCTACTCTTCTCACTTGTTTTCCGTAAAATGTTTCTTTTTTCCATTTTTCGTATGCTGTCATAATTGTAAATTTTCCAAATTGATAATAAGCTCACATTTCACCAAAAAAGTTTTATTCCTGACTCAGACGAATCACTCTCACTGGAATGTTATTTTCAGGTTTTGTTATAAATTCAGCAAGAGGGTGTGGTTGATTTTCTAAAATCTCCAATACTCTTAACTTATTGGTCTCTTCGATATTATGGAGAATTTCGCCTTCCCCAGCATAAGCTGAAAAATCCTTGATAAGTTTACCATTAGTTCCATTTTCAATTATAAATATTGTATGATAACCTTGTACTAAATCTGGATAGTTATCAATTATAAATGCTAAATCTTCACCAGATTCTGACGTAGCCATAAATGTTTCATAGGTAATTAAATCTTGTTCACTCCAAGAAGGTATATCAGACCGGCTAGTCGCTCGATAAATTACTGTAGATTCATTATCTGGTAATTTTTGTAAAACATCTTTTAATAATTTCTTAAAACTCACCTCCCAGAGTGTAAATGGAGTTCCGTTTTGAACATTATCCAAAATCGCTGTATTAATCTTTTTTCCACGAGTCCACCGTCGAATAATAGAAGCTTCTTCAGTCGCTATTCCGTAAGAAGAATAATTACTCAATTTAATAGCCCCTTCTCCGTACTCAAAATATGATTTGAAATCGAACCAAGAGTCATCACCATAAATTTCATGTCTTGTATCTAATCCATATACTCTTAGATAATCTAAGTTTATTGCAAAAGGATGATTAGGAATAAATTCTCCTGCGGAGCCACTTAATTCGCGGTGACTTAGTAAATCCCAAGCTGCTACTGTTTTTAAGTTATTATTC
>JAHDCG010000216.1 GCA_020629965.1 Saprospiraceae bacterium | reverse complement strand
TATACGAAAAAATCTTGTCCTCAAATTTTCCGAAATAATTAACGTGTGCTACTTAATTGTAACGTGTAGTTTTAACTCACAAAAATCTTGCCTTAACGATGAGTTTGTTTAGAGGTTTAGGCGTTTAAGGGTTTAGGTGCGGCGAGCGCATTATGACGTATAAATCTTGAACAGAGATTACCGCACATTTACGTTACGGAGCATTTTTAATTTTCAGCATTTTTTAAAGCCGTGAAGTTAGATATTATTTTGCCGCCCTGCGGAAGAAAGCGGTGTGGTTTTTTATTCTCCCGAAAATTTTTATCGCTGAATTATTTTTGTAGTTTTGCCGAAGTTACGATTGCCCTCCCTCGGCTATCGACTTTCAACCCTTTCGATATTTAGTCGAAATCAAACCGCACCCTAAATCAACTCCGGCTCCGCATGATGTTAGTTATTCTCTTCCTCCGCGTTGTTCTTCCGCTCATCGTTTTGTATTATGCATGGAAAGGCGTCAATTATCTGATAGAAACCTACAGTATCAATCGCAACTGCCCCGGCTGTGACGGCAAAGGCTATTGGTACAGTCTGCGCGAGCGCGTGGAATGCCGAGAGTGTAAAGGAACGGGGGTGGTCAGGAAATAGCTTTTGGTGTTTAGGAGGTTTAGGCGTTTAAGAGTTTAAGGCATCACGCGCCGCCTCAATCATCATTCCGGGTCATTCGTCTCCAAACACAAGCCGCACGCTGTCTGACGATTCGGCTTACCTTTTACGGTAGGTCAATGCCTTGAATTAGTCGCAAGATTTTCACCTAAAAGTGCCAACGGCACGAAACACTTCAGCCCGGTACGTTAGTGCCGGGAACTATGCAAAAATCCGAAAAAATCAGCAGTATGAATAATTTTTCCGTTCTCTTCCTCCTCTTTCTTACCCAAACAATTTTCGCTCAAATCGCCCCCGCCCTCAGCGTTGATTTGGCGCAAGCCACGCAGCAACGCGTGGCTCTCGATGCCGCCGATGAGACGGAAATTTGCGGTTTGCAAATCGGCTACACTTACACCTTACAATACGTCGGCGACACAAATCCCGCCGCCGGATTTTTACAAACCAACGGCAATCCGTCACAAAAAATAACGCACTTCGCCGCTGCGGAATGCGCCTCCTTCACCTTCGCACCGACCGCCGCCGACGCATCGACTTTTCTGTCGATAGCCTGCATCGACTGCCCGCAGATGCCGACAAGCGCGGGATTGAGCGACTTAATGCTCAATCTGACCGCATTCCCCGAATCGAACGCCTCTACTTTAGTCGAAGACGTCTTCATCGGCGGCGATTGCTATTCTACTTCCAACGCCGTAGTAACCGGCGACCCGCTGAGCGTCGGTATTTTCGCGGGTGCCGAGTCGATTTTTAACTTTGCCGACGGCATCGTGCTTTCGACCGGCTATATCAGCGGAATGGGTCAGCCGAGTACTGATTTTATTTCCTCCGATACCGATTCACCTACCGGCGACCCCGACCTTTCGGCAATCAGCGGAGGTATATTTGCAAACGATGTAGTCATTCTCGAATTCGACTTCGTACCTACCGCCGAAGTCATAGGGTTCGAGTACACCTTTGCCTCGGAGGAATATTGCGATTTCGCGCCGCCGAATACTACCTCGTTTAACGATGCTTTCGGCTTCTTCCTCAGCGGACCGGGTCTCGACGGCCCTTATGCAAATAATGCCGTCAATATCGCCCTCTTGCCCGACGGTCAAAATGTCAGTATCAATAACGTAAATCCGGTAACCAATGCGCCGTTTTTTGTCTCCAACGGCAGCGACTGCGGCACGAACGGCCCCGCCTCTAATCTGTTTGCCTTCGACGGATATACTACGAGTTTTACCGCTTTTGCGAACGTCGTACCCTGCGAAACTTATCACATCAAACTCGCAGTCGGCGACGGCAGCGACCAAATTTTCGACTCCGCCGTCTTCCTCAAAGCCAACCGCTTCGACGCCGGCGGCGGTGCCGAAACCGCTTTCACCGTTCCCGAAACCGGCGGTACCAATGCCTACGAGTCCGGAAATTGCAGCGCGGCAAACGTGCGCTTCACCCGTTTAGCCGGCGATGTCGGTCAGGATGAAGTCATTGAATTTGAAGTCTCCGGCACCGCGACCCCCGGCGTCGATTATGCGGGTATGCCGTCGAGTCCGATTACCATTCCCGCCGGCGCAGCGTTTTTAGAATACCCGCTGACCGTCATCGACGATGATGTGAACGAAGGCGTAGAGACCATCGAAATTCAAACTTTCAATCAATGCACCTGCGACGACGCGCAGACCACGCTGCAAATTTTTGACTACACGGAAATGAGCGTCACCGTCAGCGAGCCGCAGCTTTGCGATAACTTGGCGGATACCGTACTCATCACCGCCGAGGTCAGCGGCGGACTGCCCGGCTATCTCTACGACTGGGGCGACGGCGCGACCACCGATAACACCCACGCCGTCATCACCGCCTCCGAAACCGGCTACGCTTTGACCGTCACCGATGCCTGCGGCGCGGAAATTACAATCAGCGAAACGGTCGCAGTTGCCGATACCGAAGCCGTACTCACGGGCGAGGTTTCTCTCTGCGGCGGCATCGAAAACGGCACTTTGTCCGTCGAGTTTTCGGGTACGGCGGGTCCTTACACTTTGTTGTACAGCATCGACGGCACCGCGCAGCCCGCCATCACCGGTGTCACCCAAAATCCCTATTTGCTCAACGTCACGGCGGGCGGCAATTACGTCTTAGATTCCGTTTACGTCAACGGTTGCGCGGGCAGCACGAGCGGCGCGGTCTTCGTCGCCGGCACCGAAGCCTCCTGGACTTCCGAAGTGACGCACATCGCCTGCGCCGGCGAAAACACCGGCATTATCGACTTAATACTCGACAATCCGGCGGATGAAACCGTCACTTTCAACTGGAGCAACGGCAGCACGACCGAAGACCTGACCGGACTCGCTGCGGGCGAATATGCGGTCACGGCAACGGCGGGCGGCTGTCCGCTGATCGAGACTTTTATTTTGACGGAAAATGAACCGCTGACCGCCGCAATCACCGGGCAGCCCGTTGATTGCAGCGCAAATATTTTCGGAAACATCGACCTGACGGTAGGCGGCGGCGCGGGTTCTTACACCTTTGCCTGGAGCAACGGGGCAGTGTCGCAAGACCCGACCGATTTAATCGCCGGCAGCTACACCGTCACCGTAACGGATGCCGCCGGTTGCACTGCGGAGCAAACCGTCGAAGTCACGGAGACCAACGGTTCTTTTCTCAATCTCGGCGCGGTCACCATTCAAAACATCGGTTGTCACGGTGAAATGAACGGCGGTTTTGCCCTGAATCAAGCCGGCGGCGAAGACTTTACTTACGAATGGTCGGAAAACGTCGGTGCGCAAACGGGCAACGTGTTAACCGATTTAGCGGCGGGCACTTACAGCGTAACCGTCAGCAATTCGGTCGGCTGTCTCGATTATTTGTCTTTTCCTGTCAGCGAGCCCGCACCGCTTTTGCTCACTCCTAATCACCTCGACGCGACCTGTTTCGGCGCGGCAAACGGTACGCTTGCCCTCGCGGCAAGCGGCGGTACGGCGGGCGGCGATTGTCCGTACACGTACACGGTCAGCCCCGCTTTGCCCGATAACAACGGCTGCGGCTTGTACACGAATGTGCCGGCGGGAGATTATACCGCGCTCGTCACCGACAACAACGGCTGCACCGATACACAAACAATCACAGTGCAGCAGCCGACGGAAATTATTTTAAACATCGCCGTCAGCGGAGCCTCCTGCGCGGCGGGTAACGACGGCATTCTCAACGTGACGGCAACGGGCGGCGCGCCGGGCGGCGATTGTGGTTACAGCTACGTCGTCGAACCGAATTTGCCGACCGCGAGTTGCGGTTTATTTGCGAATGCGGCGGCGGGCATTTACACCGTCAGCGTGACCGACGCGACGGGCTGCACCGTCGTACAAACGGCGGAAGTGCCGCAGGGCGCGGAAATACAACCGACCCTTACGACCGCCGACGTAACCTGCCCGGGTGCAGCGGACGGCGTGCTGACCGTGACGGCAACGGGCGGCAGCCCGGAGGGTGACTGCGCCTACACGTACAGCGTAGAGCCGAGTCTGACGGAGCAAAGTTGCGGCGTATTTGTCGGTGCGGCGGCGGGCGTTTACACGGTAATGATTACCGACGCGGAAGGCTGTACGGCGACGCAAACGACGGAAATTTTACAGCCGAATGCCATAGAAATCAACCTCACCGCCAGCCCCGTAACCTGCAACGCGACGGACGACGGTACGCTCACCGCTACGGCGACCGGCGGCAGTCCGAATGCGGAATGCGGCTACACATACAGCGTCGAGCCGAGTCTGAACGAAGACGGCTGCGGCGTATTTATCGGTGCGACGGCGGGCATTTACACCCTCACCGTGACCGATACCAACGGTTGCACGGCGACGCAAAGTGCGGAAGTGACGCAGGCGGAGGAGCTTATTCTCGGCGTGACCAATACCCTTGTCAGTTGCGCGGGGGCAGGGGACGGTATCGTTACGGCAAGCGCGACCGGCGGTAATCCTTTGGCGGATTGTCCGTACACGTACAGCATCGAACCCGCCTTGCCGTCGGTTGACTGCGGGGTATTTGCGGAAGCCGGTCCGGGCGTCTATGCCGTCACGGCGGAAGATGCGGCGGGCTGTCAACTGACAGTCTTCACGGAGGTAGCCGAGCCTGCCGAACTGACTGCGGAACTGACCGCTGTAAACATAACCTGCCCCGGCGGAACGGACGGCGCGGCGAATATCGACATAACGGGCGGCACCGCGCCTTATGCGGGCGAAACGTTTTTTGAAAATGTGCCGGCGGGCGATTACACGACGACCGTCACGGATGCCGCCGGCTGTGAAATCAGCATTGCCTTCGCCCTCACGCAACCCGACTCCTTGACTTTCACCGCCGACCCGCAAAATGCCTCGACGGGCAGCAGCAATGACGGCAGTATTACGCTCAGCGACCCGACGGGCGGCACCGCACCCTACGACTATCTGTGGTCGAGCGGAGACGAAACGCAAAATCTGACGGACGCGGCGGCGGGCGATTACACGCTGCAAATCACGGATGCGGCGGGTTGTCTGTACGAATATGCTTACACGATAGAAGCGACGACGGCGATAAATGAAATCGCGGCGGTGATTGCCTGTTCCTTAGTTCCGAACCCCGTCCGGCAGGGCGACGCGCCTTATTTGCTGCTCGATGTATCGGAAAACAAAGAATTGACCGTGCAGGTTATTTCGACGGCGGGTCGGGTTGTTTCTCAAAAGAGAGTAGCTGCGACTGCGGGCGAAAATCGGATTAAAACGACGGCGGAAGATTTGCCGGCGGGTGTTTGGTTTTTGCGGGTGCAAGCGGAAGGAGGGGAGGCGGCGACGTTGCGGATTGTGGTTTTGTAAGCACGGGTTTGTGCAGTGTAGTGAGTTTTTTCATTCCGACACGTGACCTCACGGAAAGTGTACGGACTAACTCGCCGCCGGGGCATTGAGGATAGTTTTTTAAATTTTGCAGGGGGGCGGGTCGATGCGGAGATGTTTTTGCGTGAGTGGTGCGCGTAACGGTTTGCATAGCAGTAGTAACTCCGCATAGGCAGGGTTGATTGCTTCTAAAGTTCGGAGTACCGGCGGGCACAAGTCGCTCCCGGCAGGGTTCCCCCATTGGGGGCGGAGGGGGTCTAAGATGCGGGTTTCTGCTCACTAAATCCCCCCTAACCCCCAATGGGGGAACTTGCTCCGTGCTTAAGTTTGTAAATAAAATTGAGAACCAATCAACCCTGCCGCATAGGGGCTATTGACGGCTATGCTTTGTTGTAAGCAGTTATCTTTTAA
>JAHDCG010000215.1 GCA_020629965.1 Saprospiraceae bacterium | reverse complement strand
GGAATTTCATCCGATTGCGTAGTTGCAATATTCGGAATGACCGTACCCGCCGGAGTGCCGTCATTGACGGTGACTTGGAAAGAAACCGTGGTGCTTTCACCCGGTGCTAAAGCAGCAATCGTCCAATTCGGCGTAGCCGGACTGTTCATAATCGGCATCACGCCCGATACATAAGCGGTCGAAGCGGTCACGAAAGTCGTATTTGCCGGGGCAGCGTCGTCGATGAGAACGTTGGTTGCCGAACCTGCACCTGCGCCCGTCGCCGTATTCGTGACGGTCAAGGTGTAAGTAATTACGTCGCCGATTTTGACATTGCCCGTCGGGCTGTTGGCTTTCACAATTTCTAAAACGGGAGCAATGACCGTATTCTCGACTTCGTTGGAAGGAATCGGGTCGGGCAGTTCATCGGATTGAGTGGTCGCCGTATTCGGAATGACCGTGCCCGCCGGGGTCGCCGCATCGACGGTGACTTGGAAGGAAACCGCGGTGCTTTCGCCGGGCTGCAAAGTCGCTACCGTCCAATTCGGCGTAGCGGGGCTGTTCATAACCGGCGCAATTCCTGAAACGTACATCGTCGAGCCGGCTACAAAAGTCGTGTTTGCGGGAGCGGCATCGCTGATTAAAACGTTGGTCGCATCGTCAGCCGTCGCGCCCGTTGCCGTATTCGTGACGGTCAGCGTGTAAGTGATGACATCGCCGACTTCTACCGTGCCCGTCGGGCTGTTGGCTTTGACGATTTGCAAAACGGGAGCCGTCGCGCAGTTGGTGAAAGTGACATCGGTGGTGTAGCTGCGGTCGGCGCATTCGGTCGCAGCCGGACCGGTGCCCGCTATCGTGTAGGTCAGCGTGTGCGTCGCGCCGACGGTGCCGCCCGCGCCGGGGTCATAGACACCCGCCGCGATAGTACCGCCGCCGGTCGTGACCGTCCACGTGCCGCTCATGTCGCCCGAGGTGACGAGGTCGGCTAAGGTGACCGTTTCGTCGCCGGCTGCCTGTCCCGTGCCGTCGGCGCAGGTCGAGGTGGTTGCGAGGACGACGGCGGTCGGAGTAGCGGGATTGACCGTCACAATCAATTCGGTGAAAGTCTGACAAGTCGCCTCGGTCGGTGTCGGAGTGATGATGCCGTAGATGTAGTAATCCTGTACCGTCGTCATAACCGGAAAAGATACGCCCGGTGCCGTAAGCGGTGTCGCGCCGGTGGCGAGAATCGTACCGCCGGCTGCGGTGTAAGGGTCGGTTTGGCTGTCGTCGAATTGCACGAGTTGCAGTTGCTGACCGGGTTCTAAATCGGTCGCGCTGACGGAATAATCGCTCGTTTCATCGGAACACAAAGTCGTCGCACCGGTAACGGCATTGACAACCGGACAAATGACACATTCGACCTGTGCGACCGCAGTATTTTCACTGACACAAGTAATACAGCCGCCCGCACTCGCGCCGTTGCCGTCATCGGTGACTTGTACTTCAACATTTGTTGCCGTACTGACGAAGGTAACGTTGTTGTTCGTCTGCGGTGTGCCGAAAGTGTAAGGACTCGTGAACTCTCCGCCCGGATTGGTGAAAGTATAAGTACCGCCGCCGTTAAATTCGGGCAAGCCGCCCGTGATAACCAACTGCGAAGTAAAAGTGCCGGAAGCCGCGCCCGGGCAAGAGTTGACCACCGTTGCCGTGACAGGATTTAAAACCGTAACGGTAGGAGAAGCGGTACTGACCGCATCGCAGGCAGCCGTATTCGTACCGCCGGCGTCGGTGTCCAAAGCGGAAATATTCGTATTTAGTGCAGGGTCGGAACCCGTCGCCGTTTCGTAATGGTAGCCGTAAATGTTATAATCGCCTGCCGCTAAGCCGAGCGCGTTAAAGTCAAAAGACTCGGGCGTGCCTTCCGCCGCATCGGGAATACCGTTAGTGTCAGCATCGGCGGCGGGGACGACGGTGAGGATGTTGCCGGCCGCGTCGGTAATCAACCAAACGTAGGTAAAGTCGGTCGGTGCGCCGCAAGTCGGCGGCGTAAAGGTCAGGGTCAGGTCGAAGGCTTGCCCGGCGGTTGCCACGGTAGAACCTCCGCCGCCGCCGTCAGGCTCGGAGCAAAGGAGAACGCAATCCGAAATATCGAGTACGCCGGGGTCGGCCTCGCAGCCGGTCGGGGCGACTTGTACAGGAGCGCAACCCGCGCAGGCGGTGATGCCGGGGTCGGTCACGGTAGCCGTACCGCCGTTGTCGGTGACGGCTCCGGCGATGTCGTCGGGTGCATTTGCGGTGATGCTCGTATTGATAATGGAGAAATTCGCACCCGCATTATTGACTCCGCCGCCGTTGTCGGTGACGGCGGTGTTATTTGTCACCAAGACATTATCAAAGGTCACGTTGCCGCTTTCCAAGTAGAAAGCACCGCCGCGTGAGGCTTGATTTTCAACGAAAGAAGAATTGGAAACGGACAGCGTGGAAACGTTGGAAGTGCTGTTGATATTGATGGCCCCGCCGTAGCCGCCCGCCGCAATCGAACCGGCGGAATTGGTGCAGTAATTTCCGTAAAAAGTCGAATTGTCGATGCTGACCGTGGGGCCCGCCTGAATGCGAATCGCGCCGCCGCCGCCGTCACCCGTAGAGGCTTCGGAGTAGTTGCAGGAAAAGAGCGTGCCGTCGATAGTCAGAAAACTCGACTCGCCGTTGATACCGATGGCACCGCCGTCGCCCGTATCCGTGCCCGAAAAATTATTCGCAAAGGAGCCGCCGTTAATGTTGACCGTCGGGCCGGCGTTGGAGGGGAAAGAGGTCGGAGAAATCCACAGCGCGCCGCCGCCGAAACCTTGTCGGGCATTGCAGGAAAAATCGCAATCGTTGAAAGTCACGACGAGATTATCGGCATTGCCGGCGGGAAATTCATCTTCGCGCACTTCGACCGCACCCGTAGAGGGCGTTTCGGAAACGGGCGGATTATTGGAGAAAACGCAAGAATTAAAAGTGACATCGCTGCCGCCCGTACTGCTGCCGTCTTCAGTATCGACCCGCACGGCGCGTTGGGTAGGATTGCTGTCGAAAATACAATTTTCGATGACGGTGTTCGTCATGTCGGTCAGCAAAAGTGCGTTGGCATTCCAACCCGAAAAGGTGAAATTTTTAATCGTCCAATTATCTCGGGCGGCGACGCGGAGGAAAGAGGCAGATGCCGCTAAATTTTCCATAAATGCGCCCTGACCGTCGAGAATGACGTTGTCGATGCTCGCATTAACTAAGCGGTCAGTGTAATTAATGTCACCGAAACCGCCGTCGGTATTAAAATAGCAACTGACAAAACGCATTTCTACGTTACCAAAGCAGTCGTTGATAGCGTCCATACCGCCGTTGCTCGAATTCCAATCGGTCAGCGGATTGGTCGCCGAACCCAAAGGACCGGTCGGACTCGGAAAGTCGGCACTCGCACCGAAATAGAGGATTAGATAACCCTGCGCATTGGTCGTACCGTCGCCCGGCGGGCAGGCTGCGTAGGCTGTGGCATGAAGCAGCAGCAAGAGCAGCGCGGTTAAGAGTTTGCAGTAATTGTTTTTCATAAAAAAATTATTTATCAAAAGTTTGGGTTGATTGAGAAGACTGTATTTGTGTTTATCAATTAAAAAAAAGCATAGCAAAGACCGTTATCAGTAGTGACCGATAACAAAATGCAGTTGCACTTACAAAGCGATGCAATCCGTAGTCTCGCGGATTTTTTTAAGAAACAGAACGGTGAATGTGACAGGTGTAAACGAAAAAGATAACAGGTGCAGCGAAGGGTAAAAAGTGATTTAGCTTTTTTTAGACAGTACTACTCAGCGGGCTGTATCGCTAATTCGAGGATAAATTTAGGGCAAATGTGACAGAGTACCTAAAAATAGATTCGGGTTTTATTTTAAGTCAAAAGAGGATTTTAAAAGAGATAAACGGACTTTATTTTAAAAAAAACGATTTTTATAAAAAATGTATAAGTTTTTGACTATCATATATTTAAGTCGATTTTATTTAATGCGTAGCAAAAGGTGTAATCACCTTGTTTTTAGGAAGTCTGCACGTTATTCATATATGATTTTTTAAAAAATAATACCCGTTAAACGGTAGGGTTAAACTGAAAATACAGAAAGTACGGTCGATAAATCACTTTGTCGGCTCATTGTTTATCTGTGCATTTATCCACTCCGCAAAGTCGAAATAAGCCTGCGCGGGTTCTTTGGTTTTGTCCAAATTTTTGAGTTGATTTTGCAAAACGGTAAAGTCGGCTCGTGATTGATATGTTTTGCCGATGTTGTGCATAAATTGCAGAAAAAGTCGTTCGGTTTCGAAGAGCCGTTTTTCCTTGCGCAGATAATATTTAGCGGTGGAAACAAGGTGGGGGAGGAGGGTGAGATTGCCGAGTTTATAATGACAGACGCAGAGTAAAATCTTCGCGTAGCCGTAAATATCGGGGCGCAGCGCGGCGGGGAAAGTGTCTAAAAGTTCGTTCAGATTTTCTAAAGCTGCTTCGTAGTTTTCGAGACCGATGTGGATGTAAGCGAATTTATAATAATTGTTGAGCGAAAAAGCGGCGTCGATGAGGTCGCGGTAATCGTGCATCAGTTTGGTGACGGTCGGGATGAGTTTTTGTCCGACGGTAAAGTCTTTTGCCTGAATGATGCGCACCATTTCCGTGCTGTATGCGATGCTGTACACGCGGGCTTTGACCTTGCGATTTTCGCGGTTGACGCTATCGGCAAAGGCTATAAATTGCTGTAACAACTCGGGATAATCGTCAGGCGCGGTTTGTTTGGACAAAATCAGAATGCGGCTGAAAACGGAGATATATTGCAGCGGATTGACCTTGACGAAGCCGGGGGTGTTTTCCATGAGTTGCAGCAAATCGGTGTTGCTTTTAAACTCGGCGGCGACATCGTTTTTGATATAATTATGAGCGGCTTCGGCCTGCAGCAGCCACTTTTGTGCGGCGAAAGTAGGATTTTCGACCTGCTCGGCGAGGGTCTCGGCGCGGCGGTTTTCTAAAGCGGTGAGCACTTCGGTATTTTTGGTTTTGCCGTAGCGCAGACGCGATAAATTATTTTCTCGGTAGTAAAATTCATTTTCGTACAGCCGCCGGACGATTGCATTTCCGCGTTGCATTTCCGCCCGACTTTTCTCTAAGTCCTTTTCGTTGAGAACGTTGCCTTTCAGTTTTCTTTCCGTTTGCAATATTTCGGGTAAATACTGCGCGGCGTCGTTGCCGACCGCGATATTTTTGGCTTTGCGGAGCACTTTAGCGGTCTGTTCGGGCAGTCCTTTTTCGGCTAAAATATCGGCAAAATCCAACTGCCGGCGTACCTGTTGTTTGGCGGAATAATTGGCGTTGTAAGTCCGCAGCGCATCCAAAACGGAGATGTAGAGGTAGTTTTTGTCGGCGGCGAGGTACTTGGTGTTGATGTTTCGTTTTTTAAGTTCGGCAATGAGTTTTTCCTCGTCGTAGGTCGGGGCTTCGGTGAGGAGGTCGAAGAGGGTGAGGTAATTTTTGGGGCTTTTATCACCGCTGCGCTTGCTGAAAAGGCGGAAGTAACGCTTTTCGGATTTGGTGAGGCGGCGGAGGAGGAGGTGGAGTTGGTCTTTTTTCAATTTGACTTTGTTTTTTTGAACCTGATTGTTATGATTCTTTTACGCTGATTTATACCTGTCCCGTACTTCAGTCGGGATGATTCTTTATGATTTTACGCTGATTTTTGCTCGTGTGACTATTACGCTGATTTTTTCATGATTTTGTTTTACTTCGTAAAATTTTGTGACTTGTGTGACTATAATTTTTTACGCTGATTTTTTCATGATTCTTTATGATTTACGCTGATTGCTGTCCGGTAAAATTCGTAATGAAAATCCCCGACCCTCCGCGACTGAAGTCGGGACAGGACTGC
>JAHDCG010000063.1:12664-33676 GCA_020629965.1 Saprospiraceae bacterium | reverse complement strand
AGGCGGAAAAAGATGTTTTTAAATTACCGAAATAAATGTTGTCACCTACTTAAAGCCCGCGTCGAGTTGATGAAACGCACTCGGCGCGGGCTTTGAATTGTTGTTAAATGCAGTCGGACAGTAAAGGGTAAATCCTTATCCGCACGACTCGACGACCGACATTCCAAGGAGGGGTGTGCTGTCAACCGGAGTCGTGCGATAAGTTATTTTACTTAGATTTTTTCGTCATTTGTTTATCGTCCGAAAATTTAGCCAGTGTTTCTACTGTTTCTTCTAAAAATTCGACCATTCCGCTGTGCAGGTTATACACCGCACCCACAATCAAAACTTCTCCTTTGTCAAAGCGACGGCTTAATACCGGCTCCAAACCACGCAGGAGTTTTACCTGCTGTCTGACATTTTCGCGTACCGCCAAATCCAAAGTTTCGCTCGGTGTGCCTTTGTTCTCTTTAGCATAAAGCGAAGCAGGCTTGATGGCGTTGATTAAAGTTACGACGTGACCGGGCGGGTTTTCCGGCAGTTTCATGGCTGCCTGTACCGCACCGCAAGACTCGTGACCGAGCACGACAATGAGGCGGGTATTCAATACTTCCGTTGCGTATTCGATGGTACCGTAAGAGGCTTCCGCCATCACCTGACCGGCAGTACGGGTGATAAATAAATCACCGACCCCTTGGTCAAAAATAATTTCGTTGGGTACGCGACTGTCGGCACAACCGATAATGGTAGCGAAAGGCTTTTGACCCAATTCATTGTTTTTCAAATCCGCGTCCGTCTGGCGAGGGCGAATAGCTTTGTTTTCCGCAAATCTGCGATTTCCGTAAATCAATTTTTTCAAACCGTAGTAAGGGTCGAGGTAAGCACTGTCACGGTCGGCAAAGTATTGCCCTTCCTCCAACTTCAGCAGGTCTTGAACTTTTTTGCTTTGTTGGGCTTGTGCAGTGTTGAAAACACTAAATGAGAAAAATGCCAAGAGGAGAAAAAGAAATGATTGGCATTTGCTGTTACTAAAAGATTTCATAAACAGTAATTGTAAAGAGATTAGAAAAAAGGTTTTGAATTAAATTTGAGCAGTCGGTAGTAAATCCGCGCTCGATAATAGTAACTCTATCTTTTTAATAAGGTTTACTTTTTTGTTTATTGAATTTTTTGCCCGACTCTTTAGTTTAGTTCTCTTGATCTCTTGTACATACATCTAATTTTACAAAAAAAATGTTTTTCAAACAAATACTCTTTTGTGAAGAGTACTTCTCCAAATAAAAAATTTTACTTTTTGTTGAACTATTTTTCAAAAAAGTTAAAAAAATGAGGATGAAATATGGAATGTTTACAGCAAAGACAGCGGACAAATTGACAAACGAACGCGAAGAAAATCCACGGATATGATAAATTTTATCGACTCGGATTAGACGATTTCGGATTAAAATCTACTATCACACAGTTGCCCCAAGGTCTGATAGTTAAAAACCAAAATCCCAAGGTCTGATATCTCAAGTCTAAAATCTTTGCCGGTACAATATTCAACCCTCATTCGTCCGACCGTTTACAAAACCCGTTTATCTTATGTTAAAAATCGGCTTTTAAAAACAGCAGTCCGCCTTTAGCGTTATTTTTACCGACTGCGATGCGTAAATGCGCACCGAATTACGTTTTTTCGCGGTACAAAATTTAAAACCAATCAAAAGTTATGAAGAATTTATTCGTCGTTCTGTTTCTGTTGTCTTCCCTGACGATTTTTGCCCAAAATCGCTTCGACTTTCAAGTCGATTTGCAATGGACGGAACCCATAGTTCAGTATAACTATCCGACTCCCGATACGGAAGTGCCCGCTTTCTTGATTTATGATTTTGCGGGCGCAACGCATCAGGCAAAAACGCCGTCTTTGCCGCTGTATCAGGTAACATTTGATACGCCCGGCTACGGAAATCTCACGCCGTCAATCAGTAATGCCGTCTGGGAATCTTTCGACAAAGAAGCACACCCCGACGACGTTTATTTGAGCGAAAATGTGAATTTCGAGACCTTCACGGCAAAAGAAAGAGCTGTATATAAAGGTGTGGTCGCCTTTTTGCCGATACGCAAAAACGGCAGCGGCTACGAGCGTTTGGTGTCGTTTACTTTGAATGTGCGCTTTAGTGCGCGTCCGTATCCTGCAGCAGCAGCGGCACGCGACGACTACCCGACCGTCTCCGTCTTAGCGGATGCGGACGAAAATCCGGTGTATAAAATTCCCGTCAGCGAGACCGGCATGTATAAACTTAACAAAGAATATTTAGACAATTTAGGCATTAACACCAACGAACTCGACCCGCGCCGCATCAAAATCTACGGCAACGGCGGCGGACCCCTCGCCGAGCCTATCGACGAGTTTCGCTACAATGACCTCATCGAAAATTCGATACGGGTGACGGGTGAAGATGACGGCTCTTTCGACAACGGCGACGCGGTCATTTTTTACGCCGAAGGCCCGCACAAGTGGAAATTTAACAACGAAACGCAAGCCTACGAGCGCATCTCCAATATTTACACCGAGCAAAATTTTTACTTCCTCAAAATCGCCGACCAAAACGGACTGCGCGTTGATGACAGTCCGCGCTCCAATCTCGGCGGCGCGACCTATACGACCTCTCAATTCAGTGATTATCAAACTTTCGAGGAAGACGAACAAAACTTGCTCGATATTGCTACGCGGGGCTACGCTTCCGGACAAAAGTGGTACGGTGATTCTTACAAATTACAAAAACAAAGAAGCTACACGGGCGAATTCAACTTTCCGAATATCGTGAACAGCCCCGCTAAATTGCAGTTTTCGGCAGCGAATCGGAATGCAAACAGCGGTACTTGGCGCGTCACTGCCGAAAATTCCGAGGCTACCGTCACCGCTACGGGTACTAATTTAAATACTGAAATTCATGATTTCGCCAAAGGAGCGGATTTACTGATGACCTTCACGCCGACCGGCGATGCACCCGTCATCGACGTAGAACTTTCCAACGGCAGCGCGGGCGAGGGTTGGTTAGATTTTATCACTATCAATGCCCGCCGCAGTCTGCAAATGACGGGCGATGCGATGCGTTTCAGCGACATCGAGTCTGCGGGTGAGACGATTACAAAATTTAACCTGACGGCAAACGCCGGCACCGAAATTTGGGACATCACCGACCCGCTCAAACCCGTACTGCAAACCACGGAAACGGTGGGCGGCACGGTCTCTTTCGGCGCGGCAACTTCCGATGTGCTGCGCGAATTTATGGCTTTCAACCCGACTTCTGCCCTGCGCAGCCCCGAAGCGGGCACGCCGGTAGCGGCACAAAATCTTCACGGCATCGACGATGCGGAATTTTTGATTGTCTATCACCCCGATTTTAAATCCGCTGCGGAAAGATTGGCGGAACACCGCGCCGACCACAGCGATATGTCGGTGGCTTTAGCGGATGTAGAACAGGTTTACAACGAATTTTCTTCGGGCAAAAAAGACCCGACCGCCATCCGAGAAATGGCTAAAATGCTGTACGAACGCAACCCCGAAGGCTTCAAATATCTGTTGCTGTTTGGCGACGGTTCATTCGATGCGCGCGGCGCGGCTTTAGGGCCGAACGAGGTGTTACAGGATTATGTGCCGGTTTATGAAACAATCGAATCTTTCGATTATTTGTCTTCCTTCCCTACCGACGATTATTTTGCTTTGATAACCGAAGGCGAAGGCATACCTGCCATCAGACAAGGATTTTTGGATATTGCCGTCGGTCGTATTCCCGTGCGCACGGTGATGAAAGCGGAGGAAATGACGGATAAGATTATTCGTTACGATACAAATGTTGAAACTTTCGGTGACTGGCGTAATCGTCTTGTAAACGTTGCGGACAACGGTGACGGTGGTTTGCACCAAATGGATATGGATACTATTAGTGAAAGAAACAGATTACAAAACCAACGATATAACATTGATAAAATTTATCTCGACGCCTATCAGCGTGTAGCCACAACAGGTGATGCACGTGTGCCCGAAGCTAATGAAGCGTTGAACAGTGCGGTTTTTCGCGGTAACTTAGCGTTGATTTATCTCGGTCACGGCGGTCCCGGCGGCTGGACACAGGAGCGGGTGCTGCGCAAGGAAGATATTTTCAGTTGGACAAATGAGTACCAAATGCCGCTGTTTATTACGGCGACTTGTACTTTCGCCGGCTTTGACGCGGCAACTGATGTGAGCGGGGGAGAAGAAATGCTGCTCAATGCCGGCGGCGGGGCGATTGCCCTGTTTAGTACGGTACGCCCCGTTTTTGCTTCGCGCAATGAATATTTAACGGACAGTGTCGCCATTCGTTTATTCCGAAATCCCGTCACCCAAAACTTTCCGATGGGTGAGATTTTGCGCATTTCTAAAAACAGTCTCGGAGCCGATGAAAACCACCGCAAATTCTTAATGCTCGGCGACCCGTCACAACGATTGGCGATACCGCAACTGGCGGTAGAAACCACCATGATTAACGGCGCACCGATTGATGCAGCAAACGTCGATACCCTGCGTGCCTTGGACCGCGTTACCATTGAGGGCGAAGTGCGTAACCTCGACGGCAGCTTGGCGACCGACTTCAACGGTGAGGTGTTTCCGACGATTTTTGATAAGCTAAAAACCCTGCAAACGCTCGGACAAGCTAATCCGCAAATGCCCTACAACCTCCGCAAAAACATCATTTTTAAAGGTCGGGCGAGTGTGACGGCGGGTAAATTCTCGTACACCTTCGTCGTGCCGCAAGACATCGACTACAATTTCGGACAAGGAAAAATCAGCTATTACGCCGAAGACGAAAGTCAAAAAATCGACGCGGCGGGTGCTTCCTACGACATCATCATCGGCGGTATCAATGAAGATGCGGAAACCGACAACGAAGGCCCGCAGGTCGAGGTTTTTATGAACACTTTCGAATGGGTCAGTGGCGGCATGACGGGTAACGACCCCGTACTGTTGGCACGCCTGACCGACGACCTCGGTATTAACGTCGTCGGTAACAGCATCGGGCACGACCTGACCGGAGTCCTCGACGATAACACGCAAAACACCTATCTGCTTAACGATTACTACGAAGCCGAACTCGACGACTACACCACGGGTACGGTCAGATTCCCGCTGAAAGACATCGAACCCGGTCTGCACGAAATCCGCGTCAAAGCCTGGGACACCGCCAACAACTCGGCGGAGGGCAGCACCGAATTTATCGTCGCCGACAACGCCGCCGTCGCCCTGACCAACGTGCTGAATTACCCCAATCCTTTCGTTAATCGCACTTGCTTTATGTTTGACCACAATCAAGCGGGTGACCTCGACGTCTTGGTTTCAATTTACACCATATCCGGTCGCTTAGTCAAGACCATTGAAGAGCGCATCGACGGCGCAGCGGGCAAAGTCACCCGCGATAATTGCTTGGAATGGGACGGGAAAGACGACTTCGGCGACGACCTCGCGCAGGGCGTTTACCTCTACAAAGTCCGCCTGCGCAACTCGACGACGGGCGCGATTTCGGATAAGAAAGAGAGTGAATTTGAGAAGTTAGTTATTATTAAGTAGTTGGTGGTTGATGGTTGGTAGTTGGTGGGAGGTCGGCGGTTTTTGCTTGACTTTCCGATTATAAAAAAATCCCGAATGCTTTCTTGGTGAAGCGTTCGGGATTTTTTCTTTCCGGTAGGGGAGGAGGTACGGGGCACTTCTGCTCTTTAAAAGACGGATGCTTCTTATATTTTTCGGATGTTTGTTTGAAAAGTGCCTCGTACCTTAATTCTCTGTTTCGGCAAGTTCCGTATCATCACTTTCATCGAATTTAATCCGATTATATATTTTTTGCATCGGTAACTCGATACCCAAGGAGTCGAGTTTTACGCTGTCGTTCATACTTTCGTAATACGAGAATTTCCACAAATTCCTTTCCGTATCGACCAAAGTACGCACCTCGACGTAACAATATGATTGACGCACGATAACGTACTCACGCAGACTTTTCAGTTCTTGATACAGTTTAAATTTATCACCTAAATCGTAAGATTCCGTACTCGGTGACAGGACTTCAAAAATGAGTTGCGGGTTACTGATGGAGTCGTTTCGGTTGGGCATTCCTTGTGCCGGTTGTCCGCAATAAACCATGCCGTCGGCGTATAAAAACTTTCGCAAACCGGGTAAAACTATTTTCGCGTCACTGTTTAAAACCGTACAATCCTTTTCTTCTGCTTCAATGAAATTATATAAATAGGCGTACAAGTTCACCGCAATTTGACTGTGTCTAAGGCTTCCTCCGGACATAGGGCGTAGTTTTCCGTTATAATATTCATGACGCATTCCGGTCTTTTCCTCCAAGGCAAAATACTCCTCTAAAGAATAAGATTTATGACTCAAAAATTGATTTAAAACGAGATACATAGCATGAATTTACTTCAAAGATACAGAATTTACGACAGGTGGTAAACCATAACCTCATAAACCATAAACCACCCTAAAATTTAGCCGAAATCCCCACCAGAGCATTCACCCCCAAAGTCGGATAATTCTGCCACCGCTGTCGTCTGTTGTTCGCCAAGTTATTGACCTGCAAAAACGCGCCGATATTTTCGGTAAAGAAATACTCACCGCCGATACTGATGTCGAAGAGACCGTTGAGATTGTCCGCTTCGCCCTCCGCGTTGAGGAAAGGCACGCCGTTTTCGACGAACAGCTCGCCGCGCAGCAGGGCTTTGCCGTCCAAAAGTTTGTAGAGTACCGTGCCGTTCAATTCCAATGCCGGCAGATGCCAAGGCTTTTCGACGCGGGTCGTGCTGTAAATATTTTGGTTGACCGTACCGCGCACTTCCATATTTTTTATCGGTCTTGCCGTCAGAGTACCGCCGATGCGGACAATGTCAATCGAGTCGAAAACGGGTGTAAATCGCTGTGCATACGGACGCTGCGCCAAGTCAAAAACGGGCAGATACAAAGCCAAATTATCGTTGCGTTGATAGCCGACCTCCGCGCGGTAATCGAAGAAACTCACCGCGCCTTTTACCCCGCCGTAGTAGTATTGCACTTTGTTATTCGTCAGTTGAATTCGGCTCTGTAAGAAAGGATTGTACTCCGTCAAGGTGCGAAAATCCTGCTTTTCGAGCGTGCCGTCCGCCCCCGCAAAGGCACTGAGCGTCGAGCCGATAACATTCACCAAAACCTCCGCGTCGGGGAAAAGGAAAAACTCATCGTCGCTGTTCACTAAATTCGCGCCCGCCCGCACTTTGAAAATATCGCCGACAAAAGTAAATGACGGCTCTAAGTAAAAGTTATTCAGCGATTGCTCCGTCGTGTCTTCGTAAGACGTAAAATCCAAGCGCAACGCCACGTCTAACGGATGTTGATTGTCAAAATACTTTTTACCGCTTGCGTACAGCTCGAAACCCGTTTCGTCCGTCGCAAAGTTGTCGCTCAAACTGTAAAAATCCGCCCCGAAATTATAGTTCAAATCTCCTACGGTTTGCTTGCCGTTAAAGAAATTCGCACCGAGTTCAAACAAGTTAAACCGCTGCATCACGTCCGAGTCCGCAAAAGACATATCCTCGAATGCCTCCAACTCATTGTAGGCAAAATAATGCAGTTTATCACTCGCAAAACCAATGTCGCCCTTCACCGCCATGCCGTTGTCAAAGTAATAAGTACCCTCGACCTCCGACCCGAAATTACTGAATTTCTGATTTTCGACGTTCTTCGAATTATTCATCGACAAAAAATCCGCATTCAGCGCAAAATCGAATTTATCTCCGAAACGCTTGCCGTAGCCCGCCTCCGCGAGAAAAGCATTCGGAAGACCGACCCCGACCTTACCGTAAGCCGAGTACGCCTCCGGAGTCGGCTCGCCGCGCATCGACATCGGACGTATCGACGGCGCGGGGTAGTTAATTTCCAAAGTCCGCGTCGGCAGATTATTATAAGTCTGCGTCGTCGTATTCTCCTGCAAAGGCGGCAGTTCGGGCTTCACGGAAACGCGCTCCGCATCATCGAGTTGC
This sequence comes from Saprospiraceae bacterium, assembly GCA_020629965.1. Taxonomy (GTDB): domain Bacteria; phylum Bacteroidota; class Bacteroidia; order Chitinophagales; family Saprospiraceae; genus JAHDCG01. The sequence continues at coordinate 25,663 of JAHDCG010000063.1, read as the reverse complement.
GCCTCGAAAGTACCGATTACTTCGACCTCGCCGCCGGGCAAATCGCCGTTGCCGCCTTGGGCGAACAGCGCGGAACTAAACAGGAAAAGGAAAATAAATTGGATATATTTCATGTTCTGTTGGTTGATGTTTTTTTGTTGAATCGTTGAATTGTTGAATCGTTGAATCTCCCTCACGAATGCGCAGTTTTTGCGGCAAAGTTGCATTCACCGACTATTGTGAGTTTTTCGTTTTCTTGTTACAAATGTCTGTTTGAATGTTAATCGAGTCGAGTTATCGAACCGTAAAGAAAACCCTCACAAAAGGGAAGGCTTCGCGATATGCTGCGCTCAACAATTCAACGATTCAACGATTCAACAATTTATTGTCCGCTCTCCGGCTCCTCCATAAATCCCTCATCCAAACCCTGCCGCTGCACGCGCGAATTGCTCTCCGCTTGATTGTTGTATTGGTTCAGTTTTGCCTGTGCTTCCGCCACGATGTCCGCGTCGCCGTCGTAGTTGTTAATCAGTGCTTCCAACAGGGCGCGGGCGTTGAATAAATCGCCTTTTGCCGCGTAAGTGTCCGCCAGTAAAATCATGGATTTTGCCGCCCAAAAACGGTAGCCGCCGTTTTCCTGTATGGCGCGATTGGCAAGACTTTCCGCCGTTTCAAAATCCTGTTTGGTGTAGTAAATGTAGGCGACCAAATAGCGCGACTCCGCCGTCTGCTCGTTGTCCGCACCGACGCGGATGACCTCGTTGAGAGCAGTTAAAGCGCGGTCGTAGTTGCCGTTGTCGAAGTCGGATTTGGCGACGTAAAAATTTGCTACCGCGCGTTCTTCCGGCGAGGCGTTCGGGTTTTGGGCAACCTTTTGCGCCGTTGCCGTGACTGCACCCGCATTGCCTGCCCGGTAGGCGGAACGCATGGCGCCGAGTTGCGCCTCGAAGCGGTCGGTGTCCGTCTCCGCGACCTGCTCCCATTTGGTGTATAGGTCGTAGGCTTTATTGAAATCTTCGGCGTAATTGTAAGCAATCAAAGCCGCCTTGCGCAGCGCCTTCACGTAGTAGCGACTCGGGCCTTTTGCCGCCACTGCTTCGTAATCCGCAAGTGCCTCGCCGTACTGCCGCAAGACCGCGTGCGACTCTCCGCGATGAAATTGCGCGACGAGCGCGTGAATGCCGTTGGGATAAGCCCGCAAATACGCCGTAAAGGCCGGCACCGCGCGTTCGTATTCACCGTTTTCGTATTTGGCTTCCGCCGCCTGAAAGTTCAAATCGTCCTTTTCGCTGTCTTCCACGTTGTAACCGGGCAGCGTCGATACGAAGTTAAAATAACCGTCCGGGTCGCCGAGGTCCTCGACGTAAATTTCTTTGAGCGCGGCGAGTGCGTCGCTCGCTTCGTTCGGCTGCGGATTGTTGGCAAAAATACGTTTGTAATATTCGATTGCCGCCGAGGTATTCGCTTGATTGTAGCTAATCAAACCCATACGCAGATACGCCTGATTGACCAATTTTGAGTTCGGATAATTCTGTGTCAAACTCTGTAAAGGTTTAATCGCCTCGTTAAATCGCCCGATGTCAGTGTACGTCAAAGCCAACTGAAACAGCGCGTCGTCGGCATATTCCGATTGCGGATAGTTGTTCACCAAATCCTCCAAAGCCCGCAGTTTTTCCGCGTTATTATTACGCAGTCCTTCTATCAGAGCCTTTTGGTACAGCGCATATTCAAAGCCCGCGTAGCGATTTTGCACGGCGGCATTGTAATATTTTATCGCCTCGTCGTAGTTGTTTTTCTTAAAATAACCGTCGCCTGTGCGCAATGTCGCGTCACCCAAAACATCCTCGGTGATGCGTTTATTTTCAATCGTTCCTCGGTTGCGCGAAATGCCCGCCGCCGCATCCTGAAAGTAAGTCAGGGCGCGATTGTAGTCTTTTTGCTTTTGATAATTGTAACCCTGCGTATAGCTCGCCGTGTAAATCGAGGCTTCTTCCGGCAAGTTATTCATTCCTTTTGCTTTGGTCAAAAAAGCGTTCATGTAGCGCGTACTTTGCTCGTAATCTTTGCCCTGATGCGCGATGTCGCCGAGCCAATAATTTGCCAAAGCCGTGGTTTGCACATCGACGGGATTGTCCTTTGCCTGTACGAAAAGTGCCTGCGCTTCTTGCGTTTTTCCCTCCCGATACAACTGCAAACCGCGCAGATAACTGACCCGTTGATACGCCTCACGCAGTTGCGAATTTTTTGCCGGCGAGTCCTCGATGATTTGCAATGCCCGCGCGTAATCACGGGTGTTGAGCAGGATATTTCCCAACAGCCGCTGCGACTCGTTGTAATATTGCGAGTCGCTCGGAATGCTCTGCAAAGCCGTAATCGCCTCGCGGTCGAAACGCAATTCGTAGCTCAATTTTGCGTAGGAAAGGGTGGCGTCTTGTTGCAGTTGTCGGTCATAGTTCATGCGACTCGCCTGCGCAAAGGCATTGCGGGCGGAGGGTTTGTCGTCTTGTTTGAGATAAGCGATGCCGAGGTGATAGAGCGCGTTTTGCCCGAGGGCGTTTTGCTCATTATCGAGCTGCGCAAAATTAGCGGACGCCGCTTTGTATTTTTGCTGCTGAAATTGCGTGTAGGCTAATTGGTAAAAGGCTTCCGCCGTCAGTTTGCCCGCGCGTTCGGCGTAGTATTCGAGATAGGGCAGGGCGCGGGCGTAGTCGCCTTTTTCAAAATAAGCCTGCCCGACGATTTGGTTGAGTTCCTTTTGTTTGCGGAAGGTACGGTCGCCGATTTTCGGCTCGGCGTAGGCGATGAGTTGGTCATAATCTTTCTCCGCAAAATAAATTTGTGCGATGTAAAAAGGCACTTCGCCCTCGTATTTGCGGTCGCGCTCGACGAGGCGAAAACTGCGCACGGCAGCCGTATAATCGCCCGCAAAAAAGTCCGCGAGACCGATGTAATAATTGGCGGGGAAATAATATTCGCTTTCCGAATTATTGGCTGCCTCCTGCATTTTAGACTTCGCCGCCGTAAAATTTTTCTGCACAAAGTAAGCGTAACCCGTCTTAAATTGCAATTCCGAACGCTGCTCCCGCGTCAGTTGAGAAAACGGCACGCGGTTAAAATAATCCACCGCTTGGTCGTATTTTTTGGCATTGTAAAAATAATTTGCCAAGTCCAAAAGCGCGGCATTCGCCGTCGGGTCGGGCTGATAGCGGCGGATAAAATCCAACATCAGTTTTTCGCCCTCGGGCATCTCCAAACGCACGGCGGCGCGGGCTTTGCCGAGTTCGGCATCCATGCGCAGGGCTTCGTAATCGGGTTCGTTGGCCGGCTCGACGACCTGCAAAGCGCGGTCGAATTGGTGCATCGCCCCCGCGTAAATTCCTTTGTCAAAGAGGTCGTTGCCCGTTTTGTAAGCACGGCGGGCGTCGGAAAAAACGGTGGTTTGCTGTGCGGTGAGTCCCGCGCCGAGGCACAAAAGGGCGCAGCACAAAGCGATTATTTTGGTTGATGTCATAGCGGGAAAAGGTTAATAAACAGGTTTATTTGTTTAGTCGTTTAATCGTTTAGACCCAAAAAAGCTGACGTCTCAAAGAGTCATAAACTTGATTTTGACGTTTTTTCGGCGGTTTGTCCGGAGGCGCAATTTAACGAGAATTTTTGGGTTTGTGTTGTGTTTGGGGGAGAAAAGGTTGAACCTTGAGAGGCAAGCAGGATTTTACGATTCTTTGGATTTTTTTTCGTTCTCTCGTACAAAGACTTTTACGGAAGCCTTATATGGTATCGACGATTTTTAAGGATTTTCTTCGGAATGAACTTGATGAAAAATTTTTACTTACATTTGTGCAGATAAAACAGTAAAAAAAATGGATACGACTATTAAATCTTTTTCGGTATACGGTTTATTCGGCGCGAACGATGTACATATTAAATTTGACAGTAATGTGAAAATATTGGTCGGTGAAAACGGCATCGGTAAAACGCAGGTTTTGAACTTGTTTTATTATACATTGACGAAGAATTTTTCAAAATTGATTGAGTTTAGCTTTGATAAACTTGTTATTAAATTTGCTGACGAAAGTATTCTTTCTTTACCAAAAGCGTCTCTTGATATTCAATTAGAAAGAATAATTGCTGACCCGGTTTTGAAAGAAATAATTATAAAAATCGGTATCAAAGAGTTCATACGCTTCCGAGATGAATTTTTGGAACACGGAAACTTAAAGAGGTCGAAAATTAGTAGAAATATTGCAGATAAATTTTATTTAGATTTCATTGAATACAATTTCAAAAATTCTACGGAAATCAAGCATACTTCTCATAAAAAACGTCTTCTAAAAAATAACATCAACTCATTACCAATTATAAGAGAATGCACAGAAATAATTAAATCGAACACAGCCCACCTCGAAATCATGTACTTCCCCACCTTCCGCCGCGTAGAAGAAGACCTGCACATTTTAGGAAAAAAGGAAGACGATTTTTTAGATAACAAGGAAAATTTGTTAATACAGTTCGGCATGGACGATGTCAAACGCCGCTTTGAAAAAATCGAGAACAAGATTGACAAGTTTATCAAGGAAGGTTTGGCGGAATTTACCAAAGATATTCTCAATGTGGTCATCAGCGACTCTAATCCGAGTGACGTGGAAATTTTGGAACAAATCGACGAAAACGATATTGAAATTATCCTTTCGCGGGTCGGAGACTCTCTGCCCGACGCGCAGAAAGAAGCGGTGAAAAATATTGTTGCCAAAAAGCAGTTCAAAAATCCGCTTTCGCGCTACTTGCTGCAAAAATTGGTGGACATTTATGAGAAACAAAAAACGCACGACAACTCGATTAAGCGTTTCAGAAATGTGTGTAACAGCTATTTGATAAACAAAAAAGTCTTTTACGACGAGAGCAAAATCAAGATTTTTGTGAAGTCGGATTTGACGGACTCCGAAATCGAATTGAGCAAGTTGTCGTCGGGAGAAAAGCAGATAATTTCGATTTTTTCTAAAATTTATCTTTCCGAAGAAGACAAGCGTTTTATGGTACTTTTTGACGAGCCGGAATTGTCATTGAGTATGATGTGGCAAAAGCAACTGCTGCCGGATATTATGGCTTCCGGCAAGTGCGATTTTCTGTTGGCGGTGACGCATTCTCCGTTCATTTTTGACAATGAATTGGATAAATACGCCGTGGGACTGAACGAATATTTTGCGCCGATGAACCAAACACCGCAAGCAATACATTGATGAATTACGCTAAATTATTACGAGAAAGCAGAGATAAATCGGCGGTGGCTTACGGTGAGTTTATGAACTCGACCCGTAAATTTCCGGAACATTTGTTTTGCTTTTTTGAAGGAAAAGACAATGACTACTACGTGCCGAGGATTAAAGTTTATGCCCCGAAATTTTACCCGATAGGCTGCGGCGGCAGACAAAAGGTCTTGGAAGTTCACGCGCTGATTTCCGGAAAATCGGAGTACGAAAAATACAAAAAAGCGTTTTTCATCGACCGCGATTTTAACCCGCCGCTTTCGGAACAAACACCGCCGATATTTGAAACGCCGTGTTACTCCGTAGAAAATTTGTACGTGAGCAAAACGGTCTTCAAGGAAATCTTAGCGAATGTTTTGCATTTGTCGGAAAGTCAGGATGCCGATTTTGCCGTTTGCGAAGGATTGTTTGAAAAATTGCAGGAAGAATTTCACGCGGCAACCATGCTGTTCAACGCTTGGTATGCCCGTCTGATAGATGCCAAACGGCTGAAAAATCTAAAAACGGCGAATGCTCAATTAAGTGACAAATTGCCCAAAGGTTTTATAAAAATCAGTTTGGCAGGAGTCGAACAGCATTACGATTTAGAGAAAATTTTAGAAATTTTTCCGGACTCCGAAAGGGTTTCACAAGATGAGATTGAGCAAAAAATAATCGAATTCGGAGCTTCGGAACAGCACCGAGTTTTCAGAGGAAAGTACGAATTACAGTTTGTTATCAAATTGCTGCAATTGATTTTGAGCGACGCAAAAAACGAAAACCGCTATCTCAAAAACAAAATTACTTTTCTGTCCGGCGACGGCAGCGGTATCAATAATGCTATGGCTCTCAACCTTTTTTCCGCCTACGCGGAAACGCCCGAACGCCTAAATGAATACTTGCAAGAGGTGAGTTGATATTTCAATTTTCGTCTTTTTTGGGTTCTGTATTTTCAGTCTTTTTAACCCCCTTCTTCACCACCCACGCCTTCACCTTCCCAAACCATACCCCCACCTTATCAAAATTAACAATCCGTTTATCCGTCATGGCCGCGTAGGTCAAAACGATGCCGAAAGGAGCTAAAATGATGCAATTCATCCAGGCGGCGAGGGTCGCGTCGATGACCGCCCGCTCGGCGATATTCTTGCTGAAAATGGTGATGACCATGAAAAGCATGAAGAAAATAATCGAAATGAGCAGCGGATAGCCGAAGCCGCCTTTGCGCACGATGGCGCCCATCGGTGCGCCGATAAAGAGGAAAATGAGACAGGCGGCGGCGGTGCTGAATTTGCTGTGAAACTCGAAAACGTGCTTGACACGATTGATGCGAATGCGGTCTATCGTGCGCGCGGCACTCTCTGCCTGCCCCTGCACGGTGCGGGCGTAAGACTTGGCTTTGTCGTACATCTCGACGCGGTCTTTTTTGTCGAACAGCTCGGCGAAGGTCGTGTATTCCGTCAGCGGTTTGTCGATGGTCTGCGGCAAGGGTTGTCTGCCGACGGGTTTGGGCGGGGTGCGTTTTTCGGTTTTCTTTTTGTCGTCCTGTTTTTTCTCGTATTTGTTTGCGGATTTTTTGATGTCTTTCGGATTGACCTTGACGGGGGCATCGCTCATGTATTTGTCAAAATCGACGCCTTGCGTCACCTTTTCTTGTGCCTCTTCTTCTTCTCTTTTCTGTTTGGCTTCGGCGATGCTGCGCTCGTTATCTTCGACTTTGAGCGGATAAAAAAAGCGGATGGATTGCTCGTACAGACGGCGTTCGCGCTCGGCGGTTTCGTCGTCGATGCTGTCGATGGCAGTGCTGAGTTGCGCAATGGTGAGCATGGAGTGGTGCGACTTGAACAGACCCGCGTCGGTGCGCTGCATTTCAAACTCACCGAGGTCGAAGACTTTCGTCCAACTTTTAAAATAAGTGCGGGAGAAAGGCGCGTTTTTTTCCTTGCCGTTGCCCGTCGGTGCGGGTTCGTAAGATTGCATGCCGTCGCGCAGTTCCATAATGAAAAATTTCTCGTCGGGCGTGACGTACATTTCACCTTTGGCGGCGGAAATAACGGTCATTTTTCCGCCCTTCGAGGCTTCGGTTTGGTCGTAGATGAGAACGTCTTCGATGGTGCGATTGTCTGCGCCTTTATTGCCGATGCGGATGGAAAAGCCTTTAAAATCGTCGTTAAATGCACCTTCGGCAAGATTCAAAGTGGGCTTTTGGCGGCGGATGTCGTAGAGTCGGGATTTGAATTTGAGATTGGAAACCGGGATAAAATTATTGGAGCAAAAGAAGGAAAAAACCGAAACGCAAAAAACCACGCCGAGCAGCGGCATCATGGTACGAAAGAGCGGAACGCCCGCCGATTTGAGACTCGACAGCTCGTAATGCTCCGCTAAATTTCCCAGTACCATGACCGAGGAAATCAACACCGCAATCGCCAATGCTAAAGGGAAAAACGAAATCGACATGTAGCCGATCAGCTCGATGAGCAGCAAAAAACCGACGCCTTTGCCCGCAATGTCGTCGATGTACAGCCACAGCATCTGCATCACCAAGACGAACAGGGCGATGAAGAAAGTCACGATGTAGGGGCCGAAGAAACTCGTGACGAGCAATTTGTCGATTTTTTTCAGCACGAATGTAAGACGTTTTTACAGATGTTTTAATTGCCCGCAATGTACGGATTTACTTGCTTTTGACAAGCCGCCGGTCGCATGTTAACTGTTTGTTGAACTTCGCGGGGCATAAAGCTGTCTGAGTTAAAAGCGGCTTATGCATCCGGAACAAAATTTGTAACAGAATTATCAAATATATCTACACTTGATAAATAACATTTGGCAAAAAATTTCCGACGCGGGCGTATCTTCCGCGCACCCGGAGGAGAACCTCCTTATTCGCTTGTACAATCAAATGTCTTTAGTGACTGCTTTGGTTTTCTTAGCCGTTATCGTAACGGCTCTTGTGTTTGAGTATGACAGATTTTATCTCGGTCTTGTGACTGTATCCTGCGCGGTTTATGTCTTGATTATTTATTTGAATTCCTACCAAAAAATCTATACGGCACGGTTGGCGATTGCACTGCTTACTATGGCTTGGGTGTGCGCGATATCCTTATTTATCGGTGGTTTTTTCAGCCAAAGTCTGGTCATCGGTGCTAATTGTTGTGTCGTTTTTATCTCCTTTGCCCGACGACCGAAAGTACGCAATATTTTGATTTTTACCATGGTCGTTTTTTATTGCTCCGTACTCGTGTACGTGCAACGCAACGGCCCTGTGTTCGGCGTCACGGACTATCCTTACGACGAAATCTTGGCTCTCTTTGCCGCCGGCGCGTGGGTAGTCGCCGTGCTGAATGCTTACAATAATCAACGTAACAAACTCATTGCAGACCTGCAAATCAAGAACGAAAAACTCAAAGAAACCACCGAAGAACTGGAGCGATTTACCTACATCGCCTCCCACGATTTGAAGTCTCCGTTGCGCACCATCAACAGTTTTATCGGGCTAATCGAGCGCGATATTCAACGCGAACGCTACGAAGCCCTGCCCGACCGTCTGCAATTTGTTAAGACCGGTGCCAAGCAAATTAACACCCTCGTTAAAGATATTTTGGAAATTTCTACGCTCAACAATCCCGAAAAGAAAAAGAAAAATTTCGTGGATTTTAACCGCGTTTTAAAGAACGTGAAAAACCACCTGACCGAAGAAATCAGCGGCGCCGGTGCCGTCATAAAATCGGAAATGCTGCCGAATTTTTACTGCGATGAAGCCGAGTTTTTTCTCGTTTTTCAAAATCTCATCCAAAACGGCATCAAGTACAACGAGTCGCAAACGCCCGTCATTTATATCTCCGCACGAACGACCGATACCGACATTATTATCTCTTTTCAAGACAACGGCATCGGCATCGAAGAAGAATACCACGCGCAAATTTTTCAGTATTTCAGACGTCTGCATTCCACGGCGGAATACGACGGCACGGGTCTCGGTTTGGGACTGTGTCGCAAAATCATCAACAGCTACAACGGCAGCATCGAAGTAAAATCGGAGTACGGAAAAGGTTCGATTTTCAGTATCAATTTGGCGATTGGTGAGCCGGTGCTCTCACAAAATGCCGTTGCCGTCTGATTGCAAAGGTTTAACGCTTTCTTTGCGCCTCGACATTGCGGGAAGTCTTATTTTTGCCTTTCAACAAACGGTTTCTGCGATTGAGTTACGGGTTTTGAGGAGAGAGGAGTCAGGGGAGAGGAGAGAGCAGGTTCGGAGTAAAATCCAATACTTTCCTCTTTCCTCGTCCCTCTCTCCTTTTCACAAGTTTCAATAAACTTTCGTGACCTATAATTTGACCGCAGTATCAAAAAATAAAACCTAACGGTAGATGAATGCACTTTTTTGGCTCGGCTCCTTCCTTCTTTTTTCTTTTTCTGCTGCGGAAAATGCCCACGAATTTCACGTCAGCAAAACCGAAATCGACTACAACGGCGACGAAAATGCGCTGCAAATCACGCTGCACATTTTTCTCGACGACTTAGAGCTTTCCATGCAAAAACAGGGCGCGGATAAGCAGTTTCTTTGCACCGAAAAAGAACTGCCCGGCGCGGATTCCGTCTATTTGGCTTACCTCAAAAACAACTTTCAAATCGAAATCAACGGCGGACAAGTCGCTGATTATCAATGGGTCGGCAAAGAAATCAGCGCAGACCTCGCCGCCGTATGGACGTACATCGAAATTCCGAACGTGACCGACCTCACCGATATTTCCGTCAAAAACAGCATTATTTTAGACATCCACGACGACCAAAAAAACATCGTGCAAATTCGCGGCGCAGCCGGCAGCGGCTACTTTATGCTGCGCAAAGAAGCCGAAACACAAAAAGTGGAGTTTTGAAAAACAACTCAAACAATTCCAACGACTCAAACCACTCAAACTTGCCTTTCCTTTTGCTGAAAAAAATCTACCTTTTCCCCGTCCGTCTCTACCAAATTTTCATCTCTCCCTTGCTCGGCAAAAATTGTCGCTACACGCCCACCTGTTCGCATTACATGGTGCAGGCGGTGGAAGAATGGGGTATTTTCAAAGGCACTTGGTTGGGCTTGAAACGCATCGCCGGTTGTCATCCTTGGGGCGGACACGGGCACGACCCGGTGCCGAAAAAAAATAATAAAAATACTTCCGAAAAATGAGCAAACCCACCCTGAAAGTCGGCATCACCGGCGGCATCGGCAGCGGAAAAACGACGATTTGTCGCATTTTCGAAACCCTCGGCATCCCCGTTTACTTTGCGGATGAAAGAGCGAAGAAACTGATGACGGAGGATGCGAAAATCCGTGCGGGCTTAACGGAAATTTTCGGCGAAAAAGCCTACCTGCCCGACTCAAATTTAGACCGAAAACATTTGGCTTCCGTTGTTTTCAAAGACAAAGAAAAACTGCGCGCCCTCGAAGGTGTCGTGCATCCCGCCGTACACCGCGACGGCGAAGAGTGGCACCGCGCACAACAAAACGTACCCTACACGCTGCGCGAAGCCGCCCTTCTGGTAGAAAACGGCAGCTATAAAAAATTAGATAAATTGATTGTCGTTTTCGCCCCGGAAGAAACGCGCATTCGGCGCGTTATGCAGCGCGACGGTGCCGAACGGGCAGCGGTAGAGGCCCGCATCAAAGCCCAGCTTCCCGACGCAGAAAAGATGAAAGTCAGTGATTTTGTGATTTATAATGACGGTGAGCAGAGTTTGATACGGCAGGTCTTGCAGGTGCATCGCGTACTGAGTAACCGCGACCTTTAGGTCGTCTGAACGTTCAGCAAAATATTTCGCCGCGCCCCGGGGCAGACGTCGCAGTGCAACGTCTCTACGTGCGGGAGATTTTCGGTATTCTTACGATTATTGAACCGATAATATTTTCTCAAAACCGCGTCTGACGAGAAAACCGTCTATACAAACCGATAATACCGGGCTCCTGCCGCATTCACTTCTTTGATCGCAAATTCATTTTTCGGCGCAATTACCGAATCCTTCCGCTTGCCTCGGTGCAAATCTTCGTAAGTCGCATAATCAATCGCCGTCCGCTTGTTCAAAGTCTCAAACAGCCCGAATTTCTCCGTAACTTCTTGCCAAGTCGGTTGCAAAACCGCTTCAAAACACTTCGACTTCGAGCCGCTGCCGTAGCCGAAAAATCCGAAAATCGCGCCGTCTAAATCGTTGGCTTCTGTTAGGTCACTCTCCAAAGTACTCATCAATGCCATAAAAATCGAACAGGCGTACATGTTGCCGATGAGGCTGCTGCCGCGTTGTGCTTTTTCTAATTTTTCTCGTACAAAAGCGCGATAATCCGCCGTCTTTGTGATGCTGCGCAGAAAATTTGCGTAGCTTTTTTGGTACAGAGCATTTTCTTCAAAATCATCGACGTGCGGCACCACGAGTCCGTTTTCCTGCGTAAAGCTGTGCCACTCGTCCGCCCGCTGTTTTTCGGACATAAATATTTCGGAGAAAATACGTTTACCGTGAAAGGCGTAGGGCAGGTGAAAAATCAGACGCGACCAGCGTTCCAACAGGTTTTCTTCTTCATCGAAATGTTCTTTTTGCTCCGCGATTTGTCTGAAATGCCGATACGCCTCCGCAATGCGTTCCTGATAGCATTGATTGCTGTATTGCCCTTCGAAGACGGGTGTGTCTTTGTGCAGCAACAGCGTTTCGTCGTTATCGTCGAGAATGCCGGTCACTTCTAAATTCTGCGGCAGATTATTCAAAACCGACTGAATATCAACGTCTTGTACATTTGCCAAGCGCAGCACTTCCGCAATGATTTGCGACTTTTCGGCTTTGCGTTTCGGCTTATAAAAATCGTGAACGCCCTTTGTGCCGACGCCGATAATGTCGTTGATAACCAATAAGCGCGGATGGCTTTTAACCGACATCGCCACCGCGCCCGCGCCCTGCGTGTATTCGCCCGTGGATGCCAATTCATATTTCGCAAAATCGGAAGTTATTACGATGCCCAACCGCTCGGCGTCGCCCCGCGCCCAGTCCAAAGTATTGTGCAGCGCATCTACACCGCCGACGCAGGCGAAGGTCAAATCGACCACATCGCAGTTGCGAAAACAGTCTGCGCCGTAGCGGTCACGGTAGCGGTCGCGCAGCATGGTGAGAACGTAAGTCGCGGTCGGTTTGGCACCGTCGAGGGCGCTTTCCGTGCCGAGGTAAATGCGCCCGATAGTACGCGGGTCGAGGTCGTTTTTGTCGATGAGCGCGGCGGCGGCGTTGGCTGCCATAGTGGCGGCGTCTTCGTGTGCGTCGGGTATCGCCATGTGCGTGAGACCCAAGCCCTTATTGAGTTTGACGTATTCGAGGTCGCGCTCAACGGCGAGGGTTTCGATGGGTAAATAAAGGCTCGGTGCGTAAAACGCCATGTCGTCGATGCCGACGGGTATTTGCTTTTGCATGGTGTAAATTTTGCAATGAAAGGATGTGCGTTTTATAGCTCCGAACGAGACGGAAGGCGGGACTGAACACCTGAATAACGCTGTTTTCCGCTTTGGAATTGCGAAGGTAAACCGGCTGAAGGGGATTTTGTTAGCAGGAGATTTTTGGGTTTTACGATGCGGAACTTTCGTAAAAGTACGGGGCACTTTCTTAAACAAGTCCTCGAAAATCAAGTACTTTCCGTTTTTTTGAAAAAAAGTAGTGCCTCGTACCTGTTGCGGGAAAAAGGTACGAGGCACTTCTTTAAACACACATCCGAAAAATTGAGAAATGTCCGTTTTTTAATCAACAGAAGTGCCCCGTACCTGCT
>JAHDCG010000063.1:6084-12564 GCA_020629965.1 Saprospiraceae bacterium | reverse complement strand
ACAGAAGTGCCCCGTACCTGCTTTGTACCTGCGGAGAAATAATCTCTAAACTCTCACCGACTCTGCACTTCCACATAATATAAAATCTTCTCTATCTCTTCATCCTTCAACTGCGGAAAAGCCGTCATCACCTTGCCGTCGTACTCCTGCATCAGCTTCAGTGCGCGCGGATGTCCGCTCGAAGCTAAGAGTTGAGAGTTGCGAATCCAGGCGTACAAATCCTCGCGCGGGTAGTCTGCCCAACGCTCTTCGGTGCCGGTGAGGGCGGGACCGGTCATGCGGTCCTTCATGTTGCGATTGTGGCAAGTGGCGCAGTTGCTGCGAAACAATTTTTTGCCCGCTTTGTAGATTTCCTCGTCGTAGGTCGGCGCGGTTTGGGTGTCGCCCGGCACGGCGATTTCTTCGGTGCTCGCCGTTTGTCGGGCGCGGTTGCGTTTGGCGTAGTCTTGATAAAGAATATCGGCAAACATACACAAGCAAAGGGCGAGGGCGCACCAACACAGATTTATCAGCGGTTTGAGCAGCATGGTTTTGAAATTTTAAGAGGTGAAAAAATATCGGGTGACTTCGTTAAAATAACCTGTGAGTGCTGCCGAAAGATTTACGGGAAAATGAGGAAAGAACGGTTCTAAATTATCGGCGCGGAGAACTGTTTTTGAGTTGATGACAGGGGTGTTGAGTCGTGGAATCGTTGAGTGCGTAAAACTCGGAAGCCGTGTTAATGCGTGAGGTCTTCAACGATTCAACAAAAATTCTACACAGGGATTGAAGGGAATTTACGTCTCACGGCATTCGGTACCGTGTAACAAAAATTTGTTGAAATTTTTGTTGTTTAGGCGTTTAGTTCCGATAGCTATCGGAACTAAACGCCTAAACAAAATTAAAACTTACTTCTGTTACAAGGCATTCAGTTTGAAAGCGGTTTCGTTCAGGGAATTTTTCGACAATTTTAAAAAATTAAAAGGTCGATAAAACCATAAGTTCTATCGACCTTTTTCGATGCGTTAAAATGACTTTTAAAAGCACTGCTCAATCGTACAAACACCCGCGCAGTTTTGGTTAATCGCCGCACAGTTGCCCGCCAAAATGTTACCGGCTAAGTTGCAGGGCGTATTGCCGGAGTCGGCGGAGTAGCTCGTGACCTGCACCCAATCATCGCAGGCAAAGCCGCTGCCCGTTGCCGCCGGTGCGGGGTTGCCGCAGGTAATCGAGTTACCCTTCACATCGCCGGTTTCCTCTTCGTAGCCGAAGTCATAGTCGCGGTATTTGTAATAGCAGCCGGAGTTGGCTTGGCGGCGCAGCAGCAAAATACCGTCGTAAAAATGACCGCAATCGAGGTCGAAACTCAAACCGGGAATATTTTCATCGTCATTCATATCGACCTCGCCGCCGGTGATGATTGTGTAATTTTCGGTCACGCTGCCTTTGACATATTTTGCCGTCCAAAATTTAACGGGGGCATCATCGTTGCCGGGGAAGAAATTCGGGTCGTTGTTTTTTTCGATTTTTAAAACGTAGTCTTTGCTTTCTAAATCCGCCAGACTTGCTAAATCCGTGCTGCCGTTATTGTTGATGCGCAATTTGGCAAAAACAGGAACCGGGGTGTTATCGAAGTTAAAGCCGAAGGGACAAAAATCGGTGGTCGAAGCGATACCGTTAGCGTTGTTACTGACTTTGACGGTCTGACCCAAAGGCATGGTGATGTTAAAAAGGCGGTAAGCCGTTTCCGGACCGGATACTTTTTCAAAGGTAATATTGCGCGGCGCACCGGCACTTTGATTTTCGAGCGTAATGTCGCGCCCGTTGACTTTAAAGGTCGTAAATCGCAGTTGTACGATTTTCAAATCGTTGTTTTCGGTGCTGATAATTTCAAACTCCAAAGTCCCCAAAACGCGGAGGTCTTGCGCCAAATTGCAGCCCGGCATATTCGGCTCGGTCAGGTCGTCGGTAAAGTCAATGACGGTGATATTGTCGGGCATGGTGGTCATAGTGCCGCAGCCGGTCGAGCTGAGACCCAAGATTTGCTCCGCCGCACTTTTGCTGATAACCTGCACGGCGGTCGTGAGAAACTGCGCCAGCGTATTTTGGTCTTGCACCAGGCGGTCGCCGTCGTCAAAGAAAACTTCCGGGACTCGGTTGGGGTCGGGAACGCCGATTTCGGGTTCCGCCAAATCACAACTCGGCATCAGAAACAAAACGGCAGAAAAGAGCACGGCAAAAAAACGGAAAGATTGCATCAGAAATGAATGTTTTAGAAATTTTCGGGGCACTGAATGAACAGAACAGCGAAAAAATGCGGTAATTTTTGAGCGGATTTAAATACAAAGGAGGGAAAAAGAAGGTCGAGTTGTACTACAAAGATAGGTAAAGAAAGTACTCGAAAGGTTGTCCGAAAACAGGTATTTTAACCATATACATAAAAGGAGTTGTGTATCGGTTTGAAGCAGAGAAGAATATAAAGATAAAATTTTTATAAGCGAGCAATAACGGTTTTATTTCCTTTAACCTTTTCACCGATTTCGACGTTTAAATCCGCATCTAAAGGCAAGAACAAATCCACCCGCGAGCCGAATTTAATAAAACCCATATCCTTGCCCTGCTCGACTTCCTGCCCGACGGAGAGGTAATTAACGATACGCTTGGCAACGGCGCCGGCGATTTGACGCATCATGATTTCCGTCTCACCCGTATTGATAACCGTAGTCGTGCGTTCATTTTCGGTGCTCGACTTCGGGTGCCATGCTACCAAATATTTACCCGGATGGTATTTAAAATAAGAAACGATACCGCTGATCGGATTGCGGTTGACGTGTACATTGACGGGCGACATAAAAATACTGACCTGCAAACGCTTGTCATCGAAGTATTCGCTTTCGTGCGCTTCTTCGATAACGACTACTTTACCGTCTGCGGGTGCATAAATGATGTTATCGTCGGGCGTATGAATTTGACGCACGGGATTACGGAAAAATTGCAAAACGGCAAGAAATAAAACCACGGAGATAATTGCCGAAATCACGACGGCAGAGGAAAAGAAATAAGCCACGGCAACGTTTATCAGTACCAATACGGCAATCAGTACCAACAAAATCGTCTTTCCTTCTCTGTGGATTCTTAGTATCATTTATAAATTGTTTTTGCGTAAAAAAATCGAAGTAACTACTTAGGTGTCTGACACCATATTCACGCAGATAATGAGAAAGTTATGTTTTTTCGAGGTCTTGCGAACAAAAGGTGTCTGACACCGATGTTGAGATTCGCATCGGTGTCAGCCTGTCCCGCACTTCAGTCGGGAACGCTTTTTTCGCTTAAATCTTAGATTTTACTCGCAATATTTTCGCTTTTTGCCGGTAGCAGCGTCAGACACCTGAACAGTTACAAATCGAGCAAATAAAACCCCGGATAGTACCGGTTTGCCGTTTAGATTCTAAACCTGCCGACAAATTTACGGACTGTTTCGCATATATTATAACGTTTGCGGGTAAAATCGGTTGTGTTAAATCTTTGCATAACCGAAAGTTTATTTGCGCAACGCGAAAAAAACGAATGCCGGAAGAAAATTCAGTGCAACTTCTCCGGTTGCATTTGGTCTTTAATTTATCGCCGTTCGCCGATTTTCGCGTGCCTGCGGTCACTGTCGCCCTTATCTTTGCTCCCGTATCTGCAACCGACTTTGTTATTTTTTAAAACAGTACACCATGCTCAAATTTACAACAACCCTGTTCTTTTCTTTTTTCTCACTCTGCCTTTTCGCCCAAAACGCCGGACTCACGGGCGTGCTGCAAGACGATAAAGACGCACCCGTTCTCTTCGCCAACGTCGCCCTTTACACCACCGCCGACAGCACTTTGACCAAAGTCGAAGTCAGCGACGAGACCGGAAAATTTACTTTCCGCGACATCGCCCCCGGCAGTTATTTTCTCTCCGCTACCTACGTCGGGCTGTCCGATTTAAAACAAGAAAATATCGAATTGACGGCAGGCAAAACGCTCGATTTAGGCACGCTGACCTTTCCCGTCGCCGCCGTAGAACTCGAAGCCGCCACCGTCACCGCCGACCGCGTGATGGTCGAAGTCAAAGCCGACCGCACCGTGTTTAACGTGGACGGCACCATCAACAGCACGGGCAGCGATGCCGTCGAGTTGCTGCGCAAAGCCCCCGGTGTCACCGTTGATAACAACGAAAACATCAGCGTACTCGGTCGCTCCGGCGTGCTCGTTTATGTTGACGGAAAACGCCTGCCGCTTTCGGGCGACGACCTGAGTGCTTACATGCGCAACCTGCCCGCCGAGCAGATCGACAAAATCGACATCATCACCAATCCGGGTGCGAAATACGAAGCGGAAGGCAACGCCGGTATCATCGACATTCGCTTGAAAAAAGACAAATCGCTCGGTGCCAACGGCTCGGTGCGCGGTACTTTCAGCCACGGTCGCTATGCGCAGGGCAATTTAAATTTTACGGGAAATTATCGCAACAGCAAAATGAACACCTTTGCCACGGCGGGTGTCGGCGGCGGTCAGCGTTGGAATGACATGTATTTTGTGGGCAGACAGCGCGGCTTGATTTTGGACGAAAGTAACAGAGAAGTAACCGACACGGAAAACTACAACTTCCGCCTCGGCACGGATTTTTTCCTGAATAAAAACAACACCGTCGGTTTTCTAATCAACGGCGGTGTCACGGACATGACTTCCAATACTTTCAACGAAATCGACATTCGTCAAATGAGCACCAACCAAACCGACAGCATTTTGGTGGCGGACGCGATGACACTTTTTGACAACGACCGCATTTCTTACAACCTCAACTACCGCTACGACGACGGCAAAAGCGACAAATCGCTCAACGTGGATTTAGACTACGGTCAATTCTCGAATCGCAACAGCCGCTACATTCCCAATCAATATTTCAGCGACGGAAAAACGGAATTGCTCTCTCGTGTCGCCAACGAAATCACGACCGACAGTGACATCGACATCTACACCGGTGCGCTCGACTACGAAATGAATCTGTGGGGCGGAAAGGCCGGCATCGGTACCAAATACGTGCGTGTGGCATCCGATAATACTTTCATTTTTGAAGATGAAATCAACGGTCAATTAGTACAAAACAATCAATCGAGCAACGTTTTCAACTACGACGAAGCGGTCTATGCGGCTTACATCAATTACAACCGAAAACTGAACGATAAATTCAGCCTTTCCGCCGGACTGCGTACCGAGGTGACGGATGCTCTCGGCGTTTTAGAACCTTTCGACGAAGCCTTAGCCGAAGACCCCGTCGAACTCAATTACACCAGCCTCTTTCCGAGCGCGGGACTGTCGTGGCAAGCCAACCCTGCCAATACCTTTAATCTGAACATCGGTCGTCGCATCAACCGCCCCGATTACAATGTCCTCAATCCGTTCAACAACCGCATCAGCGAGCTGTCTTACGAAAAAGGAAATCCGCGCCTCAACCCCGAAATCGTCAACAACGTAGAGCTGGGCTGGACGCTGAAATACATGTACAATTTCAAAATCGCTTACAGCAAAACCGACGACCAAATTACCCGCCTTATCGGTCCCGACCCCATCGACCCCCGCGCCGGTTTTATCACTTGGGAAAACCTCGCGGAGCAAACCGTCATCAGTGCCAACATCAGCGCACCGCTGCAGTTAGCCAAAAAATGGAGCCTTTACCTCAATCTCAACGGCTCGCACATCGACAATCAAGCCGACTACGGCGACGGCGGCACGGTCGATGTACAGGCATTCAGCTACAACGTTTACATGCAAAACACCATCGACCTGCCGTGGAAAATCAAGGGGGAAATTTCGGGCTACTACGCCGGACCGGGCGTGTGGGGCGGCGTCTTCGAGTACGACCCGAGCTGGAGTTTGAACTTCGGGCTGCAACGCAAATTCCTCAACGACAAAATGAACGTCCGTCTCAGCGTCAATGACGTTTTCTTTGAAAGCGGCTGGGAAGGTGTCAGCGAATTTAACGGTCTGACCACCGTCGGTCGCGGCAATTGGGACAGTCGGCGCGGTGCAATCAGTATTTCTTATGACTTCGGAAATGCCAACGTGAAATCTCGCAAACGCAAAACGGGTATCGAGGATGCGGCGAAGCGTGCGGGAGGGAATTGATGTACGAATTACGATGTACGATTTACGATTCTTGCGGCTTGTGGTGTGTTCTTGGTTTTTTCGTACTATCGGCATTTGAGTTTGTGCATGAGTTATTCGGGAGCGGTTTTGATTGGGGCGGGTTACGAATTACGATGTACGAATTACGATGTACGATGTACGATTCTTGCGGCTTGTGGTGTGTTTTTGCTTGTTTCGTGAAACCTGCGTTTGAGTTTTGATTGAGTTATTCGGGAGCGGTTTTGATTAGGGCGGGTTACGAATTACGATGTACGAATTACGAATTACGAATTACGATTCTTGCGGCTTGTGGTGTGTTCTTGGTTCTTTCGTATAGTTGGCTTTT
>JAHDCG010000063.1:0-5984 GCA_020629965.1 Saprospiraceae bacterium | reverse complement strand
TTACGATTCTTGCGGCTTGTGGTGTGTTCTTGGTTCTTTCGTATAGTTGGCTTTTGAATTAGTTGTTGAGTTGTTTTGAAAACGGTTTTAAATCAGCATTTGATTTGTTGATTTAAGACCGTTTTTTTCGTTTTAGACCGCCTAATTCTCCGCGACTGAAGTCGAAACCGCCGGCACTAAGACACTTTCTGAACTCTTAATCAATGTAAACTAACTCAAATTTATCGGGGCGTTTTTGAAAAAGAATTTAAATTTAAAAAGAGTTTTAATTCTGAAAATATATACTCCCCCGCTCCGGGGGTTGGGGGGGCTTCTACACGACTCTTGCCGTTAACGGGACATCATTGCCGAGAAAATTTCCGTACATTTATCCTAAAAACAAAACAACATGAAAAATCTGACCTTCCTCCTCTTCCTGTGCACCTTCACCCTCACCGCTCAAGACACCTTCTCCATCGTCGCCGTTGACCCCGAGACCGGCGAAGTCGGTGCGGCGGGGGCTTCCTGTATCGACACCGACGACTGCGGTGGCTGCGGCGGCGTCATTATCATCAACGACCTCATACCCGGGCGCGGCGGCATGAACTCCCAAGCCTACGCTTGCCTGCCCAATGTCAATTTGCAGAACGGCATTGCCCAAATGATCGACGGCGCGAGTCCGCAGGCAGCACTCGATTTTGTCACGGCAAACGACGCCTGTTTTTCGGGCGGCGTAAGCAACCAAAACAGTGCTTACCGTCAGTACGGTTTCGCCGATTTAGACGAAAACAACGAACCGCGCAGCGCAGCCTACACCGGCAGCAGCACCGATGCCTACGCGGGTCACATCACGGGCGATAATTACGCGATACAAGGTAACATCCTCCTCGGCGAGCAGATTTTAACAGACATGGAAACCGGCTTTCTCAACGCCGAAGGCACTCTCGCCGAAAAACTCATGGCAGCCCTGCAAGGTGCAAATGTACCGGGTGCGGACACGCGTTGTTTGGCGGCAGGCATTTCCTCAAAATCCGCCTTCATTCGCGTTGCCAAGCCCGAGGATACCGACGGTAATTTTTGGTTGGAAATCAACGTACCCGCAGTAGCTGCCGGCGTAGAACCGATTGACGAATTGCAAGGATTATTCGACGCATGGCTCGCAACGGTCGGCACGGAAGTTGTTGACAATCAAGCAAATGTCAGCGTATTTCCCAATCCCGTAACCGACTCTTTTTCACTGACCGTTGCGCCGTCTTTGTTTGTGGCGGGAATGAAACTGACGATTTACGACCCGGCGGGAAAAGTCATTTTAACGGAAAAAATGACGGCGGCTCGGAGAGATTTTGCGGCGGGCGAGTTGGAGACAAAAGGCATTATTTTTATTGAAATTAAAGATGCGAAAGGGGAGACTGTGGCAGCGGAAAAGGTGATTTTACGATAAAAAAGCAGAAACGAAAACCGTGAATTTAAGTTCATCCGCAACCGTCTCTCACCTCTTCGCTCTCACCTCTCACCTCAACATCATGTTTGACAAAAAAGCACTCACGGAAAAAATCAAAACAGCGATTATCAAAGCCGAAAGCGACATCGAATCCGCCAAGGAAGCCGTCAGGCCCATCAGCCCCGAAAACAGCATCGGGCGGGTCAGTCGTATGGATGCCATCAACAACAAAGGCGTTGCCGAAGCTGCCCTGCGTACCACGAAAAGGAAGCTGAATAATCTGCAAAAAGCCTTAACAAAAATCGACGATGCCTCCTTCGGAAAATGCGCGAATTGCGGAAATTATATACAGGAAGCAAGATTGATGTACATGCCCGAAAGTACGGATTGCGTACGCTGTGCGGCGCGGCGATAATTTGTCGGATAAGAGTAAAATGCTGCCGTTTGTTTTCGTTTGCAAATTCAAAAAGAAGGTCGTAAATTGCTCCTTTTAAGCTCGATTGAAACAAACAAATACATGATAACAGCACCGCGTCCCGACAATGAAAAAGCAAGGGTCGAAAATCTTTACACCTACGACATCGTCGATTCGCTGCCCGAAGAAGAATACGACAACATCACCAAAATCGCCTCGGATATTTGCGGTACGCCCGTCTCGCTCATCACCACTATGGAAGAGGAGCGACAGTGGATTAAATCTGCGGTCGGCACGGACGTGACCGAAGTGCCGCGCGACATTTCTTTTTGTTCTCATCTTTTAACCAACGGCGAAGATATTATCTTTAAAGACCTGCGCCGCAATGCCGACTTTACCGACCACCCGATGGTCGCAGGTCCCTTGCAGGTCGGTTTTTACGCCGGAGTACCCGTTTTTTCCGTCGAGGGCTATCCGATTGCAACGCTTTGTGTCTTGGATAATGAGCCGCGCGAACTCACCGAAAAGGAAATCAAATCGCTGCAAGCCCTCGCCAAACAGGTCGCTGTTTTATTAAAATTACGCAAAACCTTACGGCAGACCGAGCAACTCAACCGTGAGCTGCAAACGGCGAATGACAACCTCGAAAGTTTTAATTACATGGTCACGCACGACCTTAAAACTCCGCTGCGCGAAATCCGTAATTACCTGGAGGCGGTACAGGAAGATTTCGGGGAAGTACTGCCCGAGGAAGTTCGGGGGATATTCGGTAAGGTGTCCGAGACTTCGGCGCACATGGATAATTTGATTGAAGATTTAACCAAATTGTCGCGTATCGATAATTACAAATTAAAATCGGCACCCATCAATTTGACGGCACTTTGTCACGAACTGATTGCAGTACATGACGGCAAAAAGCATGAATTTATCATTGCCGAAAATCTGCATACTACGGGAGATAAAGCCTTGATTGCCTTGGCATTACGCAATCTAATTGAAAATGCCGTTAAATACAGCAGCAACGAAACCGCGCCCCGCGTAGAAATTTCGGAGACGAACCGCGCCGGGAAAAATTACTTTTGTGTGCGTGATAACGGGGTAGGGTTTGCCGTTGAAAAAGCCGAAAATATTTGGCAGCCTTTCAAGCGTTTGCATTCTAAGAAAGAGTTCAAAGGGACGGGTATCGGGCTTACCATTGTCAAAAAAGCAACGGATAAACACGGCGGCGAAGTTTTCTTTCAAAGCAAAATAGGAGAAGGCGCGGCGTTTTTTGTTCGGTTTGAATAGCGAGGATTATCCGTAACCGCCGTGTGTGTACAGACGCGGGAAACACGTATTTTGCAGAGATAAATCTATATTATTCCTAAGTATTTTTCAAAACTGTACTACTTTTGGAAGCTATAACATTCTCACCTCAGACGTGCAGTTGCACATCTCTGCAAAGTGCTCATTGAAAAAGCGGAAGCTTTTTTTAGATTTTCCGTGTGGCTTCAGACGCGTTTTCTCGCGTCTCTGTAAAAGTCGGGAAAAAATCAAATCTCTACCACAATCCCCACCGTCGGCAGCGCATTTCCCGAGCCGGTGTCCAACTCTTTCAACAAATATCTTTGCTCTTCAAGCGGTGCATCGGGATTCACGATAATCGGGTCGCCGATAGGCATGTTGTTGGCGTCCAAAGGTCGGTCGAGCAGCAGCGTCGGTTGTGCGACGGCGTTCCCGTTGACGTTTTGTATGTCCAAATAAAGGTTCAAACTCCACTTTTTGAAAAACCACTTTTTATCGATGCGCAGGTCGATAGAATTAACCGCCGTGCCGCGCAGCGTATTGATGCGGGCGAAGTCCAAACGCGCGCCGTTGTTGATATTCCAATTCAAAAGCAAGTCCGAATCGTCCGCAAAAGGGGTGCGCGGCAGTGCCGACTGAAAGCGATAGACGACCCCGATTTCCACGTCTCGAAAAAAGCCGTTTTCTATTTTTTTGCCGAGGGTGGCATTGGCGATGTGTCGCGCATCCCACGAGCTCGCGATGTAGTCACCGTTGCGGTCTTCAAACTCCGAACGCCCCAAAGTGTAGCTCGCAATGCCGTAAAAACCTTTAAATAACCGCTGCTGAAAAAGCACCTCCAAACCGTAACTGCGCCCGGCGGACTGCGGCACGGCGGGTTCGTTGCCGACGATGCCGAAATCGCCGCCGAGATTGGCCAAGGTAACGCTGTCGCGCAGCAAAAACGGGTAATCTTGGTAGGCTTTAAAATAGCCTTCGACGGTAAATTTACTCGCGCTCGCCGTGTTGATTTCCACGCCGAATACCGCCTGATTGTTGCTGACATATCTGATGCCGTTATCGCGATTGACAAAGCGATTATCCTCTTGATAACCCAAAATCGTGTACGCCGGCAACTGATAATAGCGACCGACATTGAAGTTTAAAATCAAATTTTCGCGCAGCGCATAAGCCGCCGAAAAACGCGGGCTGAACTGCTGCAAAGGGTTATTCATTTCGTCGGAATAATCGTTGGCATCCATCCGCGCACCGAGGGAAAGCACCAGGCGGTCGTCGAGGTACTTGCGACTGATTTGTCCGAAAACGCCGTATTTGTGCATTGAAAAATCGGAAGCAAAATCAATCGTTTGCGACCCTTGCCCCGTAAAAATACGGTTAAAAGTGGAGTTGTTGTATTTCGCAAATTCGTAGTTGATGCCGTAATTGATTTTAAAACCCTGCTCCGTGCGCAGCGTGTGTTCCGCGCGTAGTTTGTTTTCGATTTCTTGTGAATTGTAGTCCAAAATCAAATTTTCCTCACTACTGTTGTCATTGTCTGCGTATTTGAAACTGCGATTATCCAACATATTTCTGCTCAAAACGAAAGTAAAAAAGCCGTTGTCGCGGTAGTGTTTATAGACCAAACCGTTAGTGTAATTCCACTGCGGTGACACGGGCAGCACGCCGAGCAAAAACTGTTGTTCTTCCGTCTCATTCGCGTCGAGATTGAGTTCAAATTGGTCGATAGCCCCGAGACCGATAAACGTCAGCTCGTTGCGTTGGTCGAATTTATGTTTGACTTTGACCTGAAAATCATTATAAGTCGGCAAAAAAGGCAAGCCGATGGCTTCAAATAAAAACTGCAAATACGACTGCCGCGCCGAAGCCAAAAAGGTCGTTTTCTCGCCAATCGGCCCCTCAAAAGTTAAATTCAAATCACTCGACCCCACGGTAAAAGACGCCCCCAAGCGGTCGTCACGCCCGTCCCGAAATTTAAAACCGAAGACCGAACTCAGCGCATTGCCGCGATTGGCGGGAAAAGCCCCGCTGTAAAAATCGACTTCGCGGATAAAATTTACGTTAATCAAACCGACCGGCCCGCCCGATGCGCCCTGCGTCGCAAAGTGGTTGATATTCGGTACTTCCACTTCGTCGAGGTAAAAGCGGTTTTCATTCGGCGCACCGCCGCGAATAATCAAATCGTTGCGAAATGAGGCGGAAGAAGTCACGCCCGGCAACTGCTGCACGACCAAAGAAATATCGCGGTTGCCGCCCGGATTGCGCTGTATTTCCGCAATGCCGATGGTGCGCAGGGAAACCGGACTTTCCTCTGTCTTGCGAAAGGGGGAGGCTTTGACGACCACCTCTTCGAGATTTTGCGCCCCTTCCGTCATTCGGAAATCGACGACAGCCGGCTTGTTGTTAAAGACCTGAATCTCGTATTCCGCCGCCTCGGCAAAGCCGACGAAGGTCGCGCGCACGGCGTATAAACCCGGCGCGAGTCCCGTAATTTCGTAGTTGCCGTCGATGTCGCTCGTCGTACCGAAGTCGGTATCCAAAATCAAAACCGAAGCAAAACCGACCGGCTCGTTGTTAATGGCATTGGTCAGTGTACCTTTGATAATACCCGTTTGGGCGGCGAGAAAATTTGCGGCAAAGAGAAGAAAGAAGGTGAGAGTTTTTTGTATCATTAGTTTTTTGGTCAGTACAACAGGTAAAAGTACATTGAGTTGTCGGAATCGGCTATGCGGATGATTAGTAACTGCGACCTTCGGGTCGTCGGGAAGAAGGAATGAAAACTGTCCTGCTGCATTGTATTACTTTCAGGTGACTTAAAAGTCGCTGTTACTAAACCAAAAGTAACTGCGACCTTCAGGTCGTCGGGAA
>JAHDCG010000214.1 GCA_020629965.1 Saprospiraceae bacterium | reverse complement strand
TCTTACTTGTGACCGTGACGAGCGGATAAACGGGAGGGAAGATATCATAAAGATGGAAATCGAGCATAATCAATTAGTGAAATTCTGTAAATGGTGGGATAAAACATGTACAGTTGAAGTAACTCAGACGTTCGCTGTTAATCCTGAGGAGCTAACTCTTCAACAAATGCCTGTTAAATTTATAACTCGTAAGAGAAAGAGAATGAAAGAAAACAAGCAATTTTGGGTACCCGAAGATTTTAATTTATTCAGGTGGGAGTACCTTGAAGGAACACACGGAGACCCTTATGCTTTGAGTTTTATAGGCATACATGCAGACCCTGACGGTTCCAAGACGTTCACCTTTGGCTTTAATGCTAATGTTACTTTTAAATTAGGAGAAGGTATATTGAATGCCGGAGGCGTCGGTCTCAACTTAGGTTTTTCAAGGACTATTGCTAACAATCATCTTGAATTGGGTGGTGATGTAGTTCACTATTGTGATGATGCCAACTGGATAGATGATGACAATATCGGCACTACTTACACATCAGGAATTGTCGATGCTTTAATCATCGAAGGACCCGAAGAGTAATTTCAATCAAAATGTCCGACATGACTGCCTTTCTTTGTTATCGGTAGTCATGTCGGTTTCAAAGACAATCCTTACGGTTATTTTCCTGTTTTACAATGTTTAGAGTCGGAAGCATAGCGTATCAATCACAACTTCAATCGCTGTTAGATTTCATTTCACTTAATTCTTTTCAAAACAATTGTCATGAAAAATTTCTGTTTGTTTCTCCTGTTGTTTTTTTCGATTTCCGGTATAAAAGCTCAAACCCAAAACCGCATTCAATTCGGTTACGGAAAACCGAATTTTGTTAGAAAATTTCACGCAAACCACGTTTTTCTCAACTATCAAAGAAATTTAAATCCGCGCCTTTATTTAGCAGCGCGTACAAGTTTTATGGGAAATTCTCCTTCCGGCAATTACTTTTACAACAACGAGGATATTTTTTCGCAATACGGCACGGGAAACTACCAATTACAGGATTTAGTTCCTACGGACGATGCCACTCCCGGATTTATTCAATTTAATCCGCTGCATACTTATGTGAGTCGGTTACAACTTGTAACAAGTGCGGGTTTCAATTTCTTTTTACCCGAGCGTAAATTTCAGATGAATGTGTACGGCGGCGGCGGGTTAAGCTACGAAAAATACAAATCGATTACCTCGGGAGTCGCACCCGGTTTGGTTATCACCGACGAAAGAGTGAACAGCGAAGAACCTTTTTTTGCATTTGAAGAACACAAAAGGGGAATGGACTTCCTGCTGCACACCGGTCTGCAAATTAGTATTGCTCTCGGAGAAAAATTCTTTCTGGGCGCGGAGGCTACCTTCGAGACTTATGATTTCGGTGGTTTCCCGGTTACACAATCCTTATTCATCGGCAAAAAGTTTTAAAATGAAAAAAATTATTCTTCTTCTCTTGACCTTTTTTATCCTCGGCTCAGTACAAGCACAAATTAAAATGCGCCCCGAAATGAGTATTGCTTACCTGCAACACAGTAAACTAATCGGTGTGAGCGGGGGATGTAGTGTTGTTTTTCCGTTAAAAAACAGCGGTAATCTTAGTATAGGAATTACAGCGGCTACGGCGGGCGGCAACCGCAACGTCGTATTCGACCCTGAAGAAAATCCGAATATCAATTTTGACGACCATGTGGGCACCTATTGGCGCGGTCTTTTGTTTCCATACACCATCGAAATGAAAATACATACATCCTCTACCATGCAGTACACCGCCCAATTTGCCTATTCTAAAGACTTAAAAAGTCTGGTTGTCGGAGCGGGTTTGTACGCCACATATATCAACAAGTACTATCTCGCCGGACCGATAGATGATTTTACCTATTCCGTACAGAATACTCATATAACTTCCGATTTTTACATTCCTTTTCATGTTCGCTATGTGGATTTCGGTCCGTATTTTATTGCAAGTAAAAGGATTAATAAACCCGATGCGAAAATCCCTTTGCATACGGAGGCAAAAGTATATTTAGCCACGGGGTGGAACTGGAGCTATCATTTGGGTATGACGGTTGAGTTGTAAATAGTCGGTCAGTTTATTTCATTATAATTATACCACTAATGAAGTTTTAATATCAGGAAAGGTTGATATTTGTTACATTTGCGGTCTAAATTCAACGGAAAATGTCCCGCCTAAAATACACCCTCGGCACCCTCGCCGCCGTGCCCTGTTTGCCCTTTCTCCTTCGCGACGGAAAGCGCATCAAAGGGAGCGTACCCGTACTGCCCGAAGCCGCAAATCCCGCAGGCATTAACGGCAGCGGTGCGCGCACTATCAACCTGCTTGCCTTTGGCGAAAGTACCATGGCGGGGGTAGGGGTGAGCGACCACAAAAAGGGCGTGACGGCAGCGGTAGCACAGGTTTTGGCACAGGAGTACGACGCGACCGTTACGTGGAAAGTCGTTGCTCGCAGCGGTTATACCATGCGCGCCGTGACGCACAAATTGCTGCCCAAAGCCGGAGATTTTCGTCCCGATATCATCGTCACCGGTATCGGTGCCAACGATGCTTTTAAGACCAACAGCCCGACCGAATTTGCGGCGGCGGCGCGTGAATTTATTAAAAAGATACAGACGATTTACCCCGGTGTGCCGCTCGTTTTTATGAATATGCCGCCGATAAAAGAATTTCCCGCTTTTACTCGTCTCATCCGCTTTTTTATCGGAAATTTGGTGGAACTGCACGGCGCAGCCCTCGCCAAAACGGTTGCGAAATACGAAAATGTGTACTACATCGCCGAAAAAATTACCTTCAAAGATTGGATTCACAAAGCCGATAAAGAATTGACCGCCGATGACTTTTTCAGCGACGGTGTGCATCCTTCGGGCATGACTTACGGGATTTGGGGTAGGGAGACGGGGAATTATATTGTTGAAAACAACCTCTTATAGTTTTTTTTTAATCATCGACTGAAGTCGATGCTACGGTAAGAGCAACGGAAAAACCGTAGAACGCTTCACCTCATTCAACACAAAGGTGCTTTTAATTTGCGCCACATTCGGCAGTTGCGCCAATTTGCCCGACGAAAATTGATGGTAAGCCTGCAAATCCCGGACGGCGACTTTCAATAAAAAATCACTCGCGCCGCCCATCAGGTAGCACTCCAACACTTCGGGAATTTTTTCGACCGCCGCCCCGAAACTTTCAATCTCCTTAATTTTCTGACTTTCCAACGAAACGGAGCAAAAGACGACCATAAAATTGCCCGTTTTTTCCTTGTCCAATACCGCCACGTATTTTTCAATAATGCCCTCGCGTTCGTAGCGTTTGATGCGCTCATAGACCGGTGTTTTGGTCAAATTGAGCTGCGCGGCAATCTCCTTCACATTAATTTTCGAGTCGGCTTGCAGCATTTCCAAAATGCGCTTATCGGTTGCGTCTAATTTTGCCATAGGAATTTTTCCTTTTTTGGTGAAATACGAGAACGGTTATTTTATGATTTTCCCGAATAATTATCAAAAGTAGGAAAAATAAAGCCATGAGATAAAATAATTGCAAGACTTTCCTTTGTGTTGTAAATTTGCAGTAAACAGGTACAGTTTTTTAAAATCATATAGTTCTCGGTTCAAGCGAGCCGGGCAACCGTCAACCGTCAACCGTCAACCATCCACCACCACCACCACCACCATGAAAGAATTTATGCAACCCGAAAGTCTGATGATGACCCACGGCTACCGCCCCGAACTCTCGGAAGGCGCCGTCAAACCACCGATTTTTCAGACCTCGACTTTCGCCTTTCGCACCGCCGAAGAAGGCAAGGCATTTTTTGAAATTGCTTACGGTTTGCGCGACAAAAATCAGGATGAAGAATTGGGTTTGATTTACAGCCGCATCAATAATCCTAACCTTGAAATCCTCGAAAATCGTCTCTGTCTCTGGGACAAAGCCGACGACTGTGCAGTCTTCGAAAGCGGCATGTCCGCCATCAGTACCGTGCTGTTGGAGTTTCTGAAACCGGGCGATGTGCTGCTGTTCAGTTCCCCGACTTACGGCGGTACCGACCACTTTATTCACCACTTTTTGCCGGCCATCGGCGTGGAAAGTATCGCTTTTCGCCCCTCCGATACTTACGCAGATATTGCGGCGCGCGTCAAGGAAAAAGGCGCGGAAAAACGCATCAAACTCGTTTATCTCGAAACGCCCGCCAACCCGACCGGCGAGCTGATCGACATCAAAATGTGCCGCAAATTAGCGGATGAATTCGGCACCGAATCTAACCCTGCCTACGTCGCCGTCGATAATACCTACATGGGACCGCTGTGGGCGCATCCCATGCAGCACGGCGCGGACATGGTCATTTATTCCGCCACAAAATACATCGGCGGGCACAGCGACTTAATTGCCGGCGCGGTGTCGGGAAGTGCCGATTTGATGAAAAGAGTGCGCACACTGCGTACTTTTTTGGGCAATATGGCGAGTCCGCACACCTGTTGGTTACTGTTGCGCAGCCTCGAAACATTGAAAGTGCGCATGAGTCAGCAGACCGAAAATGCGCAGGCGGTTGCCGCATATTTAGAAAATCACGAGCTGGTAGAAAAGGTATATTTTCTCGGAAATTTGCGACCGGGCAGTCGTTCACACAAGATTTACCGGGAGCAATATTCCGCGCCCGGCGCCATGATTTCTTTCAACATCAAGGGCGGCGAACCGGAGGCTTTTAAGTTTTTAAATGCCCTGAAGTTGGTAAAATTAGCGGTCAGTCTCGGCAGTACGGAAAGCCTTGCGCAGCACCCCGCCACCATGACCCACGCCGGCGTTTGCCCCAAAATGAAAGCCGAAATGGGTATCACCTGCAGCTTAGTCAGAATATCAATCGGTGTAGAAAATGCCAAAGATTTAATTTGGGACATGGAACAGGCCTTGGAGGCAAGCCGTACGGTGAGCGAACCGAATTTACGAGCGGTTACGGTATGAAAAAAAACGGGGTCGAATTACATCAATTCGACCCCGTTTCATTCTAAAAATAATATTTACATTTTACGGAAGTAGCACATAAATCGTCATGAAAAATGAACCGGTATCATGATTTTCTTCCCACCACCAACCAACCACCACCCATCACCCGCCTTTCGTTTGCTGCATCTTCTTAATCTGCGACAGCAGCACTTTTTTCGGCGTCACCGGTATCATTTTCATCATAATTTTTTGCGGAAAAGTCAGCCCGGACATCACATCTAAATCGCCGGCGAGCATGGCGTTGTAACCGTCTCGGGCCACACTGCGTGCGCTTGCCGTATCTTTAAAAAGATCGGTTTTATCCATGCCCGAGGTCTTGCCGAAATCGGTTTCCGTCGCGCCGGGCATTAAATTAGTCACCGTGATATTGGTGTCGCTCAGTTCCTCTGCCACTGCATTGGAGAAGGAAGTCACGAAGGCTTTTGTCGCAAAATAAACCGCCTGCATCGGACCGGCCATCAGGCTCGCCGTCGAAGAGACGTTGAGAATTTTACCCGAATTACGCGGCACAAAATCCTGTAAAAAGTAGTGTGTCAGTGCCGTCAACGCAACGACATTCAGATTTATCATCGACAAATCCGTCTCGATGTCGCGCTCATGAAACAAACCGACACCGCCGAACCCCGCGTTATTTATCAGATAATCGACCGACAGACCCGCCGCTTTTACTTCGTCGTAAATCTCGCGCGGCGCACCCGCTGCCGTCAGGTCTTTTTTGATGACGTGAACGACAATGCCGTGCTTTTTTTCCAATTCGGTTTTGAGTTCTTTTAGTTTGCCTTCGCTGCGGGCGATGATGATTAAATCACCGCCTGTTTCCGCGTGGATTTGGGCTAATTCTTTACCGATACCGCTGCTCGCGCCGGTGATGAGGGCTGTTTTTTTCATGTGATTTGGTTAG
>JAHDCG010000062.1:10311-33976 GCA_020629965.1 Saprospiraceae bacterium | reverse complement strand
GCGAGATTTCTACGGATGATTTGTTAGGGAATATTTTTGGGCGGTTTTGTATCGGGAAGTAAAAAACGTCTTTTATCACTTCCTTTTTAAAAACTAAAACGCATGCTCACCATCAACCAAGCCCAAAGAATAATCACCACCCTCACCCGCGACTACGGCACCCAACAAATCCCCCTCCCCGCCGCCGTCGGTCGCATCCTGCGCGAAAACCTGTACGCCGACCGCCCTCTTCCGCCTTTTCATCGCGTGACGATGGACGGTATCGCGCTGCAACACGCCGCCTTTGCTGCCGGTCGGCGCAGCTTTTTGATTGAAAACACCGCCGCCGCCGGTGCACCCCGGATGACGCTGCAAGACGGCGAAAATTGCCTCGAAGTGATGACGGGTGCCGTGCTGCCCGCCGGCGCGGATACCGTGATACGCTACGAAGATTTGGAGATTAACGACGGTCGGGCGCGGCTGCTGATTGAGGAATTAAAACCCGGTAAAAACGTACACCGGGCGGGCAGCGACCGCAGCCGGGGCGACCTCTTGGTCAGCGGCGGGCGGGTCATTACGCCCGTCGAGGTCGGCGTGGCGGCTACCGTGGGCAAGACGACGCTGACGGTCAGCAAAAATCCGCGCACGTTGATTATTTCTACGGGCGATGAATTGGTCGAAGTCGGGGCGACGCCCCTGCCGCATCAGATTCGCCGCTCGAATGTCTTTACGCTGCAAAGTCTCTTTACAGAACTGAACGTACCGGCGGAGGTGCTGCATTTGCCCGATAACTACGACTTGATTTTGCAGCGAATGCGCGATATTTTACAGCAGTACGACCTCTTGGTTTTGAGCGGCGGCGTGTCGATGGGCAAGTTCGATTTTTTGCCGAAGGTTTTTGCGGCATTGGGTGTCAAGGAGCATTTTCACAAAGTCAAACAGCGACCGGGCAAGCCGTTGTGGTTTGGCGAAAGCCCGACGGGTACGGTGATTTTTGCGCTGCCGGGCAATCCCGTTTCTTCTTTTTCCTGCGCCCGCAAATTTGTGGTGCCGTGGTTGTTGCGGAATTTGGGGCTGCCCCCCGCACCGCCGCGCTACGCGGTTTTGGCGGAAGATTTTTCTTTCAAACCCGCGCTCACTTATTTTTTACAGGTCAAAATTTCGTACACCGCAACGGGTCAACTGCTCGCCACCCCGACGGTCGGCAACGGCTCGGGCGACTTGGCTAATCTGCCCGACGCAGACGGCTTTTTGGAACTACCCGCCGACCGAGAGTTTTTTGCGGCAGGCAGCGTTTTTGAGTACTTGCCTTATCGTTAGAAAGGGAAAATCTGTGTTTTTTGTCTGATTACAGGCGTAACAAGCCCTTTCACCCTCGACACGCCGATTTTTCCTTAATTTTATTCTTCAAATTCCGTCTTTCCTGACTCATCGCAATATTTCGACGTATGAAAAAGCCTTTACTTCTCCTTCTTTTATGCTGCCAATCCGCTTTTCTCACTGCGCAGCAGACCGACATTTCTTTCTATTTTAATGTACTCAGTCCCGACTACGCTTACGGGGTGTATGCGCCCGATGATTTGGGTTTTGCGCTCGGTTGGTCGGTGCCCGTCACGGAGCCGGTGCAGGGCGAATTGGTACTCGCGCCCCTCGATGCGGAGACCGATACACCGATTTTTTGCACGGCTTCGGACGAGAGTAATGCGGGGAAATTGGTACTCGTCGAGCGCGGTACCTGCACTTTTGCGCAGAAGGTGTGGCAGGCGCAGCAGACGGGGGCAATCGGCGTAGTGATTATGAATAATTTCGCGGGGCAGGGAGTCTTTCAAATGGCATTCGGGCAAGACAGTCCCGACTCGGATATTCCGGTGGCGATGGTGAGTTTTGAACTCGGTACGCAACTGCAAAATATCTTGGCGGCGGGTGATGAAATTATTGCGGAATTTTCGCCCGAGGCAGCGCCGTATTCCGGATTTAACGGCTATGTGAGTCGGGATGAAAACAATGATTGTCTGTACAATGCAGACGAAATCAGGCTCGGCGGGCGGCAGGTCACGGCGACTAACGGAGCGGTGACATACACCGCTTTTACCGACGAGGAGGGCTATTATGAAATGCGTTTCGGTCTCGGTACTTACACCGTCGATGTAATACCGAACTCGGATATATGGACGACTTGCGGCGACGGGCAGACGTTTACTTTTACGGAATTTGCGAGCGAAACCGCCGATTTTGCCGTCGAGCCGTTAGCGGATTGTGCGCAGGTCAGTGTGGAAATTTCGACACCTTTTTGGCGCAGATGTTTTCCGAATACCGTGACGATTGCCTACTGCAACGAGGGCACGATACCCGCCGAAGATGCTTACGTGGAGTTGACTTTGCCGGACTTGGTGAGTATTTTGACGGCGTCTTTGCCTTATACCGTCAACGATTTGGGGCAGTATATTTTTCCGGTCGGAGACGATACGGGTGCGCTCGGGGTGGGTCAGTGCGGCACGATTACCTTGCTGACAGAGACGAGTTGCGATGCGGTACTCAATCAGGTTTTGTGCGCCAAAGCGGTCGGCTATCCCGACATTCCCTGTGTGTTGCCGACTTCCGACTGGACGGGCGCGAGCGTCACGGCGGAGGGCAACTGCGGCGACCAAATCGTCTTGGCATTGAGCAACAACGGCACGGGCGACATGAGCGCACCGGCGGATTACCGCATTTTGCGCGACGGAGAAATTTACGACACCGGCACCTTTCAACTGACCGCCGGCGCGTCCGAGACTTTCGGCTACCCGATTGACGGCGCGTGGTACCGCATCGAGGCGGACGCGGAGGTGACGCAGCCCTTTGTAACCGCGCCGAGCTACACTGTTTTCGACTGTCCGGTGACGGATGAGCCGCAGACCGCAGCTTTGGATTTTACGCTTGCCGACTACGGCGCAAGTCACGATTTGTGGTGCGGTCCGGTCATCGGGGCGTATGACCCGAACGACAAAAACGCCAATCCGCGCGGCTACGGCGACGCGCATTTTATCGAGCAAAATACGGATATCGAATACCTGATTCGCTTTCAAAACACGGGCAACGATACCGCCTTTCGCGTCGTCATTTTGGATACGCTTTCGGAGCATTTCGACGTCAATTCTTTGCGTCTGAAAGCGCGCAGTCACGACTACGTGATGAGCATTTTGGAAGGAAATATTCTGCAATTTACCTTCGACAAAATCAACCTCGTGGACAGTTTTACCAACGAACCCGCCTCGCACGGTTATTTTAATTTCGTCTTATCGCAAAATGAGGACGTTCCCCTCGGCACGGTCATTGAAAACAGCGCGGCTATCTATTTCGACTTCAACGAGCCGGTAATTACCAACACTTTTTTCCACACGGTGGGAAAAGATTTTTTGCCGACGACAGCGGTCGATAATCCGACTTTCGAGCCGTTAGAAATCACTTTCGCGCCGCATCCTTTGACGGAAGAAACCCGTGTTTCCGTTGCGGCGGAAAATATCGGAAGCGGTCTTTTGGAACTGACGGACGCGCACGGCAGCGTGGTTTTGACGCAGGATTTTACGGAAAATGAATTCGTCTTTTCGGCGAAAGGATTGGCGAGCGGGGTTTATTTTTATCGAGTGTTTTTGGAGGGGAAATTTTTGGGGAGCGGGAAGGTGGTTAGGTTTTAGACAGGATGACAGGATTTTAAGGATTTTTTGCTTTTTGAATAAAAACTAATTACCGACCGAACCAAGATTTTATTTTGAGCAAAAGGCATTTATTCGGTATCGACCCAAAAATTTAAGCAAAAGTTGCCCCGTCAACCGTCCCCCTTCGACCGTCAACCACAATCCCTATTTAGACCAACCCCAAATAACTAATGTATATACATCTTTCCCAAAAATTCCTCTACCTTGCGCTAAAATTTTTCAACAAAAAATAACGTAAACGCAATGGAATTACCGAAAAGAGCCGGCAACGCGCCCGTACCCGTAGATTTGGAAGCCGGCAAAAGATACGCTTACTGTAGCTGCGGCTTGTCTGAGTCACAGCCGTTTTGCAACGGAAAGCACCGAGGTCAGGGCATGGCACCGACCGTCTTTGTCGCCGAAGAAACGAAAACCGCCTACATGTGTACCTGCAAATTAACGAGCAATCCCAACGGTTTTTGCGACGGCTCGCATAAGAAGCCGGTTTAGATTTAACTGCAATAAACTTGCAAAATCAACAAAAACCTTTTATCCAAAATTCGGATAAAAGGTTTTCGTCGTCTAAGTCGCTCCCCTAAAAGTGCCACCGGCACCGAAACACTTCAGCCCGGTACGTGAGTGCCGGGAACCGCGAAACGCCCGCCTACAACCGCACCAACCGCAAAATCCCCGTTTCCTCCCCTGCCCGGCACCGCAACCAATACACGCCTGCCGTTAATCCCGCCACCGAAATATGTGCGACATCCACAGCCCGCGCAGTCACCTTCCCGTTCACATCCAAAATCACAATCTCCTCAATCCGCCCCCCGTTCGCGCTTTGTACAAAAGCCGTCGCGCCCGCCGGATTCGGAAAAACCGAAAAGCCGTTTGCCGCCTGCACATTGCGCAGCGCACTAATCACTGCCGCACTTTCCGTCGGCTTATTAAACGCCAATCGCTCCCCCGATTTTGTCACCGCATACACATTTTCTATCGTGATGTCGATAACCGCTTTACCCGCGATATTATCCACCACACCGATAAAAGACATAATCTGCCCGAAGCCCGAAGTGTTATTGTGGTCGTTGCGCACGAGCGTCACGTCGATTTCTCCCGCAGCCGGGTCGTGGCGGTCAAAAGTGATGACATTCGTCTGCGGCACACCGAACCACGAAATCGGATATTCTGATTGTACCGTCGTCGGGTCAATCATTTCCGGGTCATATTTTATCGTAAATGCCAAGCCGTAAATGCTCTCGATTTGGTTGCTCAGGCTGCCGGCGGTAATCGGCACATCGAGGGTTTCGCCCTGTGCAATTTCAAAATCATCGGGCATATCGACAAATAAATTCGGGGAGTCGAGCGTCGGGTCGATTTCTGTGTACGGCGTGACCGTGCCGTGCGTGAGATTATAATTTTGCTCAACGGCGGCAAGGTCATCGAGGTCGATAATACCGTTTCCGTCGGTGTCGGCGTAGGTGTGATTTAAGCCGTCGGGAAAGGCTTGCGCCCACGGCACGGCGGTGTAGGCTTGCCACAGCGTACCCGTTTCCGCACGCATCGCGCCCTCACTCATGAATGCCAAACCGAGATTGATGACATCAAAATTATTGCTGATGTTGTCGTTATTCGCGTCGCCGGGCCATACCGTCAGACCGCTGCAATCGGGCAGGGTCACCTGCAATTCCGCACAGCACTCTTCCGCATCGACCAAACAAACGCTTATCGTTTCCGTACCGCCGAGGGCAGGCACGTCGAGTACCGTCAGCGGCAGACTTGAGAGGCTGACGGGCGGAAGTTCTATGCCGCCGACCTGCAAAATAAACTCCGTCGCCGTCGTGTTTTCAACCGAAAAATCGAGGACAATATCCGTTAATCCCGCTTCCGTACAGTCCGTAAATGTCACCGATAAATCGCTGACGGCGCAATCTTCTTCTTCACAGTCCGGCGGAAAAATGTACTCCGGAAAAGTATTGGCGCAGGCAAAATCCAACACTTGGTCGCGCACCGTAAGCAGGTAAGAAGTATCTTGGTTCGTGCTGTACGGTCCGACGGTATAAAGTCCTTCATCGTAAGCAAAATTCGCCGCATCGTAGCTGTATTGCAGCCCGAAAAAGGTGAAAACACTGACGTACAACTCAAAGCTGTCGGAGGGATGTACATAAGCGGTATCGACGGCAAAATTGATGAAAAACTCCCCGTTTTCGCATTCCGAAAAAGCAATATCGGTGATGGTGAGGGTGCAGTTCATTTGGTCGAAAGTGCAGTCCGTCAAATCGACTGTACCGACGTACAAATCAAAAGTACAACTCGGAAATGCGTTGGCGGTCAGCGTCAAATTGTAGTCCTCCGCGCCGCCGGCAATCGGACCGATAGTGTCGGGATGAGAGAAACCGGGCGGGATGGATTCGATAAATTCGCCGTTGATAAAAGTACTGTAACCCGCCTCGTAATAACCGCCGCCGTCGGTGCCGATGACCAAGTAAAAGTCGTCGCCCTCGCAAATAATTTCATGGATTGAAGTGACAATATTACAACTGTTCACGCCGCAGTACTGCCAAGCGTAGTCCGCTAAAGCAAAGCAGGAAAAATCCGTTTCGTCGGCAATCTCCACTACGGGCGCGGTGTCGGTCGTCGGCAGCGAAATGACAACCGGCAAATCCGTGTAATTGTACGTGCCGATAACGATGCCGTCCACGTTCACGACAAACTCTTCGCTCGGTACGTCGTCGTAATTAAAATCGAGCAGATAAGTTCCTAAATCCGCTTCGGTGCAGCTTTGATACTCTAAAATCACCTCGGCTATCGCACAGGCATCCGAGCAATCGACGATGCCGAGTTCAAAGTCCGCCAACTCACATTCCAGTTGATTATCGGTCAGGGTCAATCTGTGTTCGGTGGCGCCGTCGCCGTCGATATTTTGCAGCACATATTCGGTTTCGCCGTAAAAAAAATTTGCAACGGGCGTACCGTCGTTGCTGACCGTAAAGCCTGCGTTGCCGATGCTGTTCGCTTCCAAATTAAAACCGAGATTAAAACTGCCGTCGGGATTGCAAACGGGCGCAGCGAAATTCAAACTCAAAACCGTACAAAATTCATCATCCAAATACACACAAAAATTGTCAACGGCTAAAGACTCACCGCCGATAGAAATTTGCGTCAGCGGCGTGCCTTGATAAAAAATGCTGCCCGCTTCTTCGATTAAATCGGTCGGCTCATCGTAAGGTGTGACGTTAGAAATAAGCTCGGAAACGGTCTCGCCGACTAAAAGAAGATTTCCGTTTTCGCTCGACACATTTACCCGCCCGGTGATGTCGATGTAATCGAAACTGCAAGCAAAAACGTCGCCCGCAACGTCGGAAAAATCGAAGCGCAAATTCAAACCCTGCGTATGCAAAACGTTTCCCGCCGCTAAGGCAAAGGTGAAATTTTCCGCCGCGCCGACCGTCGCCGAGCCGAATTCGGGCTGCCCGACAAAGGGCGAAAAAGCCTCCGCTCTGACGTTGACGCCAAACTCGGAGTAGATAATATCGCCCGATGATTGCCCGGCGGGCGCACCGTATTGCGTGCCGACCGTCAGGTTTTCAAAAGACAGGCAGTCGGTCGGTTGCGCGGTGAGAGTGACATTGGTAAAAAGTGCGAGCAGCAGAGTGAGGGTTTTCATAACGAGACGTATATTTTTCATGGCGGTGTATTTTTTTAAAAAGAGGGTTTAGGCGTTTAGGGGCTGCGCCCTGTTTAGGTGTTTAGTCGGGTATGGCGGCAGACTTGTCTTTATGTGTCTGAAAAGGGTTTTCTTCCTTTCGATGCTGCAAAGATGCGCGGAAATCGGTCGGGGGTAAATTATTTTTAGAAATAAAAGTTGGAAAAAATTTATATTTTTGAGGATGTCATCGGGAAGTTCCCGACAAAAGGACGGGACAAGCTGACAATCAACTCGGAACTCAACCGGACAATAGAGTTTATTCGGAACATCATGTAAAGAATCGCCTGGCACCGCTTTCAAACACGACACCGGCGTCAG
Source organism: Saprospiraceae bacterium (assembly GCA_020629965.1). Taxonomy (GTDB): domain Bacteria; phylum Bacteroidota; class Bacteroidia; order Chitinophagales; family Saprospiraceae; genus JAHDCG01. The sequence continues at coordinate 26,299 of JAHDCG010000062.1, read as the reverse complement.
ACGCTTCCTTTTGCCTAATTCTTTCGTTTAATCAAATGCAGGGTTCTTTCTTGAATTCAGCGTCAGACGCTTATGCGGACACCTACTAATAAAAGTTGGAAAAAATGCTCGGAAAATCTCTTATTCTCGCTGTAAAAAAACTCTCACGCAAGGAAATGACGCGCTTGCGGGACTTTGCCGCTTCGCCTTATCACAATAAAAACACGGAAGTTGCTGCACTTGCAGAGTATTTGAGTGCGGTTTATCCCGATTTTTCGGAAAAACGCTGTGACAAACATTTGCTGTGGGAGAAAATAACGACGCGACAAGATTATGACGAGGCGCATTTGAAGGTCGTTTTTTCTTACACTTTGCGGCTTTTCGAGGAATTTATGACGGCGGAAAAATTGGCGACGGAAGCGGAAACCGCGCGGTTTTTGTGCATGGAAAATTTACGGGATAAGCAGCTTTTTAAACATTACGAAAAAGTGAGACGCAACACTGATAAGAATCTACGAAAGAAGGTTTTTAAGGACGCGGATTATTATCTGACCCGTTTTAAATTTGCGGAGGAAAGCGACCAAAAATATTTGAAAGTCACACAGCAAAGGGAGGATGACGGTTTGCAGCAAAAACAGGATGCGCTTGATTTATGGTTTATGGCAATGAAACTGCGCGACGCATGCGAAATGAAAATGCGTACCCGACTCTACGGACAGGAATACGAAGCAGGTCTGTTGACGGAGGTTTTAGAGAAAATCAAGCGACAACCCGCTGCCTTTCAGCGCGTACCTGCGGTGTTTGTATACTATCTGGCATTTGAAATGCTGCGCAATAATCAACCGGCGGATTACTTTTTGTTGAAAGAAAGAATCGAAGCACAGTCCGCATTTTTCCGGCAGGCGGAGCAGCAAAATATTTACAATTATCTGCAAAATTTCTGCATCCGACAAATCAATCAGGGCGCGACGGATTTTCACAAAGAACTTTTTGAAATTTACCGCTCACAGCTCGAAAAGCGTTTGATATTTGATAAAAACGGCAAGCTGTTGGAGTGGCATTATAAAAACATCGTGACGGTCGGTCTGCGCTCCCAAAACTATACTTGGGTGCGCCGTTTTCTCGACAAATACAAAAATTACCTGCTGCCCGAGGTCGTCGAAAATGCTTATTCTTTCAACCTCGCCAACTACTATTTTGCCGTAAAAAATTATCCGGAGGTGCTGCCGCTGCTGATACAAGTCGAATATTCGGATATGCGTTATAAATTGGATGTCAGGGCATTACTGCTGCGCACTTACTTTCACCTGCGCGAGACGGAGCCGTTTTATGCCCTCTGCGATGCCTTTAATCAACTGCTGCTGCGCAGTAAAAAACTGACCGATTTTCAGCGCGACGGCTACCGAAATATGATAAGATTGACGCGGCGGATTTTCGTTTGGCGGGAGTCGGAAAAATTTGTGACGCGACAGGATTTTGCGGCGGAACGGAAAAAAATTAAAGAGGAGGCGGCAAGGATTTCACCGATTTTCAATGAAAGTTGGCTGCGCGGAGAAATGAACGAATGAAGGACTACTTCTTCACCGTAAACAAAAACGTACTCCCCTCGCCCTGCTTACTTTCCACCCAAATCGTGCCGCCGTGCCGCTCCACGATTTTCTTACAGGTCGAAAGACCGATACCCGTGCCTTCGTACTGCTCGCGGGTGTGCAGACGCGTAAACATGTCGAAGATTTTCTTCTGATTTTCTTCGGAAATGCCGATACCGTTATCTTTGACAGAAAACAAATAATCGGATTTTCGCTCTTCGCAATCCACTTTCACGAGGGGATCTTTACCGTTGTGAAATTTTAAACCGTTACTGATGAGATTTTGCAGCAGTTGACTAAACTGTGATTTGTTACCGAGCAATTCAGGCATTTTGTCGAAAGGAATTTCCAGAGTGCCCGCTTTTTCTTCCAGTACCGGTGTCAGATTTAGTTTCACTTTCGCCGCGATATTTCCCGTATTTATCTTCTCCAAATCTTTGTCCGAAGTATTCACCCGCGAGTAGTCGAGCAGGTCGTCGAGCAGCGCATTCATGCGCTCTACCGCGTCGGTGATGTAGTACATGTACTCGTTGCCGCGCTCGTCGAGCACGGTATCGTAGCGTTTTTTAAGCAGCCCGGAGAAAGAACTGACCATACGCAGCGGCTCTTTCAAATCGTGGGAAGCGACGTAGGCGAAGTTTTGCAATTCGGTGTTGGATTGCTCCAGCAGTTTGTTTTGAATTTGAATTTTTTCGTTTTTCTCCTCGATTTCGTGGTGTTTTTCCTGCACCAGCGCGAGCACGTTCTTTTGTCTGCGATTATGAAAATACAAACCTATCGCTACCATTCCCGCCAGCACAAAGGCACCCAAACCGAGGTACCAGCGCAGGCGCGCGATTTCCTGCTGCCCTTCCAAAATCAATTTTTCGCTTTGCAGTTTTTGTATTTCACTCTCCTTTTTTTGCATGGCATAGGCGGCTTTGCGGCTGCCCATTTCCTCCACGGCGGTCTCGGTGAGCATAGAGTCGCGCAGGGTGAGTACATTGCGCAAGGTAAAGGCTTCGGCGTAAATATTACCGGTTTTTTCGTAAACTCGTGCCAGTGCTTCTTCGGCTTCCAGTACTCTTACCCGCACCCGGTTCTGCTTTGCCCGGCGCAGGGCTTCTTTCAGATTTTCCGTGGCAGCATCATACTGTTTTAATTCGGTATGAGAATGACCGATTGCAATGTAATCGCCGACGATACCCCAATCGTCACCGTTTTCCTTTTTGATATTCAAGGAGCGGTTAAAATATTCCAGTGCTTTTTCGTGGTCATTTTCCAAAGCGAATATAGAACCGTAATTATGCAGAGCGTAACTGACTCCCAGAGTATAGTCCGTTTCCTGCGCCATGCGCAGTGATTCTTCGGTATATTTCACCGCTTCGGTTATTTGCCCGAGTTCTTGAGATATGAGACCGAGAGCGGAGGTGGTATTGTAAATGTAACGACTGTCATTCAGTTCCTGTGCCAAAACGTAAGCCCGATTATAATATTCACTCGCTTCTTTGTAATTATCCTGATAATAGAACAAAGTACCCAAGTTATATAAATCTTTAAGTAAACCCAGCTTATCATTTAATTCTTCACGCCGCTCGACGGCACGCATCCCAAAGTCGTGCGCTAAATTTATTTCTCCCAATTTATGGTAAGCCTGTGCCACTGCCGTCAGCGACTGCGCCTGCAAGATTTTGTTTGAGTTAGGATTTTCAATAATTGGTAACAGGTGATCAAGTGCATTTTCGTATTTTCCGCTTTTTAAATAGTTTTCACCTAATCTGAAGTAAACAAAAGGAGGAACTGTCGGATCAGGAGAAGTTTTAATTTCTTCTTCTAATAACTGCAAATAATAAATAGCGGCTCGGTAATCTCTATCGACTTCACATTTTTTAGCTTCAAGCAAAAATTCCAGAGCCTGCGGAGAGAAATTACTTTCATCAAAGGCGGGGTCTTCCCAACTGCGCAGATCGGCAGCGGTAAACGAAAAGAAAAGCAGTAAAATGTACGTGAATAACCGTAAGTACATTGCTTGGGTGTTTGGAAAAAAAATTAACTAAGGAGGGATAGGATAGCTAAAACAAACACCGTACCACGATTTTTTGTCACATATTTGCTTATTTCATTTTTTTGGAAAATTTAAGAGATGAACGCCCTTCGCGAAATACAATTAGCCGTGATGATGGGACATTTCTGCAAGATAATTGTCGGGAAGATACTCATGGTATTCGTTGAACCAGCGCAGCGTCACTTCCGCACCGAGTTCGTCGTACACTACGGACATCACATCTTCGATGAAGATTTCCATGCACTCTTCTTCGCTCATCGTTTTGCGATTTTCGGCAAATCGAGGCATTGCCGGCGGGTGATGAATGTAACTTCCGTAGTATTTTTCGCAGAAATCGACATAATGCTCTGTCACAAGGATAAACTCATGCCACATTTCGTCGATAATAATCATACTTTGGGTAATACTGATGTCGGGAAATTTTCGGTCGGTGTGCGCTTTTTTTAAATCTTCGTAATGCCCGGTCAGCCATAAATAGCGCAACATATCCTCGAAAAGAGTCTGCGCATCTGCCTCATTTAAGTTGTAACGGGCGTTTTTACGCTGAAACTCGCGAATGATGTAGGGGTTCTTGTATGTAAGAAATTCTTCTAAAGTTTTCATAGGAATGAATGTCAAAAATACCCGGCGTCCCGCAGAAATCTGCGACGTCGAAAATTTTAATGAGATATAAAAAAAAGCGATAAAAGAAGAGGGAGAGTATAAAAAAGAGAAACAGGTTAGATAACCTGTTTCTCTGTCGCATTTTATAAAAAATGCTGATTGATTTTCAAAAGAAAACGCAAATCCTATCCGTATTCACCGGGAGGCGGGCAACCTTTGAGGCCGCCTTTGACGTTTTTCTTCTTCAATTCATTGAGCAATTGCTCTTTGCTCAGCTTTTTGCCGAGCTTAGTGAGATTACTTTTCTGTACTTTCATAATAAGGTAGAGTTTTGAAAGTTAAAAAAAATGGTTTAGAAAAGCAATGTTAAACGTTGTGTATCCGATATTATCCTAAATCTTTCAGGAGTTTTCCTGCGTATAACTTAATTAGGTTAGTAATCCGGTTTCTGCGAAAAAGCCTGTCAAAAACAGGTAATACTTTTTACACAAAAAGTAACAAAGCCGATATATTGGTTCAAATTTATACACTTATAAGCTAAAAACCAAATATTTTATCCTGTTTTCTGTCACAAAATTTCTTATTTAACACTTGCAATTTATTAAAATATAAATAATCAACCTTTAAGTCTTTTAAAATATTGAAAATCAGATTTCTACATAAATAAATAATTCAACTCTGTTCATTTACCCGGAAACAGGTATTTTTATATTTTTTGGTACATTTGCAAAAAAAGAACAAAATGCGCATTATTTATCAGCCGACTTTTGCTTTTATTTTCTGATAATACAGAATACGTTTCCGAAAAAATTCAACATTTTTATGAGAAAATCCTACGGTACGACTTTTTGGGGTAAGCAATTTTTGCATGCCCTCGCCGATATCGACTTCAGTAACCGACTGCCGCGCGGCAAAACCTACGCCAACAAAGGACTGGCTTTCGATATTGAATTTGACGACAATCTCATCACGAGTAAAGTGCAAGGCTCGCGTCGCACACCTTATCAAGTGAAATTCGTCGTACCGGAGTTTACCAACGCACAGAAAGCCAAAATTCTGCAACTCGTTACCGAAAACCCCGCCTTCCTCTCCAAACTGCTCAACCGCGAACTGCCGCCCGCCCTCGATGCCGCCTGCCGCCGCGCAGGTATCCGCATCTTCCCCGAGTCGTGGAGCGATTTTAAAGGCAGTTGCTCCTGCCCCGATTTTGCGGTGCCCTGCAAACACATGGCGGCGACACTATATATGGTGTCCAACGAAATCGACAAAAACCCCTTTCTCGTTTTTGATTTGCACGCTTTTGATTTGTACGCGGGCTTGGAAGACATCGGCTATACCGCCTCGGGGCAAAAGGGTATTCATATTCCGCAGGTCGAGGATTTAGTTGAAAAATACGCCTCGCAAAAGTTTGATTTTACTTGGAAAGAGGACGTTTTTGCCGCGCTCGATTTTACCGGTCTGCCGGAAATGCGCGAGCAGCTTTTAACCCTGCTTTCTGACCAACCGCCGTTTTTCCCCGAAGGAAATTTTAAAAAACACCTCGACCGTGCCTACTACAAACTGCACCGCTCGATGGTCAAGCGGCAAAAAGGCGAACCCGAAAACGAACACGCCGCGACCGTCGAAAACACGGAAAACATCGAAATCCTGCTCGACGAAAATCTCGCCTTCCAACACTGCCAACTGCGCGACAACAAAGAGGAAACCCTCAAAGAATTTAAGCGACTCGACGTGCTGACCGATTTTCTCGCCACCGTGCCGCTGACCGCTTTCGACCGCCTGTCTGATGCAATGCGCGGTTTGATATTGACGCAAAATTTGGCGGAAAAACTCGCTTTAAACTCTGCCCTCATCCCGCAACTGCTGCAAACCGCCGGCAGCAACTACATCGTGCGGTGGCTGCCCGCCGGTATGAACCGAGCCGTCGCCGACCTCACCGATAAAGTCATGCAACTCACCCCGCCCGACCTGCTGTTCGTGACGCGCGGCGGTGACATTTTTTTGCCGAAAATCGACGAAAAATTTACCGGGCTGCTCTCCGTTTTCCTGTCACACTACATGACCGAGAGTTTTAATTTTGACGCAAAAATCAACGGCACCGAAGTCGGGCGCATGTTTTTTAACGGCAGCGTCGAGCATTTTGCCGCTTTTGAAAATCGAGAGCATCCGAAGACCATACAACTGTGGCTCAATCGTTTTTACATCGCCGACCGTGACTACGTGCCGGTGATTCAGGTCGAAGATTTGGACGGCGAATTTGCGGTCAGCGTTAAAGTCAATGACAAGACCGACGCCCTCGCTGCGCCGATACCGTTGAAAGCCGTTTTTTCAAATAAGCAATACAACTATCTGCGCTTGGAAGTGCTGCGCTCGCTGTCACTGCTGTCCGATTATTTTCCCGAATTAAATGATGTCATGGCGGCACGCGGTGACTTGGAACTGCGCTTCGACTCCGATGAATTTACGCAGGTTTTGTTTAAAATACTACCCGTCATTCAGCTTTTCGGGATTGAAATTTTGCTGCCCAAAGCCCTGCGAAAACTGATGCGCCCGCAGGTTTCGCTCAAAATGGATACCTCCGAAGACGGCGCGGTGACGGGCGGCATGCTCAATTTGCAGGAAATGCTGAACTTCGATTGGCAGGTCGCCGTCGGCAATACGCAGGTCTCGCCGGCAGAGTTTAAAAAGATGCTGCGCAAATATTCGGGCATCGTTAAAATCAACGACGCTTATGTTTATTTTGACAAAGACGAAATCGAAAAACTGCTCGTCAAACTCGACACCCCGCCCGAACTCGACCGCAACGAACTCCTGCAAATCGCCCTCACCGAGGACTACGAGGGTGCGCGCGTCGAACTCAGCGACCGCCTCCGCAAACTGCTCAAGGAACTGCTCGACACCGAGCCGATACCGACGCCCGACGGGCTGAAAGCGACCTTGCGCCCCTACCAGCAGCGCGGCTACGAATGGCTGTATAAGAACACCCGCCTCGGTTTCGGCAGCATCATTGCCGACGATATGGGACTCGGAAAAACGCTGCAAGTCATCACGACTTTGCTCAAACTGAAAGAAGACGGTGCACTCGCCAAGCAGAAAGCTCTGGTCATCGTACCGACGACTTTGTTGACGAACTGGGGCAAAGAAATCGCCAAATTCGCGCCCGATTTACGCGCTCACATTTATCACGGCAGCAACCGCGACCTCGCCCCGCTTGCCGATGCCGACGCGCTCATCACGACTTACGGTGTAGCCCGCAGCGACAAAAAAATCGCGGGCGAAAAATGGCTGTGCACCATTATAGATGAGGCGCAAGCCATTAAAAATCCGGGAACGGCGCAGACCAAAGCCATCAAAAAAATTAAGTCGCCGGTCAAAATTGCCATGTCCGGTACGCCCGTCGAAAATCGGTTGTCGGAATATTGGAGCATTATGGACTTTACGAATAAAGGTTATTTGAACAGTCTGAAGAGTTTTAAAACCGAATTTGCGAAGCCGATAGAAGCCGACCGTGACTTAGAAAAACTGGAGCGATTTAAGAAAATTACCGAGCCGTTTATTCTGCGTCGCCTGAAATCCGACCGCACGATTATTAAAGATTTGCCGGACAAAATCGAGAAAGACCAATACTGCGCCCTGACCAAAGACCAAGCCGCCCTCTACCAAAATGTGGTCGATACGACTTTGGAAAAAATCAAATCTTCGGAAGGCATCGAGCGCAAGGGTTTGGTACTCAAACTCATTACCGCGCTCAAGCAGGTCTGCAACCACCCCGCGCATTTCCTCAAAAAAGGAGCCGTTGAACCTGCCTACTCCGGTAAGTCGATGCTGCTGATGGACTTGATGACCGATATTTTGGAACAAAATCAAAAGACGCTCATCTTCACGCAGTATCAGGAAATGGGACGGCATTTGCAGACAATGCTGCAGGCTCAATTCGGTTTGGCAGCGGAGTTTTTGCACGGCGGCGTCTCGCGGAAAGGCAGAGATGAGATGGTGGATGATTTTCAAAATAACCGCGCGACGAAGGTACTGATATTGTCGCTGAAAGCGGGCGGTACGGGGCTGAATCTGACTGCGGCAAGCAACGTCATTCACTACGACTTGTGGTGGAATCCCGCCGTTGAAGCCCAAGCCACCGACCGCGCCTACCGCATCGGGCAAAAGAACAATGTGTTGGTACATCGCTTCATCACGCAGGGTACTTTTGAGGAAAAAATCAATGCGCTGCTGCAATCTAAAAAAGAGCTGGCAAACCTAACGGTGAGTACGGGGGAGAAATGGATCGGCGAATATTCGGACGGAGAGCTGGCGGAACTGGTGAGTCTTGGTTGACGGTTTTTACGGTGGACGGTTTTACGGTGGACGGTGGACGGTGGTATCTCTAAAAAAGAAAAGCGTATCCGACATGTCGATTACGCTTTTCTTTTTATTTTTTAATGCAGTCGGCATGACGCGCGGAAAAACTACTTTTTCCACTTAATGCCGCAGCCCGCACTCGGATACTGAATCGGACTCACCTCCTCGCCGGCGACCACGCTATCAAGCGCAGCGCGCAAATCTTTGCCCGTCAGTTCTTCGCCGTTGCCGGGGCGTGAAGTATCCAATCTGCCGCGATAAACGAGTGTTTTGCCTGCGTCGAAAACGTAGAAATCGGGGGTGCAGGCGGCATCGTATTTTTTGGCGACTTCCTGACTTTCGTCGTAGAGATAAGGAAAATCGAAGCCTTCTTCTTTTGCCAATTTTGTCATCAAATCGGGCGCGTCCTGCGGATAATTATCTACGTCATTGCTGCTGACGGCGACAAAACCGATACCTTTTTTACTGTATTCATCCGAGATGCGCTTGATTTCCGCATTGACATGAATAACGTAGGGGCAGTGATTGCAAATGAACATTACGACCGTGCCTTTTTCGCCGGCTACGTCGTCAAAGGTTTTGTTTTTGCCCGATACCGTATCGGGTAAATCGAAAGCCGGGGCGGCAATGCCCAAATCGAGCATATTGGATTCTTTAAGAGCCATGTATTTTTTTTAGTGGATTAGACGCTTTTAAATTTGAGATTAACGACAAGTTTTTTTTCGAGAAAATAAACAAGCCGGAAGCAGAGTCTAACGTCTAAAATCTAACGTCTCAAGTCTTGCATTCTCTCCTAAAACATCTTCGCCCCGACATGGTTTGATATTTCTTGCTTTAGTCCGCAAAAAACCTTACTTTTACCGCCTGACTTCACCCTTTCTTTGTGAACAATCACCCGCGATTCGACCTTTTATTTTCGCACCTCGACTTTCCCTGAATAAATCCCGCACTCCTTACCCGAACTATATCTTTTCCCCGAAGGCAATGAATTCTCAAATTGTTTTGCGCAAGCAAAACCGATTTTCCTATTTTCCAAACAGATACCTTGATATGAAAAACACATTCATACTACTTTTCCTTTTGCTTTCCGGCATTTTACAAGCTCAAATGAGCGACAACATGACGCTGCTCGACACTTGGAGCGACCCGACTTTAGTGACGCATTCGGGTCTGATTTACAATGACTGTTGGGGCTATACCGCGCCTGACGGCAGAGAATACGCCATTCTCGGCTCCGCCGAAATGATTCATTTTATCGACATCACCGACCCGACCGATGTGACGGAGGTGGCACGTTTTGACAATTTGAACGTCAACGGCACGACCGGTCGCTCGCTGTGGCGTGATTTTAAAACCCACGATGAGTATGCCTACGCCGTCGCCGACCAACAGACGGAAGGCTTGATTGTCTTCGACCTCAGCGACTTGCCCAACTCGGTGTCGAAGGTGCATCAATCGACCGCGAGTTTTACACAGGCGCATAATATTTACATCGACGAAGCAAAAGACCGCATTTACATTCCGGGGTCCGATACGCACGGCGGCGGCATTATTGTCTTCGATATTTCACCCGCAAATGCAGCCGCTCCCGTAGAAATCGGCGCGCCGAATATGACGGGCGGTTATTCGCACGACATTCACGTGCGCAACGATACGGCTTATTGTTTTCACGGGAATAACAATACCGTCAAATTCGGTGTCTATGATTTTTCCGATGCGCAAAATCCCGTTTTGCTCGGCTCGATGCCCACCTACGCCAATCAAGGCTACAACCACAGCGGCTGGCTGACCGAAGACAGCCAATACATGATTTTCTGTGATGAGTCAACGGGCAGAGAAGTGAAAGTAGCCGACCTCACGGACTTGACGGATATTACCGCGCCCGCTTCCGCTTTTTTTAACGCCAATCTCGACGGTGATACACCGCTGAATAATATTGCACACAACCCTTTTGTGAAAGGCGATTACGTTTATGTGGCTTACTACAATGAAGGTGTGCAGGTTTGGGATGTGAGCGACCCGCTGAATGCGGTCTTGGAAGGTTACTACGACACCGTGCCGAGTACGACCGCCGGAAATTTTGACGGCGTGTGGGGTGTTTTTCCTTATTTCGACTCCGAGACCGTCATTGCTTCCGATACCGAAACGGGGCTGTATGTGTTGCGTGTCAACAGCATTTTGCCAGTCGAGTTGACGCGTTTTACGGCGGCACTGAATGAAGGAAAAGCGGAACTCAACTGGCGCACGGAATTCGAGCAAGACAACGACTTTTTCGCCGTCGAGCACAGCACGGACGGCAATGAATTTAAAGAAATCGGAACTGTGAAAGGGAACGGTACGGTCAGCGCACCGATTGATTACGCGTTTACTCACGACAATCCGCAGGACGGCGACAATTATTATCGACTGAAGCAAACGGATTTCGACGGCAGTTTTGAGTATTCCAAAGTGCGGCGGGTGCGTTTAAATTCGGATATGCAGGTGAAGGTTTATCCGACTCTGTTAGCTGCGGGTGAGTCGCTGACCGTTGACTTTTCCGATAAATCTTCTTTCGACCGCAGCTACCGTTTGGTCGATGCGGCGGGTAAAACCTTGCGCAGCGGTGAAATTTCCGCCGTCGAGACGAGTTTTACTATGCAAACGGAAAATCTGCCCGCAGGCGTTTATTTTGCGGAAATACAAGCGGGAAATCGGACTTTGACAAAACGTTTTATCATAAAATAAAGCGACCGAAAAAACAGAACCGACATTTTGCCGGGTGAGTAAAAAACCGAATTTCGCTGCCGTGAAATTCGGTTTTTTTTGTTTCATAACAAGCATCCTTCTTTTCGCACCGCAAAATTCTCCGTCTAAGTCACCTCTGCGACGCTTCTCCTCATTTTCACAAAACAAAAATATCTAATATGTTGCTCTTCAGCACTTTAGTTTACAAAAACTTAGGAATTTTAACATAATTTCCCTTACCTTTGTCGCGTTACCCACCGAACACCACGACTTTTTCCGCGTTTTACACGTACTTTTCACAACCGAACAAAAATTGATTCTTTGAAATTGTGTTGTCAAAAAGGATTTATCTGCGTATCTTTGGGTTTCCCAATCGTACTTTAACAAAGTATAATCCTTCCGCACGCTACCGCGAGTTCAATTTTTTCGAGAAACACCCGAATCGTCTTCCGACTATTGCCCTTTCCCCCTTTTTGACAAGGTCGGCAACGATTATTTCGTCATAAATTTGACGGCATTTTGTTACTCGTTTTTTTTACCGAAAACATCTCAACACCGTCATTACTGAACATATACTGCCGAGATAATACTACACAACTCTCTTTTTCACAAAAGAAGGTAGCGTCACGGTAACACGATAATTCATTTGTTAGTCATTGATAAATACGGTTTTTGAGCAAAGCAGCATATTTTATGTTTGCCGCGTTTAAGCTATTGACTGTCAATACAATACGATGTCCCATGAATGTAAAATTTTACCTTAACGCCGCGGGGTTTCGCCTTGCGTCGCTTTTTTGCGTTATTTTCTGCCTGTCATTGTCGCTTTCGGCACAGGATATTCACTTTGCGCAGTTCTATCATTCTCCCCTCAATCTCAGCCCCGCCCTCGCCGGCGTGCACAGCGGTGACCGTCGCTTTATCGGCAATTATCGCAGTCAGTGGCAAGCCGCGCAAGTGCCTTACACTACCTTTTCGGGTATGTTCGATTCCAAAGTTTATACGGATAAAATCAAAAACGGTATGCTCGGTTTCGGCGCCGTTTTCAACTACGACGTGGCAGGCGACGGCGAACTCGGCAATGTCTCTCTGAGCGCAACGGGCAACTACGTGAAGACCATCGACGCCGAAAACTTCCTCAGCCTCGGTGTGCAGGTCGGCGTGGCGCAGCGGTCTTTTAATCCCGCTAATCTGACTTTCGATAATCAATTCGACGGCGAGGTTTTCAATCCCGACCGCCCGATTAACGAACAATTTACCAACACCGCCAAGGTCTATGGCGACATCAGTGTAGGTGTCAACTGGCACTCTCAAAAGTTGCGCAAACGCACCCGCCTCGACGTCGGTGCCGGTCTGTTTCACCTCAATCAGCCCGACCAAAGTTTCAATTCGCTCGACCCGGCGCGTTTGTCTTCGCGCCTCAGCCTTTATATGATACCGACCATTCAGGTCAGCGACAACATCGACTTCGTGATGCACGGCATGGCGCAGTTGCAGGGCCCGTACACCGAGGGCTTCGCGGGTATCGGCGGCAAGGTGCATTTGAACCAACGCAAGACAGAAGAAATGGCTTTGCAAATCACGGGTTCTTATCGCTTCAATGCTTTCGGCGATGCGATTATTCCCGCTGCGGAGTTGCACTATAAGACCTGGGTGGTCGGTTTGAGTTACGATGTGAATGTTTCGGACTTTAACCGTGCGACTAACCGCTACGGCGGGCCGGAGATTGCGATTCGCTACACGGTGACTTATGTGAAGCCGGTCAATACCTTTAAAATTTGTCCGATTATTTAAAATTTGAGGGCGTAGGAATTTTGGATTTACTCACAGGGTGACTCGAAGTCACCTTTTGAGTAAATGCAAAATTCAAGTGTCGCAAAATCCTCATTCCGATTTAAAACTACCCCGGCAACTTTCAGATGCCGACTATCATAAATCAAACGCTATGGTTTTTATAAAAAAATCAGCTTTTCTCTTCCTCTTACTGCTTTTGTGCGCCGGCAGCGGCTACGCACAGACCCTCAAGGCTTATGAAACGGCGGCGGAAAACGCATTTGCACAGCGTAATTACCACGCAGCCATCGAGCATTATGAGACGCTGTTGGAAATAAACCCGAAAAACCCCGCTTACATTTACCGCTACGCGGAATCGTTACGCGGCTACGATGCTTACGAACTCGCCGACACCATGTACCGCAAAGTGCGCATCGAGGCAGACACGCTTTTTCCTTTAGCCACTTTTTGGGAAGCAAAAATGAAGCAGCGCATGGGTCAGTACGTGCCCGCACAAATGACCTTCGAGTTTTTCCTCGCCAATCACGAAAATTACGACCCGAAATACACCCAAAAAGCCCGTCAATCCATCGCCGAAATCGACTGGGCAACGGAAATAATCAGCGAACCGAACGAAGATTTGGTTGTCGAAAGACTGAGCGATAAAGTGAATACCGATTACTCCGAGTTTGCCCCTTCATTGCGCGGCGACACCTTATATTACTCTTCTTTTGCTTTCGCCAATAAAAAAGACGATTACAAAGTCGAACGTCAATACTCCCGCGTTTTGCAGTCACAGGGCGAAGATTTTGGTGACTTGCTCGAAAATTTTAACGACCAAAAACGCCACACGGCACACTACGCCCTCAATAGCGACGAGACAAAAATTTATTATACCCTCTGCGATTACTACACGGACACGGATGTGCGTTGCGAAATTTTCAGCCGTGACCTCAATCCCGACGGCAGCTACGGCGGTGCAACCAAATTGCCCGCTACCGTCAACGTCCCCGGCAAAACGGCAACCCAACCCAACATCGGCATCGACTCCGTATCGGGCTACGAACTGCTGTTTTTCTCCTCCGACCGCGAAGGCGGACGCGGCGAAACCGACATCTGGTGCAGCATCATCAATGCCGACGGCACCGTTTCCGCCCCCGTCAATGTGAGCGAAGTCAACTCGCCCGACGACGACATCACGCCGTTTTTCCACACGCCGAGTCAGACTTTGTATTACAGCAGCAACGGTTTTCAAAACCTCGGCGGCTACGACATTTTTCAATCCGTCAAAGAAGGCAGCACCTGGACAGCCCCCGAAAATATGGGCGCACCGATAAATTCTTCTTACGACGACACGCACTATTGGCTCAATGAGGGCGAAATGCTCGGCATGTTTTCTTCGCGCCGTTTGGGTTCCAATTTTTTGGATAAAGAAAAAGAAGCCTGCTGCTTCGATTTATACCGCAGTCGCGTCACGGCTATCGACCTGATGGCTTTGACCATGAATAAAAAGACCGATACCGCTCTGAATGGTGCAAAAATGACGCTGTACAAAATAACGGACGGCGGTTTAGTTGAAATCGACAGCCGCCTCAACGAGTACGGCAACAAATTTCCGTGGAAATTAGAAACCGGCGAGAAGTACGTTATCACCGCCGAAAAAGACGAGTTTTTGCCCGTTTCGGATACCATCGACTTGAGCAACCCCGCCGAGCTGACCGCCAAACTCATCGAGCGCAAACTCTTTTTAGAACCCGAAGCACTCGACTTCCTCGCCCGCGTTTTCAACAAAGAAGACGAAGCACCGCTGCGGGGCGTTACCATGCAGTTTTTAATCGGCAAAGATTTGGAAGAACTGCGCAAAAATCAAGACAATAACGAATTTCCGTTGACCTTGAAGCGCGACACCGAGTACACGTTTATTATGTCGAAGCCCGGTTGGTTTCCCGATACCTTAGTAATAAACACAGGCGACTTAGGCAATCCGCTGACCTACACCCACGATTTTTACTTGCAGGAAAAATCGATTCAAGACATCGTGCCGCTGATTTTGTACTTCGACAACGACCGTCCGAACCCGAATACCATGCGCGTGACCTCCGACAAATCCTACTCGGAAACCGCCGCTAATTACTACGCCCGCAAGCCCGTTTTCATCGAAGAATACACTAAGGTTTTGGAAGGACGCGACCGCTTCCTCGCCGAAAACCGCATGGAAGCCTTCTTTGAGCGCGAGATAAAAGACGGCGACGAAAACCTCAAAGTTTTCAGCTACAAACTCATCGAGCTGCTGGAAGCCGGTCAAAAAATTAAAATTTATATCAAAGGGTACGCCAGCCCGCGCGCCGGAGCGGAATACAACTTTAACCTCGGTAAACGCCGCGTCGATTGCATCCGCAATCACTTCGACGAATACAAGGTCGGTTTGTTCGGCAAACACCTGAACGACGGCAGCCTGCGCATTGAAGAAATCAGTTTCGGCTCCTCTCAAGCACCGCAAAAACTGACCGACTCCATGAGCGACGACCGCGAAAGCATCTACGGTATCTTAGCCTCCCGCGAGCGTCGCGTAGAGATTGTCGGCATCCGTTTGGATGACGGGAAAACGATTATCGACACGGTAAATCCTTTGAAATAGTTGGTGGTTGATGGACGGGTACTGCTTGAACTTGGCTTTACGATTTTCTCTTTGAGAGGATGTTTTGTGGATGGTTTTTGAAGAGACTTTTAATCTCAAACGCCTTTTAGTTTTAAAACCGAATTATTCCCCCGCGCCGGGGGTCAGGGGGTTTTCAACACGAATTTTCAAAAGAGAAATTTCAATCCTAAACGAATTTTAGTTTTAAAACCGAATTATTCCCCCGCGCCGGGGTCAGGGGGTTTTCAACACGAATTTTCAAAAGAGAAATTTCAATCCAAAACG
>JAHDCG010000062.1:0-10211 GCA_020629965.1 Saprospiraceae bacterium | reverse complement strand
TTTCAATCCAAAACGAATCTTAGTTTTGAAACCGAATTATTCCCCCGCGCCGGGGTCAGGGGGTTTTCAACACGAATTTTCAAAAGAGAAATTTCAATCCTAAACGAATCTTAGTTTTGAAACCGAATTATTCCCCCGCGCCGGGGGTCAGGGGGTTTTCAACACGAATTTTCAAAAGAGAAATTTCAATCCAAAACGCCTTTTAGTTTTGAAATCGAATATTTCCCCGCTCCGGCCTGTCCCGACTTCAGTCGTGGAGGTCAGGGGGTCTTCAAAAGAGAAATTTGATTAAAACAGGCTAAGTCAAAAACCAAGTACTTTCTTCAACTTAGCGAAGAAAAAAAGAAAGAATTATCGAGAAGTCAGTCGCGGAGGGTTAGGGGGCTGAAGACGGGGAGAGCCACGCGTCTTTAACCCCCTCCACCCCCGAATCGGGGGAACCCTACCGGGAGCGACTTGTGCCCCGGTACGCCGAGTTTTAGAAATAATCAGCTCTACGCACCGGGGGTCAGGGGTCTTTCAACACAAAAAACACCCTCAAACCCACACTCTAAAAACGAAAAAACAGTCGCGGTAGAATTTTTCACCGCGTCCATGAACTATAATATTATGAAATCCTTCTGCCTACATTTACCAAAAGTGTCCGTCCTTGCGGCTCTGTTGTTCCTTCTTTTGCCGCAGGCACAAGCCTCGCACATCGTCGGGGGTGACATCTCCTACCAACACATCGAAGGCACGACCTACGAGATATTGGTGCGCGTGTACCGTGATTGTTTTTACGGTGCGCCGACCGCGCAATTCGACGACCCGGCCTCCGTCGGGGTTTTCAACGACGCCAATATCTTGGTGGATCAACTACTGATTCCACAAGTTACCGATGATACTTTGGATGCGGTTTTTAACAATCCCTGCCTTTTTGTGCCGGATGATGTTTGTGTACACACTACTGAATACCGCGACACAGTAACTCTGGCACCGCTCAATCCCGGGTTTTCGTACACCTTTGTGTATCAGCGTTGCTGCCGTAACGAGACGATAACCAACATCGTGGACCCGAGTCAGACCGGAGCGAGTTACACCGTGCGGTTGACTTCCGAGGCGATGAATTTGAACAATAATACGCCGGATTTCGGGCAGCCCGCGCCGATTTTTATCTGTGTCGGCGAGCCTATCGACTACGACCACGGCGCGACCGAGAACGACGGCGACGAGTTGGTGTACAGTTTTTGTCTGCCGCAGACCGGGGCGTCTTTCGATACGCCGCGTCCGCAACCGCCGATGTCGCCCCCCTACCCCAATGTGCAGCTGGAAGACGGCTTTACTTTGAGCAACCTTTTGGGCGGCGGCCCGGACCCGATGACCATCGACCCGCAGACCGGCTTTATTTCGGGTACACCTTCTTTTATCGGGCAGTATGTGGTCGGCGTTTGTGTGCAGGAGTTTCGCAACGGGCAGTTGCTTTCGACGGTGCGCCGTGACTTTCAGTACAATGTGGGCGAGTGTCTGGAGGTGACTTCGCAGGTAAACGCGCCCGATGCGCAGTGTGAGGATTTGACCGTTGATTTTATCAATACGAGCGAGCAGGCCGATGATTTTATCTGGATTTTCGACCTGGAAAACAATCCGAATGTCACCTCTACCGAACTCAATCCGAGCTTCACCTATCCGGACACCGGCACGTACACCATTCGTTTGATTTCCGAGCCGAATATCCCTTGTTCGGATACTTTGGACTTTGAAATTTATCTGCAAAACAACTCTTTGACCGCTGATTTTAGTTTTGAGACTTACGATTGCGGCGACCGCAGTTTTGTGGTGGCGACCGATGAGTCGAATGACTTTATTTCGCCCGTGGTCGGTTGGGATTGGGTTTTGGTGTACGGAGACTCGACTTTGACTTCCGATGTGCAAAATCCCGTTTTCTTTGTGCCGCAGGGTACGAGCGGTTCGTTGAGTTTGACGGCGACTTCGCAAAACGGTTGTGTGCGCACCACCACGGAATTATTCGTGACCGGACAGAATGACCCGTTTGAGCTTTTTGTCGAAAATCGCACGATTTGCGCCGGCGAAAGTGTGGCGTTAAATCCCGATTTCGACCCGAGTTTGAATTTTAACTACACCTGGATGCCGGCGGGAACTTTATCGAACGCAAGCGACCCTAATCCGACGGCAACCCCGACGGAAACGACGACTTACACCGTTACGGCGATTGCCAACGAGTCCGCGATAGAATGCGAATTGAGCCGCAATGTCATCGTCACCGTTTTACCGCAGCCCGAGTTGGCGTTCGACTTTGAAGTCGGCTGTAACGACCTGACCGTACAATTCACCAATCAAAGCCAAAACGCGGCGGCGGTACGTTGGGATTTTGACGATAACGGCAATACTTCTTCCGAAATCAGCCCGACTTATACCTTCTCCGATTACGGCACTTACGAAGTGAGTTTGGCGGTAGCCGACAGCGAGCAATGCCGCGACACCATCACGGAAACCATCACACTGATGCCGTTGACTTTAGATGCGCGTTTCACTTTTGCCTACACCGATTGCAGCGAAGAAGACATCACGGTACAATTCACTAACACCTCCGAAAATACCCTTGACAACACAGATAACTACCAGTGGACATTCAGCAACGGCGACACTTCGACCGACGAAAACCCGACCGTAGTCATTGAAGAAGAGCAGGTTTTGACGGCGACTTTGACCATTACCACCGCCCAAAACTGTACGGCATCTTTCACCGAAACGCTCAACGCGGACTTTACCGAAATCGACCTGCCCCTCGACCCCGTGCAGGTCTGCTTGGGTACGGAAACGGGCTTAAATCCCAACGGCGACCCGACTTACAACTATACGTGGACGCCCGCCGCCGGTCTGAGCGATGCTAATGCGGTCAATCCGATTGCCTCGCCCGCCGAGACGACGACTTACACCGTAACCGTGCAGAATTTTACGGGTGCGGACACTTGCGAGATTGTGCGCAGCGTGACCGTGACCGTGCCGCCGGCTATCGGCTTGACGGTCAGCGACGATGTGTTGACCTGCGAAGACGAAGCCCTGATTTCGACCGCTACGATTGAAGACGCGCAGATTTCGATTTCGGGCGCGAATTTCAGCGGTATTCAAACCGAAGTCACCGTTCCCGTCTCGGGCGAGACCCCTTATACTATCGTTGCTACCGATGCTTTCGGCTGTACCGAAACGGAAACCGTACTCATTGCCGGCGGCTCGGTGATGATTGACGCGACGGGCGATGAGATTATTTGTAACGATGAAGGCGGTTTGACAATCGCGGCGACTAATTTAGACCCGAACGATAATTTGACTTACCAATGGACACCCGCAGCCGACATTATCAGCGGTGAAAATACGGCAACGCCGACGGTGACGAATGAACCGGGCATTTACACCTTCACGGTGCAGGCGACCAATCAATTCGACTGTACGACCGAAGAAACCGTTGAGGCGGTCATCTACGATACCGAGGCGGAATTTGCTTTTGATTTTGAAATCGAATGCAACGGCGCGACCGTAGAATTTGTCAACCAAAGCGAAAATGCTTTCAGTTACGCGTGGGATTTCGGCGTAGCGGACACGGATGACGATACTTCGACCGAAGACAATCCGACCTTTACCTTCCCCGAACCGGGCGTGTATCAAGTCACTCTCGGAACCGTCTTTGACGTGGACTGCGTAACGCCGACGACGGTGCAGGTGGAAATTCCCGAAGAGCTGCTCATCGCCGATTTTGCCTTTGCTTACGCAGATTGTGAAACAGACGCAATCACGGTCAGCTTTACCGACCAAAGCCTAAACTTCCTTAACAATACCGTGGCTTGGGCTTGGACTTTCAGCAACGGCACGACCTCCGACGTGCAAAACCCGACCGTTATTTTGACGGAAGAACAAGAGCTGACGGCAACCCTCACGGTCACGACGGCGGAAGGCTGTACGGCGACTTACGAAGAGTCTTTCAGCATCGACTTTATCGAAGAAAATGTAGTCGATGCCGTCACGATTTGCTACGGCGACGCGACGGAACTGAACCCCGGCGGCACCGAAGATTACACATACAACTGGACTCCGGCGACGGGCTTATCCGACCCGACGGCAGCCAATCCGACGGCAAATCCATTGGCGACGACGACTTATAACCTCACCATTACCAACACCAACGCGGCGGATGTCTGCGTCATTACGCGCGAAGTGACGGTAACTGTGACCGACCAAATTGCCCTCGCTGCCCCTGCGGATGCCGTGACCTGCGGCGAAGAAGTGACGCTGACAGCCGTAACGCAAGCCGACGGTCTGACCCTCACTTGGGTCGATGACAATAGCGATACCTACACGGGCGCGAGCATCGACGTACTGCCCGAAACCGCGCTTTCTTACTATGTAACGGCCACCAACTTTTTCGGCTGCGCGGAAACGGATACGGTGACGGTAACGAACGGCAATATGGACTTGACGACGCAGGGTACGCGTATTATTTGCCCGGTCGAAAGTTTGGTTATCGAAGCATTTAACAATGACTTCAGCGATGTCGTCGATTGGCAATGGGAAGCGGGCAGCGGCGGAACGATTATCAGCGGCGCAAATAACAGCGACCCTACGGTCAGTATTCAGACGGAAGGGCAACCGGTGCAGTTTTATGTGACGGCGACCAACCAATTCAACTGCTCGGCGCAGGACAGCGTAACGGTGATTATGTCGGAGTTTAATCCGGCATTTGCTGCGCAGGTGCAAATTTGCAGCGATGTGGCTACGGAACTGAACCCGAACGCCAACGACCAATACGTGTACGAATGGTCACCCGCCGTCGGTCTCAGCGACCCGAACGTGCCGAACCCGATGGTCACTTTGACCGCAGACCAAATCTACACGGTGACGATTACCGATTTTCAGGGCATCGACACTTGTTTCAGCGTAGAGACGGTGCAGGTCAATGTCAATCCGCTCATCGGTTTGGAAGCGGCGGGCGATACGCTGCTGTGTGCGGAAGAAACCGTGAACATCACCGCCGGCAGCACGGAAAATGCCAACTACGAATGGGCGACCGACCCGCAGTTTAACAATATCTTTGCGACGGGTGCGAGTGTGCCGGTGACGCCGGTCGGCACGGTGACGTACTACGTGCGCGCTACGGATAACATCGAATGCACGGAGACGGACGAGGTGACAATCAGCAGTTTTCCGATAGATTTTGCGACGGCGGAGTCACGTATTCTCTGTTTCGGAGAAAGTCTCGTCTTAGCCGCCGAAAACAACGCTGACGACCAAACGCTGAACTACCAATGGACTCCGGTAGAAAATATCATCGCGGGTGCGACGACAAGCAGCCCCGAGGTCAATCCGGATACGACGACGACTTTCTACGTGGAAGTGACGAACCAAATCGGCTGTACGGCGACCGACAGCACGCAGGTCATTGTCGAGAATGTGGGCGCAGACTTATTTGCCACGGCAACACCCGACACGATTTTATTCGGCAGCGGCGAGACTTCGCAACTTTTAACCGTCGAAAATCCGGATTACAAATACGACTGGCAGCCGTCTTTCAGCGTGGATGATAATGAAGTTTTCAACCCGATTGCCTCGCCCGAAGAGACGACAATGTACACCGTGGAAGTGACGGGAGAGTTGGGCTGCGTTGACTTTCGCAGCGTAGAGGTGACCGTCGTGGACTTGGAATGCCGCGAGCCTTTCGTCTTCATTCCCAACGCTTTTACACCCAACGGAGACGGCGAAAACGACGTCCTTTTCGTGCGCGGCAGCAATGTCGATGAGGTCTTTTTGACGGTCTATAATCGCTGGGGCGAAAAAATGTTCGAGACCAATGACAAAGACATCGGTTGGGACGGTACTTTTAAAAACGAACAACTGCCGCCGGATGTGTACGGCTACTACATGCAGGTTAAATGCTTCAACGGTATGGAGTATTTTAAGAAGGGGAATGTGTCGATTATTCGGTAAGTGAGGGTGTTTAGGCGTTTAATCGTTTAGGCGTTTAAGTTTGTCCGTTGTATGTTATAAAAAATCCCGCGTTCTTTCGTTCGAAGAGCGCGGGATTTTTTTGTTTTGTGATATTTAAAAACCTGACTTTTGAGAAAAAACGGTCTGTGGTTTCGGTAAAAAATACAGGTGCCGTGCGGTCGATTCTCAGAAAAACGGAATGTCGGCAGATAAACCGAGAAATGTTAAAAAACGGGAAGTAACATTTTATAAATCATTGATAATCAAACACATAGTTTTTTTTTTACAACCGTCATTTTATTTTTATTCAGAAAGTATCGAAAAATTTGTTTATATTTGTCAAGAAAATAATCCGATTTATCACCCACAATACCTTAATCATGACTGTTACCGTTAAAACCCGTTTCCAAGTAGCCGCCGAGTACGGCATTTCCGTGCGTACTTTGCGCCGGTGGTTAAAAACTTCTCAGCTGAACGTTCCCGCCTACGGTGCTTTAAATCCCGTTTCTTTAGCTCTGATTTACAAGACTTTCGGACATCCCGACCCCGGCGAGGCGTAAAAATGTCCGACTTTGACCGACTTTGTCCGATTTTCGTAATGAAATTCGGCTTACCTTTGTCATACAGTTTTAAAGAGCAAATCACCCGCTCTCGCAAGAATAAAAAACACATCGGCATACCGAAAAATCGAGCATACCCGTTCTTTTTCGCTGACGCCCAATCGTATTCTTACCGCGACCGCCGCATTTACTCTCTGACTTTTTCCTAAAAAAGGAAACATTACCCCTGCTTGGACGGCAGTTAGGTAGTGTGCAGACATGTTATTTCCGTTTCAAAGCAAAATTATGTATCACCCGTTTAGCAACTTAACTTACCGACATGTGGTAGAAACGGAAGTCGTCATCGTATTTCCTAACTCACCGCAGGGACCGCAAACCCAAACGGTGATTACCAATCAATCCGGGAGCTATCACTTTGATTTTGCCGGCGGAGACCCGAACGGGACCTACATTGTTACTTTGAGCGACCCGGACGGCAGAACTTTCCCTCCCGAACACCAAGTGCCCGGACCTACCGACCAATCAAACTTGAATTTTGATTTCATTCCGAATGTCAGCTATACCCTGACAGATCCGAACGGCAGCAGTTTTTACGGAAACAATCCCGCTTACCCTAAAGAACTCTGTAGTTTGGACGATTTGTGTTTGGGAATTGTCGATTATCAAAACCAAATCGGTGGTGTGTATCAATCGACTTATTGCTTCCAAATGGATGCTTATTACACTAACGGTACGGGGCAAAAATTGGGTAAAGCTATTTCGAGCAACAGAAGTCACAGTACTCGTGTTCCTGACTCATCTTGCCCTAACGGTATAAATCTGAATACTGCACTGTTTGATAACCTGACTTCTTTCCCTTACAATCAACTTTTGCGTGTGGACATCAGAGTTAAGTGCTGTAGTAGTGGTGCGGTAGGAGACGTGTTTACTTTTTATTTGAAGGTGAATGATGTGCAGGTAGAAGCTACAGTAACTACAGGAGTATCTGATAGTGCTGAGCCTTTAGGAAATAGCTGTTCCAATCCTGTATCAAGTTGTAGAGATGCTCTTATTTTAGAAGCGACTATGAGTATCGGTGAAGCGGATGAGTTTTGGTTAGTGATAGATGAATATGATTTAAATTGTAACTTCATCCAACAAGTTGCTAACGGAAGTTCAAATCCTACGCCGATTAGTAGTATAAACTCATTAGACAATATTGACTTACACCAGTATGTCAGATGTTTTTATTCAGGCAGTAATATGTTACCGCCGTATGACTATTTTCAAACCGGCTTTCCGAATATTGACCCCCCTGGTCTTCCTAATAACAGCCCTTTTTGTGGTGACGGAACAAATCAAGAGTTTTCTGCATCTCCTACGGTTGATAGAAAATACAAGTTAGAGTTATTTACCCGTAACAGTTGTGGCACATTCAGTACATCCGGTTGGTTTACCAATCAGATTGTATGTTTTGATGATGACGAAGATCCGATTTATTTAGCAGATAATCCTGACACAGACATTGTTTTGAATAATAAACATGCCGTCAAAATATTCCCTAATCCGATGACAAATGAGTTTTCGGTTAGTTTGAATGATTTCACTAAAGAAGGAACAATAACGAATTTAAGTTTATATTCTTCCACAGGACAAGTTGTTAAAATCAAGCAAGTATCTGCAAGTAAAAAAAGCGTTTCTTTTCATACTTCTGATTTACTCGAAGGACTTTATTTTCTTCAAATAAAAACAGATGAAAGAGTCGAAACTTACTCAATCGTTAAATAGGATTTTCTATAACACGAAAGATAGTTCACCTACAATTGTAGATGAACTATCTTTTTCTATCTATATCTGTCATGAATACGAAGCTAATCAAAGTAATACTTTTGTTATTTTTTACAACTTCACATTGTTCTGTAAAAGCAATGATATTTCCGCCTGAAATTACGCAAGCTGAATTTGGTATAGGTTACGGTTCTTTTGCCGCTACAGCACTATTTGACCAAGACACTATAAAACCCGGAATACCCGGAGACTGCGAAAATCAAATAATTAGATTTCCCGAAAATATACTTTTAGAAAGTAATGCTATCGAATTTAAAATTTTTGAAGTAGATTGTGAAGGAGAGGACAATACTACATTACTTTTTGAATCGGGACAAGTAGTATATACTCCTAATTTGAATGACTTGTCCGATGATTACAAGGTTAACCTCAATTATAGTTGGATTATAGGTCCGCCCGGAGATAAAAGATTTTGCTATTTTAGAGAAGGGTGTGCCAGCGGTACTCTAATTGATAGGTGTTTTCTTGTTTCTATGACTGTTTATTCCGAATGTGGTGAAGATACAGCATACGGCTACTTTTATTTTCCTCATTTAGGTCCTCAAATCCCCGCCTATTTCTATACCTCTGATACCATCATCTGCCCCGGCGAGTGCATCGACTTTACAAGTTTTTCCATTTTCGGAAAATCATGGGACTGGACCTTCCTCGGCGCAGAACCCGCCCAAGCCGTCACCGAAAGCCCCCAAAATGTCTGTTACGACGAACCCGGTCAATACGACGTCAATCTAATAGTCGATGATTGCTACGGCATAGACACCATTCTCAAAGAAAATTATATCATCGTCTCCGGGGTCGAATACGTCGCCGAACCCGTGCAAGCCGACACCCTGCTGCTCGGCGAAAATCTACCCCTCGCCGCCTGTGCCGAGGGAGCGGGTGCGACCTACAGTTGGTCGCCCGCCGCCGGTCTGTCCTGTACCGACTGCCCCGACCCCGTCGCGCAGCCCGACCAAAGTACGCTGTACGAGTGTACCGTCAGCATCGGCGGCTGCGAGGAGACCTGTCTGTACGACATCTTCGTCGGTCAGCCGCCCGTCGCCTTCTTTATGCCCGATACCGATGCGGTCTGTGTCGGTGACTGCATGGAGTTTGAAAATCTCTCGGAGTACGCGCCCGCTGCCGTCGCGTGGACATTCGGCACGGCGGAAACTTCCGACTCCGCCGCCGATTTCGTCTCTTTTTGTCCGCCGACCGCGGGCGACTATCTCGTCACGCTGACGGTCACGAACACCTTCGGTACGGACACCTACAGCCAAACCGTTGCCGCCGTCGAGACACCCGCCGCGCCGCAGAGTTTTACCCGTTCGCTTTCCGCCGGCTTCGGCGATACCCTCTCGCTCGCCGCCTGTACCGAGGGTGCGGTCTATCAGTGGGCGGGCACGGGGCTGTCCTGCACCGACTGCGCCGCGCCGCTGCTGACCGTCACGACTCCGCAGGTCATCACGCTCACGGTCGGCGCGGCGGCGGACTGTGCCGTGGTCTGCGAATACACCGTCGAGGTAGAAGTGTCGCAGGAAATCTACGTGCCGACGGCTTTCAGCCCGAACGGAGACAGCAACAATGATACTTTTCGCGCTTACGGCGAAGTTATAGTAATTAAAGAACTCCGCATCTACGACCGTTGGGGCGGCTTGCGCTACGCGGAAAAAGGAGCCGACGCCGCCTGGGACGGCAGCAGCGACGGCGAAATCATGGACACGGGCATGTACGTCTATGTCATCGAATATGAAAATTTCGTCTTGGAGCCGGGGCGGGTGAAGATCGTCTCGGGCGGTATTAATTTACTGCGTTAGTGCAAAGATTTATTAGTTGCTGATATTTTTTTTTGAACCTGATTTTTATGAT
>JAHDCG010000213.1 GCA_020629965.1 Saprospiraceae bacterium | reverse complement strand
GGATTGCGATATTCCGCATCGAAGCGCACCGCCACTTCCGCCGGCAAATCCGCTTTCGTCAGTTTGCGGCGTAAGGTTTCCGTCATCAGTTCGTTGGCTTGCGGGTGGTCGTAGAGGTAGTAATCGTCGTGTTTTTTTCCAGCCTCTTTGCGCTTAATCAGTATTGGACTGTTCAGCACAAAGCGTTGCCGCTCGCCGAAGTCGGGCGTCCGGCGCACCCGCACTTCTTCTACTTTCATGCCCCAGCGGATGTCCGCACCGGCAAAAATGCCTTGTATGGCTTTTTGCAGTAATTCCGGACCGGGGGCAGAGATGCAAAACTCCGCACCGTTTCTGAATTCCAATCCCTTTTTGTCCGCCCGCATTTTCCCCCCGCTCAACCAACTCAAGGAATACAAACTGATATCATCGTGCAACTCATTGTGGCCGAGCCATTTATGAAAAGCACCGACCAAGTTTTGCTGATAGTTGAAAGGTACGATTTCCCGATTAGGAGTCAAGTGTAAATAAATACGCATAAGTTTTTCTGTTTTAAATGATGAGGCAAAGGTAGGGGAGAGGGTAGGTCACTTTTCGACCCGGGGCTCCGCTTTTTTCCGGTTATTCCTCCAATTTTTTTGCTAAAGCCGTCGCCCGTTCTCTGATGTGCGTGCGCAGACTGTCGGGTGCCAATATTTCCACATCTCGGCACTGACCCATGATGAAGTCGGTAATGCCCATAAATTTACGATTGACCTTATCCTGAAAAACGAAAAATCCTTTTTCTCCGGAGGGTTCCGTTTTGCCGGCGGCGGGCGGATATTGCTCGATTAACAAATTGTAAGCACGCACGGTGAGCTGCAATTTGACCGTTACCGAGTCGTCGTTGGAAATGCGAAACACATCCGTGTACTGATTGACGTGTTTATTTTCGTTTTGCCACCCGTCTTCCGTTACCTCGATACGCTCGATGCGACTGAGTCTGAAGTGCCGGGTTTCTCCGTTTTTATAGGAGTAAGCGTGCAGAATATCGTGTTCGGTATCTATTCGAAAAGGCTCGGCTCGGCGATTTTCAATACTGTTGTTATTACTGCGATAGTTGACGAGAATGACTTGCTTGCGACGTTTTTTGGCGTCCTCCAAGCGGTTGATGCGCTCGATGGCAGGGTGACGCAAGGCCTGTAATCCTAACTGCTGATAGTCATACAGACCCGCGATTTTTTTGACCAGTCGCTCTGCTTTAGCTGTGCTGCCCGACTGAGCGTGTACCGCTCGTGCCACCAAAAGCCGCTCTTCTTCCGTCAGCGGGTGCAGCGCGCTCAGCTCCGTATAACGATTGTTAGGTTCTATATAGTAAGTGTACTGCGGCAGTTGGTATTTGACGTTGATTTCATCCAAATCGTCGAGAATTTTTAATTCCTTTCCGATGGTTTTGATATTACTGTCAAAATGGTCTGCGAGGTCGCGGCGTGTATAAAGGCGAGGATTGGCTAAAATGCGCAACAACAAACGAATGATTCTTTCGCGGGGCTTCATGGTTTGGATTTTGGATTAAGAGACAGCCCAAATGTAACGTAAATTTATCATATAAACCTAATCCTCTTTGCAAAATTCCTAAAATAATCACGTGATCCCGTTTATAAAGAACGGTACCTGTTGCTCATCATCACCGCATCCAAATAAAACTTTGCCGCCCAGTTCGGGTATTTAAATCGCATATAATCTCCCCACAGCGGCTGCGAACCGGGCAGGGCGTAGGCATCCGTCAGCGGGTCGCGGTGCGGTATCGCGGCGGCACCTTCCGCTAAAAAGTCGCTCGCGGCGGTGTATCGGTCGGCGTTTTTAGTGAGTACGGCCAAACGAAAACAAACAATCGACATTTGCAAAATACCCGTCACACAGCGATAAGAATAATCGCCCGACCAGTTCGTATCGTAACTGCCGGCGGTTCTTCCCTTTTCTTTTTTTAACTCATAAATGACCTCGGTAATCTTTGCGGCGGTCTCGATAATTTTTTCGTCTTCCAAATAATAACCGCATTCCAAAAAGCCGCGTATCGTATAGGCAACGGTGTGCAAAAAAGCGGGTTTATTCGGGTAAAAACTCCAATCTGTAATGCTGTAATTTTCGTTGACTTTCTCCAAAAAATCGTAAACGACTTCCCGCAGACGCGGCGTATTGTTGTCGGGAAATTTCGCTTCGGCAACCAACAGCGGAAAAAGCACCCGCGTATAATAGGCCGGCACAAAACCCGAAACGTAATTATTCTCTTCCCAAACGCCGTTTTTTAATCCCGACATCAACCAATCCCGACAGGCAAGGGCGGCGGTTTTGTATTTTTCTTCTCCGGTTTCCTCGAAAGTGCGCAGCAATCCCGACAAAATTTGTGCGCTGTTGAAGACACTTAAATTCGGATTGTCCGCGTAGTTTCCGGGAAAGCCGCCGCCCTCTCTTTGCACGGTCAGCAGCCAATCCGCGCCCTTGATTGCGTAGTCTCGCCACAGCGAATTTTCGGTAAAAACGGCAGCGTCGAAAAGCGTAGGGAGGAGGTAGCCGGTCGTCTCCGGGTAGGCGGGCGACCAAGCGGTCAGCGGATGACGGTAGCGCGAAAAGTAGGCGGAGGAGCCGTTGCCGCCGTTGGCATCGAAGCTCTTTTTTACCCATTGCAGCACCCGCGGAAAATCGTGATTTAATTTGTCGGTGAGTCGGTCTGTCATATCTTTCCGGCTAAAACGGCGGCGGCTTCCCACAGTCGATTTTCAAATTTGTAAAAAAGATGATAAGGTGTGCGTTCGGCTCCGAAGTTACGATAAATGCGTTCGATTTCGGGAACTTTGCTGCCTTGAAAATCAAAAACGTCCGTGCGCTCCGCCGCTTTTTCGAGCGCGGCGGCGTAGAGTAAATTCAACGCGGCGGGGTGTCCGCCTTTTCTGTCCAAACCGGCAACCAAAGCGTAGGCGGTTTTTTCGTCGTAAGCAATCAGCAGCCCCGCCGAGATTTTACCGCTTCTGTCGTTTTCGGCAAAAAGCATTTGACCCGCAGCGTTTTTCTGCAAAGCCACGCAAACTTTCCGTAAAAAATCGAGCGTGTAAGGAAGCCGCTTCTGCTTGGCGGCGTAAGATTTTTCGTTGAGGGCAAACAGCAAATCCGGGTCGTACCGCTCGATAATTTTGGTCTCGCGTCGGGCTTGCTTCATTCCGTGACGCAGGTTGTAGGCGATATTTGCGTACAATTTTTCGTAATCCGCCAAAGAAGAAAAACGGTAGGTATAACTTTCCGTCTGCTTAAAACCCGCCTGCTGCCACGGCGCGGCGTTGCGCAGATCGGGTTCGGTTTGCTGCCGAAAAAAAGTCACCGGCGGCAATTGAGCCAATAACTCCCGGACGGTTTTGAGTCGAAAAGAAGCGATTTTGACGGCTTTTATGTCGGGATTGTCCGGCGGCGCAAGGTACAGATTGTTGTACATCGTCAGCGGCGGATTGATAATCCGGCGAATGCCGAATTTTCCTTTACTCACCGCGTAGGGCAAAGCACCCGTCACCGCTCCCTTGCCGTCAACGGTCAAGGCGACTTCCCACTCATCCGCACCGCACACCGCATCCAGCCACCACGCTCGGCTGTGCAGCGGGATGTAGGTTTCGACGCACAGACGGCGGTAAATTGCTCTTTTCTCGGCTGCGGTTTTCGATAGATTTTCCGTACTGCTCAAGTAGGTTTAAAAGTTTAATCGTTGAGTCCTAAAAAGCTGACAGTCAGCATTTTACTTGATTTTTATAACAGGTGAGTAATTGTGCAAACCCGCTTACCTCCGTTAGCAAGAAAAAAAATGCTATCCCTCTTTCAAAACCACCATCCCGCTCCCCGGCACCGTAATCTTTCCGCGCTTCATGCCGCCGAAACCGTCTTCGTCCGTCTCGTTTCCTTTCACCACCAACTGCCAGTTTCCTTTCGGCAATGCCACCGTTTCCGCTTGCAAATTTCCGTTGTAAACCACGTAGATATTTTTCCAACTGTCACCCGCCGCCGCGCCGTCGAGCGTGTAAGCGACCAAGTTATCTTTGTCAAAATCCGAAAATTTCAGGTTCTTTTGAATGGCCTCCGTCGTTCGCATTCTGAATGCCGGGTGGTCTTTGCGCAGCTTAATCATTTTTTGTACAAAATCGACGGTTTCCGAAAATTCGGCGGCACGATTCCAGTCCATCAGGTTGATACTGTCCGGACTTTTGTAGCTGTTTTCCACGCCCTGCTTGGTACGACAAAACTCGGAGCCGGCGTGCAAAAACGGTACACCCTGCGCCGTCAGCACAATCCCCAAAGCCAGTTGCTGCATCTTTTCGCGCTGCGTCTCGGAGGCGTCCGGAACGGAATTTATCAGCCTGTCCCAAATCGTATGATTGTCGTGACAACTCGCATAAACAATGCACTGCGTCGGCTGCGGTGCCCAGGGAAAATCGGTATAATTGACCGCTTTGTAGTCAATCTGCGGATGCTGCGTACCGCCGACCACGCCGAATTTGATACTTTCCGTCAGCTTCGCCTCTCCGCTGATAAAGGCCTTAGCGTCGTGCGTAAAGACGTGACCTTTAATCGCATCCCGAATTTCATCGCTGAAGGCAGCCGTCGAATTGAGTTGCGGCACATTAGCTTTCAGCGCGCGCAACGAGTCGGGGAGGGGAGAGCTGCCCGCCGTCCAACCTTCGCCGTACACGAATATTTCCGGACGAATTTTCTGCAATTCCGCCGTCACTTGATTCATGGTTTCGATGTCGTGAATACCCATCAAATCGAAGCGAAATCCGTCCAAGCGGTATTCTTTCGCCCAATATTTAACGGAATTGAGGATAAAATTACGCACCATCGGTCGCTCCGAGGCCGTCTCGTTGCCGCAGGATGCCGCGTCCGAAAAACTGCCGTCGGCATTGTGCCGGTAATAATATTCCGGCACCAAACGGTTAAAAACGGACTCCTCCGTGCGCCCCGTATGGTTGTAAACCACATCCAGAATAACGCCGATACCCGCGTCGTGCAAGGCTTTCACCATTTGCTTGTACTCGCGCACGCGGGTCGCGCCGTCCGCCGCATCGGTGGCGTAGCTGCCCTCGGGTACGTTGTAGAGGTGCGGGTCATAGCCCCAATTGTAGCCGCGTGCCGCATCGTCTTTCAGTTCATCGACGGAGAAAAAATCGAAACTCGGCAAAATGTGGACGTGCGTAATTCCCATTTTTTTCAAATGTGCAATACCCGTTACGACACCCTGCGGTGTAGCGGTATTTTGCTCCGTCAGACCCAAAAATTTACCTTTATTTTCGATGCCCGAATTGGGGTCGATGCTCATATCTCGAATGTGCAACTCATAAATCACCATATCGACCGGCGAGGCGGGCGCGGGATTTTTGTGGCTGTCCCAGCCCTGCGGGTCGGTCGCCGCGAGGTCGATGACCTGTGAGCGCAAACCGTTACGACCGCAGGCGACGGAGTAAGGGTCGGCGGCCGGCACGCCCTTTTCACCCTTCACGTCGGCGGTGTAGGTGTAATAAGTTCCCGACAAATCGCCTTGCGCCGTGTAACTCCACACGCCGTCCTCATCGAGCGTCATTTCGTGTACGGCGGTCGGTGCCGTCTCTGTATCGGCGTTGTAAAGAGTAAGCGTTACCAAGTCCGCAGCGGGGGACCAGAGTTTAAAAACGGTATTTTCGGGCGTATAAGTCACGCCGAGGTCGTCGCCGTTATAGACCGGATATTCATCGTAAGAATTATAAGTTTTTTGCACAGGTGTTTCTTTGCAATTTGAAAAAATAAGCAGACAGAACAGGAAGAACGGGATAAGACGCATGATTGTTTTTTTGTTAATGAATTGGTCGGTAAAGGTAGAAAAAATGTGAAGCAAAAGGGAATGTGTGTTTTGGTATTCGGCGGTGAAGAAGCAGAGTTTTTCATTTTAGAGAAAGCAGTAGATTGGCTATTTACATTTTTGTAGTTGTAGTTTACTTTTCCAAAATTTTCTGATAAAAGGTTCTTAAACTTTGGTGATTTTTTTTCTTTTTGAATAAAATTTGTACCCGTTTCGGTAATAAAACAAAATAAGTAACGGCGACTTTCAAGTCGTCTGAAAAAACGTATTTTT
>JAHDCG010000291.1 GCA_020629965.1 Saprospiraceae bacterium | reverse complement strand
ACTTCCAAAGTGCCTTGTACTTCCGAGGGCTTCGATATAAATTTTCAGCCCGATGACTAAACAAACATAAACCTCTGCTAATCAGCCAAATACCTTTCCGTCAGTCGATAATATTTTTCGGTAAAATCCTGCTTTAACTCCGGCAAAACGTGGTCTTCGGAGTCACCGGTCCGAGCATTGGTCAGTCTGATAAGTGTCGTATCTAACCGGATGCCGGTCGCGCTGATTTTCTCTTCCGCGCAGGTTTTATACGCCGCAGACCGCCGGGCGATATCCGTCAGCAGCGGGCCGTGCAGATAGATTAATTGCAGCTTTTCGGCGGCACAATATTCGACGATTTTTTGCAGAAAAAGGTTCTTTTCGGGGTTTATTTTTTCGCACAAAAAGGTCTCCGCTGTTTCCGTGAAATCCTTTTTTTCGCCCTGCTTGATGTAATCACTGTGTACCAGACCCCAAACGGAGTCCTTTTTGCGTTGAATGCCGGCGACGTACTTTCTGAATCTTTCGACGAAAATTCGCTTATCACGCCACGATAATTCCAAAAAATCGAAAGGGTGCCGTGCCGTGCGCACGTAGCCGTCGTAAGCCGTTTCACGTGTCTGCATGTCGAGGGTCTGCATCAAAAAAACGTGGCGCAGGTCGGGATGCCGGCGGTGCGCGGTTTTGAGCATATTATAGCTGCCGGCGTAACCGAAGTTGCCGGTGAGCGCGACATTCAGCGTTTTTTTGCCGGAAAGTCGCGTGTATTCCGCTTGGTCAACGGCATTGCCGAGCGAACTGTCGCCGATGAAAAGCACTTCGGCGTCGTGCGTTTGCTTGATTTTTTCAATCTGATAAAGGTAAAGGAACTGATAAACCGCCGTGTTGTTTTGCGTCAAATACCAAACGACCGCTGCGTAAAGGACGCAGACGGCGAGGGAATATCCGAGGATTTTCAGCAAAAAGCGCAACATTCGTTGGTTGACGGTTGACGGTTGACGGTTGACGGTTGACGGTTGACGGTTGACGGTT
>JAHDCG010000212.1:3369-6194 GCA_020629965.1 Saprospiraceae bacterium | reverse complement strand
ACCGTAATCTCCGGCAAAATCCCTACCCTGCCCGGATAGCCCAAAAATCCCAAGCCGCGATTGACGTACAGGTGCTGTTTGCCTTGCGTGTACAGCCCCGCCCACTGTTTATACGCATACTTGACGGGCGACCATTTTATCCAACCGGGTATCTCGATACCGAACTGCATACCGTGCGTATGTCCGCTGAAAGTAACGTCGATGTCGGTATCTAAAATTTGACTTTCCCAGTGTGAGGGGTCGTGGGACAGCAACAGCTTCAACGGCATTCCTTCCGTACCGATGACAGCCTTTTGCAAATCGCCGTACTTCGGAAAGCGGGGTGAAGCCGAGTAATTTTCTACGCCGATAACCGCGAATTTTTCTTCGTTTACTTCCAAAATGCGATTTTCATTCATCAACAAATCCCATCCCATTTGCTTGTGAATACCCTTTAAATCCTCCAGGTTTTGCTTCTTCGCCTCCGTGCTTTCCCAAGCGTGATAATCGCCGTAATCGTGATTGCCGAGTACACTGAACACCCCGTTTTTGCTGCGTATTTCGGAAAAAACATCGACAAAATCCTTCATTTCCACGGCGATGCTGTTGACCAAATCACCCGTAAAAAAGACCAAGTCCGCCTCCTCTTTATTTATCAATTCCACCGCCCGCCGCACGGGTTCCGTTTGGTCGAAACTGCCGCTGTGTATGTCGCTGATTTGTACTATTTTCAAACCGCGCAGCCGCTCGGGCAACCCGTCGATATTGACCGTCTGACGAAAAACTTTGTACCGATATCGATTGCGCACCACGCCGTAAATCAGCGTTACAAACGGCAACATTCCGAGAATAATTCCCGTATTCGCCAAAAATTTACTGCGACTTTTTGAATAAGGCGTCGCACCCGCCACGGCTTCGTAGCCCGTCAATATCAACCTGCGCAAATCGTCGATGAGCAGAAATAAAATTATCGGTATTTTAGCCACATAAGCAATCGTCAAAAAGGTGCGGAGAAACAAATAAGTCGTGCGGTTCATGCCTTCGAGCAGTCCGTAAGCCCCCGCCGCCATCACCGTGACCGCCAATATCGGCACGAGCCAGTAGAGGCTGTACACCACATTGCGCAGCGGCTGCGACCAACCGCCGGCGACCAAGCGCAGGGATTGAAAAGCATAATAATCGAGGAGAAAAATAAAAAGGGTCGGAATGAGTAGTCGGAGTAGGTTCATTTTTTACGGTGGACGGTGGTTTGGTGGACGGTGGACGGATTGTCGCTTCGTTCTTAAATTGTGTCGGAAATAGTAAAGGTTTGGGGGCGGCTAAGGTTGTAGGTTTTTTTGTTCTTTCGGCGAACGGCGGGGTTTTGTCTATGAACGCGAGTAGAAACCCATCTCTTACCTTAGACATGCAGTTGCACGTCTCTACAATAACGAGACTGTCAAAGTAAAAATCCGCATAAATCCGCCTTATCCGCTAAATCCGCGAATCTATCAAGTCACACGAGCAAAAAAAAAGAGAAGCCGACCGAAATCAACTTCTCTTTTCCTTCCGAAAAAACGGAAAAAATCTACGCCGAAAAAGACGAGCCGCAACCGCAGGTGTCCGTCGCATTCGGGTTATTAAAAGAAAAACCGCGATTTTGCAGACCTTCTACCCAGTCGATTTCCATGCCCATGAGGTACATCATCGCAGATTTTTGCATAAAAATTTTCATACCATCCGTCTCGAAGGCTTGATCGCCGTCCTTAGTCGTGTCAAAACCGAGAATGTACGAAAAGCCCGAACAGCCGCCGCCTTTAACGCCGATGCGCAGACCATGCTCATCGCTGATATTTTGCTCGCTGCGAATGCGTTTGAGTTGAGTTAATGCGCCTTCCGTCAGGGTTACCGGTAAAATTGCTGTTGCTGTCATTATAAATTGTGTTTTCTTTTTTTCAAATGCGATTACAAAATTAGCACAAATTCCGCAAAAGTCCGCAATTCCGCTCCTGCTAATTTCCTTCAACCAAAAAACAACATCTCCCGCAAAAAGGTTGTTTCTTTTCCGCACCTTTGCGTTACTTTTGCGTGTTGTTGAGATTTTAGACGTTAGATTTTAGATGTTAGACTGCTCGCGCGACTTTGTGAAAAGATGCGTTTAACGCGAAAAATTCTGCGTCTCTGCCTCTCGAGGTTCGCGTCTCTGCGTTCCGTACATTTCACTAAACACAGAAAACTTCCGCACATGGAATTATTATTCGACATCATCAAAGTCACCTTACCCGCGCTCATCGTGTTTGCGACGGTCTATTATTTGATGAAACAGCACTCCGAAACCGAATTGGCGATGCGCCAAATGGAGCTGCAAAAAACGAAAAACAACAACATCAGCTCGATTACCGTACCGCTGCGTCTGACTGCCTACGAGCGTCTGACACTCTTCTGCGAGCGCATTTCCCTCAATAATCTGTTGATGCGCCTGCCGACCGCCGACCAATCCGCCGCATCACTGCGCGTCGGTTTGATGATGGCGATACAGCAGGAATACGAGCACAACATGACGCAGCAGGTCTATGTCAGCGACCAACTGTGGCAAATCATCAAACTCGCCAAAGACGATAATCTCGTCGTCATTAACGGTCTTTACGAAAAAATACCCGATGGTGCGGACGCGAAAGCCTTTGCGGGTGTGATAAATGCTTACCTCGACAGCCGCGAAACAATGACGCCTTTGCAGACGGCACAATCCGCGATACGCAAAGAAGCGGGCTTGCTTTTGGGTTAGTAACCGCGACTTTTAAGTCGACGTAGTGCATGGGCTGCAAACGGCTTAAAAGCCGCAGTTACTATTCGCAGCAAACATTTCA
>JAHDCG010000212.1:0-3269 GCA_020629965.1 Saprospiraceae bacterium | reverse complement strand
GCTTAAAAGCCGCAGTTACTATTCGCAGCAAACATTTCATCGGATTATTCGCTTAAATAGTCGAAAGAAGTTGAGGAATTTCGGCTAATCCTGCATCTTTGGGATACGAGGTCGATACAGACCAGGAAGCGAACAACGCCCCGAGCGTTTTTTTAAAATCGAAGAAATGAGCATTAAGAAAAAGATAACCGACCGCGCGGCGCGGGGTCTGAAAAATACGATTATGGGAAATCCGGAAAAGGATAAAAAAAGCGGCAGCGGCAACAGCGCACACGCCGACACCGTCATTCGCAATCATGTCATCTGGTCGATGGGCGCGGGTTTTATTCCCGTCCTGATTGCCGATATTTTTGCGGTCTCCGCCTTGCAACTCGACATGATTCGTCAACTTTCGCGCGTCTATGAAGTCGATTTTTCGGAGACACAAGGTAAAGCCCTCGTCACTTCTCTGACCTCCACTACCCTCGCCCGCATCACGGCGGGGAGCGTCGTGAAATTAATCCCCGGTTTGGGATCCGTCATCGGCGGCGCGACGGTTTCCGTTTT
Organism: Saprospiraceae bacterium; assembly: GCA_020629965.1. Taxonomy (GTDB): domain Bacteria; phylum Bacteroidota; class Bacteroidia; order Chitinophagales; family Saprospiraceae; genus JAHDCG01. The sequence continues at coordinate 2,723 of JAHDCG010000212.1, read as the reverse complement.
TGCCGGCGCATCGACTTACGCCCTCGGCGAGGTTTTCAAAAAGCACTTTGAAAGCGGCGGCACCATCCTTGATTTTGACCCGGCACGTCTGAAAAAAGTGTATAAAGAAAAATTTGAAAAAGGCAAGCGCGTCGCCAAAGAAATGCGCGAAAAACAACAGCAAGCCGAGCAGCAGGGCGAACCCGCGCCGCCCGCTCCGAGTAAGTACGCGGAGTCTGCGCCCGTAGCCGCAAGCGACCCGATTGAGATTGAAAAACCGAAAGAAACCGCCGAGGAAAAAGGTCGCAGGATTTTGGATAAGTTACAGGAAATCAGCGAGTTAAAGGATAAAGGCGTACTGTCGGAAGCGGATTTTGAGCGCATGAAAGAGAAGTTGATTGCGCAATTTACGGAGTGAAACGGTGGACGGTGGTTGGTGGACGGTGGACGTGCTGCTTGAGATTTTCCCACCGCTTACCCTTGCTGTTTTAACCCAAAATAAAACGGGGTATCTGATAAGTCAGATAACCCGTTTTGTTTTTAGTGACAGATGAACAAATAAACGAATCAACAAATAAGCACTCATTCAATTTAACCGCAAAAAAGTCCTTTTCTGTATTTCCTGCAAAATCGCCTCACGTAATACCTCGATTTTTGTGCCTTCCACCAACAGATTTTTTGCGCCTTCGGCAATGCGCGGATAAAACCAATCGACGATTTCCGTGATTTTTTGGTCTTCGCCGAAGGTCAAATAAATGCGAATAGTTTCGTTGAAACCGATACTCGTTCCGCGATAATCCTCGTCCGTGACAATCGTCGCATCCGTACCGGGAATTTTAAATTCATCACCGAGCAACAACCACCGATATTTTCTGCCGAACAGCTTGTATTTCAAGTCTTTATCATCGGTAATGATTTCGATTTTCAGCTTCTTTGCCGCAAAAACCGCGCTGCTGTGACGGTAAGCGGCTTGCTCGCCGTTTGCGTTTCGCTTCGGTAAATTTCCGTTAAAAGCCGCCTCCATTTTCTCCGACAATTTTTCTAAACTCTGAAATCGCTCGGTTGCCATCTCCTTCACCGTTTCATCTTCATATTTTGAAAAATTATCGGGATGATATTTCGCCCGCAATTTCTTTCGCTTTTTAGCAAAATCTTCCTGCTCCAATTTCTCAAAAGGCAGTTCGTAATATTTCAGTATTTCCGCTTTTTCTTTTTCGTCAAACATAGAATTTTATATTTTTTTGTTTCGGAAATAAAGAAACGAAACCGACCGTTTAATAGTTTAAAATTAAACCAAAAGGGCAATAAAACCACAGAATACAAAAGTAATTCCTATCTGTCCATCAACCACCAACCAACCTACTTTGCAAACCAAACCCGATTTTTCTCCTCATGCTTTTCTAAATATTCCGCATACAAAGCATCGCGCTCCCCTTCCGGCAGCGGCAAATTTTTATCGTAAAAACCCGCTGCCTTGCGCTGTCGGTGCGCCTCGTACATCGTCACGGCGGCGGCGACGGAAATATTTAGACTCTCCGCCATGCCGACCTGCGGAATGGTAAAATTACCGTCGGCGGCAGCTACGGCGGCGGGACTGACCCCGTCGCGTTCATTGCCAAAGAGCAGCGCGACCTTTTGCGTTAAGTCCAAACTGTACAAATCGCGGCTGTCTTCGCTAAGATGCGTCGTGAAAATGCGGTCGTAGTTTTTGCGGACGTGCGCGATACACGCATCGAGGTCAAAATATTGATAAACATCAATCCATTTGCGCGCGCCGCCCGAGGTACGTTTGCCGAGCAGAATATTTTTTTGCTTCTTTTGCAATTCCGGTTCGGTATAAAGCAGAAATATTTCTTTAAGACCGACCGAGTCCGCCGAGCGCAGAACGGCGCCGATGTTGTGTGAGTCATGAATATTTTCAAGAATGAGCGTAAAATTCTGACGCAGATCGGCAACTCGTCTAAACTTTTCGGCGCGTGCGGGATTTATCATAATGCAGTTTTGATTTTTGAAAAAGCAAAATTACAATTACTCTCTCAATCAAGTGCATTCGGCACTACAACCTTTCAACCTTTCAACCTTTTCAACCCTTTCCCTATCCTGACACCCGAAGATTTTTACATCGAAAACGGCAACTATGTCTTCACCGAGCACTTCCACAAAAAGCGCGGCTACTGCTGTAAAAGCGTTTGTCGGCACTGTCCGTATGGTTATTCCGCAGAAAAAAAAGCGGCAGAAAAATCCAAAAAATCGTTGGAAGACAGAAATAACGATGCCGAAAAGAAAATTTAATTTTTTCGGAGCGTAAATTCATACTTTTTCTTTGGCTGCCTCTGTTTTTCCTTTCATTTTACCTCTCTCCTGCTTCTCAAAAGATGTTCACTCGGGTTTGGATTTCGTAAAACAGCCTTATGATTTACCCGATTTACTCTTCCTTTTCCGGAACGGCACCCGTTCGGCTAATAATTTTATGCGCTACATTTAAACGAAATATTTTTTAAACTTCTTTCTAAATGCCAAATTTATTTTTGCAACGTACCCACACGCAAACTTTATTACGGAAAAAGACTTAATGTATTTTTAACACTAAGTATCTGAAAAGGTCGTATCTTTGCAGCGTCTTTAGGAGAAAAAATCCGACTTACAAATAATCTTGAACCCGTTTCTACTAAAACCCGATTAGTCTCGAAAAAAACAGAGGACTAAGCATTTTAAACTCATATACAAACTCCTTTTTTCATTTA
>JAHDCG010000061.1 GCA_020629965.1 Saprospiraceae bacterium | reverse complement strand
GAATTACGAATTACGAATTACGAATTACGAATTACGAATTACGAATTACGAATTAAAATATTCAACTTTAGAAATAAACGTAATGTCACGATTTATTTTTGAGAGAAAAAGGCAAATTTATATTTTTACAAAGAACCACTAATTTACATTCTTTCCTGACAAGGTCAAGAACTTCCGTGCCAAATCGTATATCGTACATCGTAAATCGTAAATCCTACCTATCTTCGCCGCGATGAAAAACATTTACTTCGCCGGAGACTTTCATTTGGGTATCGACGTACGCCACAGCAGTGCGGAGCGCGAGCGGTTGATAGTCGCGTGGCTGGAAAGTGTTAAAAACGACGCGGAGGAAATTTATCTTATCGGTGATATTTTCGACCATTATTTTGAATATCGAAAAGTAGTGCCGAAGGGTTACATTCGTTTTTTGGGAAAATTGGCGGACTTGCGCGACGCCGGCGTGAAAATTTATTTTTTCACCGGCAATCATGATATGTGGATGTTTCGCTACTTGGAAGAGGAATTACAAATCCCGATTTTGCGCAAACCGATTGTCAAAGAAATTCGGGGCAAAAAGTTTTTCATCGGACACGGCGACGGTTTAGGACCGGGCGATTTCGGTTACAAATTTATTAAATCCGTTTTCAATAATCGCTTTTGTCAATGGCTGTACGGATTGCTGCATCCGGACATCGGTCTTGCACTGATGACTTTTTTCTCCGGTAAAAGTCGGGAAGCGGGGGATGACCCCGATATTTTCTTAGGCGCGGATAAGGAATGGTTGGTGCAGTATGCCGAGCGGAAAATTCAGGAAATTCCCGGGCTCGATTTTTTCATTTTCGGGCACCGGCATTTACCGATTGACTACACGCTAAAAAACGGGCGCACACGTTATATTAACACCGGCGAGTGGATGACGCAAACTTCGTATATCGTCTTTGACGGCGAGACTCTGCGCCACGAATTTTTCGACTCTGAAGACCACCGCGTTTTTCCGTAAATAACTATTATGCTCTCAAAAAATATCTCTGCGCTTTTCCTGTTTCTGCTCTTACCCGTTTTTTTGTTCGGTCAGTTTTTACTACCCGAAAAAAGTCTCTATTTCACCACCGACGGTCTTGCCAATTTATATTCAGTAAATAAAGCATACGAAATTACCAAATACAACGCGAAGGGTCTCGAAAATTTTCGGTACAGCAATACTCGACTCGACGCGCCGGAATTTATCGACGCCACCGACCCGTTCAATATCTTAGTTTTCTATCCCGATTATCAAACCGTCATTTTATTGGACAGAACGATGACGGAAACTGCCGTGCTGAATTTGATTGATTTTGATTTTTTCAATATTAATGCCGTTGCCGTGTCGAGCGATAATAAATTGTGGATTTATGATGAGTTGAATTTTCGTCTGAAAAAAATCGACCGCAACGGAGAAGTCATGCAGGAGAGTGACGATTTGAGTTTGCTGCTGCGCAAAGACTTTAAACCTAATTTTATCACGGAGCGCGAGCAAAAGGTTTTTGTCAATGACCCCGAAGTCGGCATTTTGGTTTTTGATTTTTTCGGTCAATACATCAAGACTTTGGAATTTAAGGGTTTAGAGGAATTTCAGGTTTTTCGGGATTTCATCATTTTTCGGGATGAGGCAGGCGTTCTACAAAAATATCATTTAAAAAGTCTGTTGGTTTCTCCGCTGAAGATGCCCGAAAATTTTAGTGCCACGGGAAAAATCAGATACGAAACCGGTTATCTTTTTGCGGAGACGGACGGAGTTATTGCAATCTATACACTCTGACTTAATCGACTGATTATCAAACACTTATAACAAAAGCCCGTTGTTCACACAACGGGCTTTTGTTATAACCTTCTGATTATCAATCACTTACATCAATTTTTCATTTTTTCTGCACGTTGTGCCCGCTGCATCGGATTTTCGCTGTTCCGATTTTTGCGCTTGTACAATTCAAACTTGGTCGGCGCGGATTTCTGCGGATAATAATTATTGGAAGTATCGGTATCGGCGGTTTCCAAACGCGGGTCTAAGATAATTTGCTCCGCTTCTTTCTCTGTTACAAAAACTTTCGTCACCGTTTCTTGGTCAAATCGCCAAATCTCGGCGGGCACATATTCAGACTGTGTAGTACCGTCCGCAAATTCAAAATCGACAATCAACGGCATCGGTACGCCGCCGATTTTTCGGAAAGTAATTTCGTAATAATGCTTGGTACTACCGAGCATGGCATTTTCTTCCGCCGTCAAATCTTTAATCTTTTCGCGGTACTCCTTACGGTCGATTGCGTCAGCAGCCAAGGGGTCGTAGTTGTTATAAAAATCATTGAGACTCGGGTCGATTTCCGCTTGGGTTTGTTTGATTTCTTTTTCGTTACGAATTGAACCGATACCGCGCGGTTCTTTGTCGCGCATTTGTTGCGCCAAAGGTGCCTCCACATCCGGATTACCCGAACTGATTTGTGCGTGTTTTACCTTTTCAATCGCTAAATCTACGTGGTCATTGGTAAAGAACCATGCACGCCAATACCAATCCAAATCCACGGCGGTCGCATCCTCTATCGAACGGAAAAAATCTGCGGGCGACGGATGCTTTAACATCCAACGCTTAGAATAATTTTTAAAAGCAAAATCAAAGTTTTCGCGTCCGACCACTGTCTCGCGTAAAATATTCAACGCGGTTGCCGGCTTACCGTAGGCATTGTTTCCGAATTGAAAAATACTTTCCGAGTTGGTCATAATCGGAGAAATGCGGTGTTTGTCGCCTTTCATGTAGTTTACGATTTTTGCCGCCGGTCCGCGCCGCGAAGGATAGTCTCGTTCCCATTGCTGCTCCGTCAAATATTGTAAATAAGTATTCAGCCCTTCGTCCATCCATGTCCATTGTCTTTCGTCGGAATTAACAATCATCGGGAAATAAAAGTGACCGACTTCGTGAATGATTACGCTGATTAATCCGTACTTAGTGCGTTCGGTATAAGTACCGTCTGCTTCCGGGCGACCGCCGTTAAAGCAAATCATCGGATATTCCATACCGATACGGTCAGTGTGAATAGACCACGCAATCGGATAAGGATAGTCAAATGTGTAATGCGAGTACCATTTTACGGTGTGCGCCACGGCTTTGGTAGAGTAGCGTTCCCACAGCGGATTACCTTCTTTTGAAAATAAAGAAGCGGCAATTACCGTACTTCCGTCGCTCTGTTTGACGCCCATTGCATCCCACATAAACTTACGAGAGGTAGCGAAAGCGAAATCACGCACATTTTCGGCTTTAAATTTCCACGTTTTTTTGTCTTTTGCTCTGCCCTTTTCTGCCTTTTCCGCCTCTTCGGGCGTAACGACGAAGACCGGCTGCTCGTAAGAAGTCTTTGCTTTTTCGAGTCGGTCGCGTTGTTTTTTGCTCAAAACATCGCTTGTATTTTGTATCATTCCCGTCGCTGCTACCACGTGGTCAGCGGGTACGGTGATGTCCACTTCATAATCTCCGAAAGGTAAGGTAAACTCACCGCGCCCGAGAAATTGTTTATTCTGCCAACCTTCGTTGTCAATGTACACCGCCATGCGCGGAAAGAACTGTGCAATGGTGTAAATATAGTTGTCTTCTTCCGGAAAATACTCTAAGCCCGAGCGTCCGCCGCCTTTTTTTCGGTCGTTGATGTTGTACCACCACTTGATTTTGAAAGAAAAAGTTTCGCCCGTTTTCAATATTTTAGGCAAATCGACGCGCATCATAGTCTTATTTACCATGTATTTCAGCGGTTTTCCGTCCGTAGTTTGCACGTAATCCAACTTAAATCCACCGTCAAACCACGGTTCTAAGTTCTTGACTCGGTCGAATGACATCTCGTCATCGAGCGAAGACTCTGATATTTTGTAAGTATCGCTGTCTTTTGCGCGTCGATTTTGGTCTAATTGTACCCACAAATAGGATAAAGCATCAGGCGAATTATTATAGTATTTTATTTCTTCTTCGCCGTAGATGCGCTGATTATCATCATTTAATTCTATCGACATTTTATAGTCTGCCTGCTGCTGCCAATACCGGTGACCGGGCGCGCCGCTTGCCGTGCGGTACACATTGGGTGTCGGTAGCTCATTGTAAAGTTGTCGAAAAGGGTTGTTATTTACGTTCGGGTCTTGTGCAAACAGGGTGATTGTGCTCAATAAAAACACTATTGAAAGATAAAATTGCTTCATTTTTTGATGAATATTGTAATGTGAGTGATTAAAATGAGTGTCCAAAGTTAGTGATTTAAGGTTACATAAGTCGTCTTCCAACCGATATTTGAGCACCTGTTCCACGTGGAACATAAAAAAAGCTGCTCATATAAGCAGCTTTTTCATTTAATGATGGCTCAAAAGCCACTCTTTAAAGGGTTTGTATTCGGTATTGCATTCGATTGACTCCTTTTTTTTATCGGATAATTCAGCCAATCGTTGCGGTACTTCTATCTTTCTACCCAAAATTCGCTCGACATCGGGCAAAAATTTAGCAGGATGCGCCGTTTCTAAAATGACTCCGTGCGTATTTGGATAGTCGTTTTGGTACTCTTTTAAGGCTAAATAGCCTACTGCGCCGTGCGGGTCGATCGTGTAATTGAATTTATTTTTAACTTCCAAAACTGCCTTTTCAGTCGTCGCATCGTCATAAGCAAAGCCTTGAATGTCATCCTTCATAATGTTCCACGTGGAACTATACAGATTATTCATGCGGGCAAAGTTAGAAGGACTCCCGACATCCATAGCATTACTCAAGGTAGGTACGGAAGGGCGCGGTTCGTACTTTCCTGACTTTAAATAACTCGGAACAATATCATTTGCGTTGGTAGCAGCAATGAATTGATGTACGGGTAAGCCCATTTTTTTAGCCAAAATGCCTGCGGTCAAGTTACCAAAGTTGCCCGAAGGAATACAAAATACTACGTTTTCCTTATTTTTCAACTGCTTAAAAGCCTCAAAATAGTAAAAGGATTGTGGAATTAAACGCGCAATGTTGATAGAATTAGCGGAACTCAACCTGATTTTTTCATTCAATTCCCTATCCAAAAATGCTTTTTTCACCAATGCTTGACAGTCATCAAAGGTTCCGTCCACTTCTAAAGCAGTAATATTATAACCTAAAGTAGTCAATTGTTTTTCCTGCAAATGACTGACTTTGCCCGAAGGGTAGAGGATAACGACTTTGATACCCGGAGTTTTGTAGAATCCCGCAGCAACCGCGCCGCCTGTATCTCCCGATGTCGCTACCAAAATAACTAACTCCTTCTCTTCTTCACGGTTAAAATAACTCATCAACTGCGACATAAAACGCGCACCGAAATCTTTAAAAGCTAAAGAAGGGCCGTGAAATAATTCTAAAACGGACATTTTGTCGTCGAGCGAAACTACGGGCGCGGGAAATGTGATGCTGTTTTCAATGATTTTCTGTAATTCCTCCTCGGGTATTGCACCTTGCAGCAGATGCTTAGAAACAGTAAAAGCGATTTCCTGAAAAGAAAAATCGCTTAAATTGTCTAAAAATTCCTGCGGTAGTTGCGGTATTTCGCTCGGCATATACAGACCGTTATCGTCGGGTAAGCCTTTCATTACCGCCGTTTTTAAATCAGCAGTATTTTCTCTGTTTTTGGTTGAGTATAGTATCATGAATTATTTTTTATTTTTTAGCGTAGCACCGCGCCTTCGTGATTGATGCCTGACACATAGACCGTGCTTTCTATTTTAGCATCATGGTAAATTTTCTGCATAGCATTTCCTACATCCTCGGCAATCAAACTATTTTTACTCAAAGCAAAAATTGAAGGACCCGCACCCGAAATACTGCAACCCATTGCTCCCGCATTCAACGCAGCTTCTTTTGCTGCGTAAAAATGAGGGATGAGTTTTGCGCGCTGCGGCTCGATGATGACATCTTTCAAATATTTACTGCACGTATCAATATCCGAGCGAAACATGCCGATTAACCAACCCGCCATATTTGCGGATTGCTCGATGTGTTTTTTCAACGGAATGGTATCGCTCAAAATTTCGCGTGCATCCTTTGTCAAAATTTCTACGTGCGGATAAATAACCGTTGCGTACATACCCATGAGTATCGGCATTTTGTGCATATCCAAAGTCGCATTGTCACAAACGACAATCATGCCGCCCAACATCGAGGGCGCGACATTATCTGCATGATAACCGCCGGAAGCTAACTGCTCACCCTGCATCGCAAAGGGTAGGAGTTCGCGCTTAGTCAACGGGCGGCGAAAAAGTTCGTTAATCGCCATGGCACCCGCTACGGCACTCGCCGCACTCGAACCGAGTCCGCTACCGAAGGGCATCTTTTTATGTAATTCAAATTCGATACCTTTTCCCGTTTCACCCAAATGCTCCAAAAGGCGCAAAGCTGCCACACCCGCCGTATTCTTTTCCGGGTCGGTCGGCAATTTTCCGTCCGCACCTTTAATCTTAGTAATGCGCAAACCGGGTTTATCGGAAAAACGCGCGATGATTTCATCGCCCGGTTTTTCCAGACAAAAACCGATAGTATCGAAGCCTACCGCTGCATTTCCGACGGATGCCGGAGCAAATACCTTTATTCCTGCTCGCATAAAAAATATTATAAGTTGCTGATAATCAGTTATTTACATGTAAACATAATCACATATTCATCTTAACCAACTGAATTTCAACACTTTAAGTCAATAAATTTCCGATTGTGATGATTTCCGCAAAAACACCCGCCGCCGTCACCGCCGCACCCGCACCCGGGCCGCGTACTACGAGCGGTCTTTCCTTGTAGCGGTCGGTGGTGAAGACAATCATATTATCGCTACCGCTCAAAGTGAAAAACGGATTTTCATTCGCTACGGCTTGCAAACCGATGACCGCTTTATCGCCGTCCAATTTTGCGATCATGCGCAGCTTTTTTCCCTCCGCTTCCGCCTCGGTGCGCAGTTTTTCAAAATAACTGTCTTGCTTTTCTAATTCCGTAAAAAACGCTTCGACCGTTTTTGCGTCCTGTACGGCTTGCGGTAAGATATTTTCGATTTCTACATCGGCCGCTTCTAACGGCAAACCGGTTTCGCGCGCTAAAATAATGAGTTTTCGGCGGACGTCGATTCCGTTCAAATCGGTGCGCGGGTCGGGTTCGGTAAATCCTTTTTCTTTCGCCTTTTTGACAATTTCACTGAAAGACCGCGAGCCGTCGAAAGAATTAAAAATGTAAGAAAGTGAACCGGAAAGCACCCCTTCAATTTTCAAAATACGGTCGCCGCTGTTGATGAGATCGGTCAGAGTAGAAAGCACCGGCAATCCGGCACCGACGTTGGTTTCGTATAAAAACTGTACGCCGCGACTGAGTGCGATATTTTTCAAACGCTGATACTGCAAATAACCGGAAGAGGTGGCAATTTTATTCGGCGTAGAAATCGAAATGCTGTTATCCAAAATGCTTTCGTAGTAACCGGCGACTTTCGGGTCGGCAGTGTTATCGACAAAAATCGTATTCGATAAATTCAATTCTTTCATACGACCGATGAAAACCGGTAAATCCGATTTTACTTCGCTCGCCGTCAAATCTTTCTTCCAGTTTTTCAAATCAATTCCGTCTTCGACAAATAACATCTTTTTGGTATTCGCCATACCGACGACTTTAATTTCGAGACCTCGCTTTTCGCGCAAAAAATCGGATTGCTTTTTTATTTGTTGAATCAATTCCGTACCAATCAAACCGACACCGACCATGAAAATGTGCAGCTCCTTGGTGTCCGACAAAAAGAAGGCTTCATGTAGTGCGTTCAAAGCTTTGGCTTCGTCTGTTTTCGGAATAACAACCGACACATTTAACTCCGACGAACCCTGCGCAATGGCGACGGCATTGATTCCGTTTTCGCCCAAAGCCCGAAAAAGTCTGCCCGAAATACCCGGACGGTAGCGCATATTTTCACCGATAATGGCAACGACGCTCAAATTTTCTTCTACCTTCACATCATTCACCACGCCCATACTGCGTTCGTATTCAAATGCTTTTTCGACGTGCTTCTTTGCTTTTTCCGCCTGCGTCGGTTGCACCGCAAAAGAAATTGCATGCTCCGAAGAACCCTGCGTAATCAAAATAATGTTGATATTCGCCTGCGCCAAAGCACCGAACAATCTGCCCGCCGTACCCGGCACTCCGAACATTCCGCTGCCCGACAGCGTGAGCAAAGCCACGTGACCAATTGACGAAATACCCTTCACCGCATGACCTTCGCGGTCGGACTCATCCGAAATGTAAGTGCCGGCAAAATCAGGATTAAAAGTATTTTTGATATAAATCGGAATGCCTTTTTTCAAAGCCGGCTGCAGAGTCGGCGGATAAATTACCTTCGCGCCGAAGTGCGACATTTCCATTGCCTCGGCATAAGTCATACGCGGAATGGTGAATGCCTTTTTGACTTTACGCGGGTCGGCAGTCAGTACGCCGTCCACATCCGTCCAAATTTCAATTTGCGTCGCTTCCAATCCTGCCGCCAAAATCGCCGCCGTATAATCGGAACCGCCGCGCCCGAGGGTAGTGGTCAGCCCGCCTTTGGCCGAAGCCACAAAACCGGTGACGATTTGCACTTCCGGGTGAGAATTATAATGTTCTTTGATTTTTTTATTGGTCGTCGAAAAATCGACAATCGCCGAGCCGAAATTTTTATCGGTCTTGATGACGCGACGCGCATCGAGGTAAGAGGCATTGATACCGTGTTTGGTCAGCGCGTGAGATATGAGAAACGCCGAGTTGCGTTCTCCGAAACTCAACACGTAGTCCATGGTACGTGCCGAGGCTTCGCGGACTAAAAAAATGCCGTAGAGTAAATTTTTTAGTACCTCATGGTTATTTTGCAAAATCGGCAAAACCTCCTTGAGTTGGTTTTCGTGCAGCAGTTCTTTGGCGGCAGCTTGGTGGCGTTCGGTAAAATCGCGGAAAATATCTAAGTAAGAATCGTCGCCTTTTTCGGCACGTTTGCTCATGTCGATGAGGCTGTCCGTCACGCCGCCGAAAGCAGAAAAAACGACCGTAAATTTTTCGCCGCGTGTATAGTAGTCTTTCAGAATTTCGATAATTCCTTCGATGCGTTCAGGCTTGGCTACCGAAGAGCCGCCGAATTTTAATACTCTCATTTTTACTTTTTACGTGATGTATCTTGGGATTTCTTACGAAAAAATTCCTTCAAAGTTAAATTATCGAAGGATTTAATATGTGCGACAAAAGTAAAATTTTGTCAAGTGAATCTGCGGTTTCAAATTGAGTTAAAACCGTTTTCTAAATTCGAGATTTGTGAGCATCGCAGCGTCCCGACTGAAGTCGGGACCTGCTATTTTTGTAAAAATTCAAAACAGCCTATCGGATAAAGTCGATGCTGCGAATCGTTCAGTAAATTCAAATTATCTTAAAAGCTAATATTACGCCGGTTTGCTGCGGTGGTATAAAAATGCGGTGATTTCACGCGGGTGGGTAAATTCGATTGCGCCGGCGACGGACAACTCGGCATTGCCGAGAGAGTAGCGATTGACGAGTTTTTTGTGCGGAATAAAAACGGGAATATTATTTTCGAGGGCATAACGCGCGGCGGCAATGTGTCCGTGCGCGTCGGTATTTTCGTCTTTAAAATAATCGGACTTGACCACGACCACGGCTTCCGCCCAAGCGACGAGCAGTTTTGCGCGCTCTTGTATGGTTTTTTTCGTGAAAAGTTTGTTGGGTAAAACGGCAGAGATAAAAAGGGAATTTACTTCGTAACCGCGTTTTTGAATATTGGTGCGCACCCAAAAATCGTTAAAACCGCAGGCAATCAAACCGGTCGTAGTGCCGTCGGCAACTAAGGCGGATTTATGTGCGTGTTCGGAAACGCCCCACGAGTGGTTCGACAAAACATCGTAGCCCATACGCGCAAAATGAGTACACAATCGCCACGTCAATTTTATTTCTTTTTCATCCGCAGCTTCGGAGCCGATGACGGCAATGTGTCTGACATTTATTAAAGGCAAATGACCGCGACCGAAAAAAGCGGGCGGTGCGGCGGGACCCAATCTTTGGCGGATGCGGCGCGGATAATAAGGCGAAACGAGCGGGATGAAAAAAGTATCTTCGTAAAGGTCTTCGAATTTGGTCTGAATTTTTTTGGTGTTGGTCGCGCGAAAATTTTGGACGGACAAGGCGGGAAAATCTTCCGTTCCGAACTCCGAAAAAATCTCTCGAAACTCAAAATCTGTGATAACAAACAGTTCTTCTATCGTAATTTTTTTTTCACAAATCGCCTTGTAAATCAATCGGCGGGCTGCCGTATTCAAGCCCTCGACGTACAAGAATTTAAACCAAGCAAAATATTCCGCAGACTGTTGTTTCATGCTTTTTAGAATTTAAAAATCCACGCGCCGCTCTCCGAAACGACGTGATAATCTATTGCATTTTCCTCACAATATTTTTTCCAATCCTCGACTTTATAACGGCTGTTGGAGTTATCGAAAATTATCTTATCGCAGCGAAAATATTTTCCGACTTCTTCCAAATTCAAGTAAGGGTTATTGCGCACGATAAGGAAATCAAGGTCGATTTGCTTTTTATTTCCCTGCGGCATTTTGTCAAGCAGATAGAGTTTTTTGTCAAAAAATTGTACGAAATTTTCCTTCACAAAAAGAGCAGGAGAATTATAATCGGAGATGTCGATGTTGACAACTTCGGACTTATTCACATCCTGTGCATAATGATAATTTTTCACGGCAAAACCGTAGCTTTTTTCTTTTAAGTCATTGCTAATCAAGGAGTAAGATGTCCCGTTACCCATAAAATCTATCAGCGAATTTTTGTAAACATCGTACACTATTATCTGCCGATTGTTGATAAACTTACTTTTTTCAAACGCCGTCAGGATGAAAACCAAAGCTAAAATTGCCGTTCCTGCCGTGAGGTATTTTCCTTTGCGGGTGTTGATGCCTTTGACGAGAAAAAGCATGATGACGTATAAAATGAACATCATAAAAGCGGAAATCCATATTCCCTCAATGACGCTGCCGGGAATAATTTGCAGGGCTTTAATGCAAAAATTTACGGTAAAAATGAGCCAATAGAGCAGAAAACCGATTGCCGCAGCAATGAAAGGCGCAAAAGCAGAAAACAGCGTTTCAAAGAAAAATAACAGCAAACCGCCGCTCAAAATCAGCGAAGCAGCCGGCACGACCACCAAACCCGATGCCCAAAAGTAAACCGGAAATTGATGAAAATAATACAGACTCAAAGGCAGAGTCACCAACTGCGCGGCAATCGAAACCGAACACAACTGCCAAAGAAAGTCGGCAAATTTATTTTCACAAATCAACAAAGCATAAATCCTCGGCTGAAAGTAAACGATACCCGTGACGGCAAGATAGGAAAGTTGAAATCCGACGCTCAAGAGCATGAACGGATTGAGTAACAGCAGAAAAAGGGCGGAGATACAAAGCGAGTTATAAATCCGATTATTACGCCGCACCAAACCGGCGACGATGATGACCGAAAACATTACGGAGGCGCGCATGACCGAGGGCGACATACCGGTCAGCATCGCAAAAAGCCACAAACCGAAGAGGCAGGTGAGGGCTTTAATGAAGCGCATTTTACGGCGATAAGTGCCGAAAAGCAGGTCGAAAAGCTTGGAAATTATCAAATAAATCAGACCGACGTGCAGACCCGAAACCGCCAAAACGTGCATCGCCCCGGTCTGCGCGTAAGCGGTGCGGATGTCTTCATTCATTTCGTCTTTATAGCCTAAAATCAGAGCCGAACCGACAGAAAAAGTCTCGCTGTCGGACAAGTATTTTCGCAATATTTTGAGAAATTTTTTCCGCATTTTAAATGCTTGTCGCTGCACGTAATAACCGCCGGTTTCGGCACTTTTCACCCAATCGCTTTCCGAGATAAACAGTTGATAATGAATATTTTGCGTGTGCAGATATTTTCGATAATCAAAAGCAACGGGATTACCCGGAAGTCTGATTTGCGTCGGTTTTCCTCGGAAGAATATGCGGTCGCCGTAGGAGAGATTTTGGCTGAGAGAGTCGAGGTCGAGGTAGGCTAAAAGGTTGCCGTCTGCGGGTACGGACTCTTTATTTTCACTTCCCGTTTTGAGGATTTTTAATTGCACCTTTAGCCGCTCGTTTTTCACGACGGGCATGTCGGTTATTTCCGCTTCAAATACCGAGGTTTTGGAGAGAATTTGATGAGAAAAATGCTGTGCGGAGTTTAATTCGTAGGTCTGATTGTAGCGGATAAAACCTAAGAGAAAAAAGAGCAAAGTCAGGAGCACGCCGTACATCCAACGTTTGGAAAAGTGACCTTTAAGGCGAGAAATTAAAATAGAAATAACGAAAATAATCGGCAACGTCCACAGCAGAAATTCCACTTTTACGCCCGCATACATCGCGCACAAAATGCCGCCGATAAAAGGCAAAATCAGACGAAAAAACGGAACGGGACGCAGGCTTTTCATGCAGTGTAGTTAGTAGTTTTTGTTTCTCAATTCGGACTAAAAATCAGTATTCAAAACTCAAATACGGCTCGATTTTTCGATAAAATTCTTCGGTAAAAACGTGCTGTTTGCGAAAGTCGTCCATGCTTTTAAATATCCCGTTTGCGCTGCGATAAGCGGTGATGCGCTTGGCTTCTTTCCATGTGATGTATGGATGTTTTCCCAGTTCGTCTTTAGACATTTTATTGATTGGAATGCGTGTGACCGTCGGGTTTTCGTTGGTCAGAAAAGGCAGGATAGCTTGGTAGGTACTGTCGGGCAGTTTGTAGGCTTCGGCGACCTGCGAGACATCGGCGAAGCCGCCTAATTTTTCGCGAATTTCGACGATGCGGCGGGCGTAACTCGGACCGATACCGCGCAGTTGCGTCCACTCTTCGGCGGTGGCGGCGTTGATGTCGATATAGACGACGGGCTTTTCTTTTTTGACAAATTTGGGCGGCGGGAAATTATTTTGGCGGCGCGCCAAAGAATCCGGCAGGTCGATAAATTTTTCCAAACGCAGATAGTCCGCTTCCCGAAAATTGTACACCCGTTGCAAGTCCGATTTTTTTTTAAAAACCGCACCCGCTTCTCGATATTTGACCAAACCTTTCGCGGTTCTTTTCGAAATACCTAAGCGGATTAAGTCATCGAGCGAAGCCGTATTCGGGTCGAATAAAAACTCTTCGGCGGGTAAATTTTCTTCAAACTTTTTACCTCTTTTCTTATTCGGAAACGCTTTGTTTTCTTCGGGAATGACGATGTAATCTTCCAACTTTTTGTACATCTCATCCGTCACCGAATAACTCTTTTTAAAGTCTTCTTTTTTACGAAATTTTCCGCCTTTGTCGCGGTAATTGAGAATGGTTTGCGCAGCTTTGGAAGAGAAACCTAAGTTTTCAAAATCTTCCTTCGAAGCCGTATTCGGATTAAAATCAAACAGGATAATTTCTTTCTCCTGCTCACGGATATTATCCGCGATTTGCGGATTATCGTTTTCGTCATCTGCATAAAAAGCCTCGATTTCTCGGTTAAATTCCGAAAAATCAACGGTTGTATTATCGTAAAAAAGCGGATAGATGAGCGGCAGGAAAGCAAAGAAAATGCAAAGCGCAGAGAAATACACGAACCCTTGGCGTTCGCGTTTGGCGAAGTAAAAATACTCCTTGATTGGGTAGCCGATTTTCATTTTTGTGTGTAGTGTTGGTTCTTAAAATTGGGTGACAGCGACAGAATATTACGCTGATGTGTTTCTCGTGCACATCAAATTTAGGAAGAAAATTTAAACCAAACGAATTTTTTGTTTTAATATAAATGAAATAAGGAATTTAAACGAACGGAATCTTTTCAAGAAAGAGCAATGTTACGCACTAAGATTAGTGGAAAGAAATCGTAAAAACAGCACTTTATCCACACCATTTTCCACACCCGTTGATAAGTCAAACTTTCTCGCGCAATAAATTAAGTAAGTCTTTCACATTTATCAATCGCTGCAAAAATGACAGCCCGATACCGACCGCCAAACAGCTTATGAACAAAATGCGCCAATCCAAAAAAGTCATTCCGGAAACGCTGAAATTCAACAAAATCAGCAGCCCGGCCAAGGTGAGAAACTTTACGATAATTGCTCCGGGCAGTTTAATCGACAACTCCGTGTGCGTCAAATAAATTTGCATCAGCAAGGCAAAAAACTGCGTAAAAAAGGTTGCTGCCGCCGCGCCCGCCGCTCGATTATATTTAATCAACAGCACATTCAACACGATGTTAATAACTATGCTCGCCGCGAAGAGTCGGTTCATTTTTTTCATGCTGCCGTTGGCAGTCAGCAACGTGCCGAAGATGTAAGTGCCGCTCATCGCGATAAAACTGAGGATGAGCCAACCCAAAGTTTCGCCCCAAAACGGGGTGGCGAAATCGTAGAGGTACTGCATAATTTCGACGCGAAAAAAGAAGACGGAAATCGCCAAAACAAGTGCCCCCGACCACACAATTTGAAAACTCATTTCTACCAAAGATTGCAGTTCGCTTTTGGTGTTTTTTGCATCCGTCAGCAGACGTGAAAACATGGGCATCAGTATTCCGGCGAAAAGAAAACCTATCATATTGCAGGCATCTAAAAGACGGAAGGCGGCGGCGTAAATTCCGGTTTGCACATCGCCGTCGGGCAGCATTTTTTCCAGCATAATAATGTCGATGCGCGTGTAAATCGTCATCAGAAAAATGACCAAAGCATAGGGAAAACTGCTGCGCAAAACGGAGCGCAAAAAGCGAAAATTCGGACGAAAAATAAAATTTTCGGTACGCCGAAAAACAATAAAAAAGGCGGTCACTGCGGTCAGAAAAAGCGACAGCGTTTGTGCATAAACAAAGTATTCGATTCTGAAATCGGACACGATGTTTCCCCACAATAAAACGGCGCAAAAAATTATTAAAAGCGTCTTATCTAAAGCCGAAATAAGGCTGTCGGTGCGGTACAAACCGATGCCGGAAATATTGGAACGCAGGTATAAATTGAGGGACAATAAAATATGATTCACACAGAAAAAACCGAAAATGTACCACAACGATTTATCGGTCAGCCCCCAAAAATAACCGGCGATGAAGCTGACTAAAATAAACAGCGGACCGAGCAGTAATTTTAAAAAAAGTATATTGGAAAAGTAGTTGGTCAGGCGGCGCGGACGGCGGGAAATCGCGCGATTATTAAAATTTTGCAGACCGAAATCATTGATGATTTGCAGCAAAAAAGTGAAGGTAAACAGCGTCGCGTATTCGCCGAAAGCCTCGGTGCCGACCGTGTTTTGCACCTCGCGTTCTATCCCGAAAATGTAGAAGGGTTTGATGATGAGATTCAGTCCGAGCAGCAGACCGATGTTGATGAGAAATTCGCGATTCATACTTTTGATTGGGCGCAAAGATGAAGTTGTCTTTTTGAACGGGAAAGGATTTTAGATTTCTTTTGACCTTGAGAGGCAAGCAGGATTAGAGGATTTTCTTTATTTAAAACAGAAAAAAACCTTCACTGAAAATTAGATTTCAACGAAGGCTTTTTACTGTTTCAACCGGCGCCCGAGTTTTTTTTTAGCATCTTCGGTATTCATCACCTTTCCTTGCTGCGCTTGGCGCAAACCGATTTCCGTTTTTCGAGCAAAATGAGATTTTCAACAAGCTCGTCCAACGTAAATCTATCCGGCATCCCGTCAACCATTTTCAACACCTTTTCCTTATCGAGCATAAACTAAATTTTAGATTCACATTTTGATTTCAAGCAAGAAAGGAAAAAAATCATAACCCCATCCTAAAAAATCTTAATCAATCAGCATCAAAAAAATCACCGCCCCACATGCACCAACAAAACCGAAATATCCGAAGGCGAAACCCCCGATATCCGACTCGCCTGACCCACCGTGCGCGGCTTCAGTGCCGTCAGTTTTTCGCGCGCCTCATTCGACAGTGAACCCAATCCTTTATAATCAAAATTCTCGTGCAAACGCACTTGCTCCAAGCGGTTCATTTTATCCACCATTTCTTTTTCGCGGCGAATGTAGCCTTCGTACTTCAGATTGGTTTCGGCGAGGAGCTGCGTTTCCGGGTCGTATTTTTCTAAGAAAGTATGCAGGTCCGGCAGCACATTTTTCATACCTTCCATGTCGATATGAGGTCTGCCGAGAATGCTTTTTGCCTTGACTTTCTGCGAAATAGTCGCCGATTTATTTTCCGCTAAATAACTGTTAATCAAATCGGGTTCGACGCTGAAATCACGGAAAAAACGCGCGATTTCTTTCACCGCCGCCTGCTTTTCTTCCACGCGCTGCATCCGCTTTTCCATGCCCTGCATACCCAGCTTGACTGCCAAAGGCGTAAGGCGAATGTCTGCATTATCCTGACGCAGCAAGATGCGATATTCCGCCCGCGAGGTAAACATGCGGTAGGGTTCTTTGGTGCCTTTATTCACCAAATCATCAATCAAAACACCGATGTAACCTTCCGAGCGTTTGATGATGAAAGGGTCATCTTCGTTGATTTTCAGATGCGCATTGATGCCCGCCATGAGTCCCTGACAGCCCGCCTCTTCGTAGCCGGTGGTGCCGTTGATTTGACCGGCGAAAAAGAGATTATCAATCAGGCGCGTTTCCAAATTAGCGCGCAGTTGGGTCGGTTGAAAAAAGTCGTATTCAATCGCGTAGCCGGGACGAAACATCTTGGCATTTTCAAAGCCGCGAATTTTACGCATCGCTTTAAACTGCACATCTTCCGGTAAGGAAGAAGAGAAGCCGTTGACGTAAATTTCACAGGTATTGCGACCTTCCGGCTCCACAAAAAGTTGGTGGCGATTGCGGTCGGAAAAACGCTCTATTTTGTCCTCGATACTCGGACAGTAGCGCGGTCCGAGTCCCTGAATGCGACCGTTAAACATCGGCGAGCGGTCGAAACCCGTGCGCAAAATGTCGTGCACTTCTTCGTTGGTGTAGGTGACGTGACAGGGAATTTGGTCGGTCAACTCCGGAGTTTTGGTGTAAGAAAAACCGACCGGATTTTCGTCGCCGGGCTGCGTTTCCATGGCACTCCAATCGAGGGATCGACCGTCCACACGCGGCGGCGTTCCGGTTTTCATGCGTCCTGCTTCAAAGCCCAATTCGACAAGTTGCGCGGTGATGCCGGTGGCTGCCCGCTCACCCGCACGTCCGCCGCCAAACTGTTTTTCACCGATGTGGATAAGTCCGTTGAGAAAGGTGCCGTTGGTCAAAATGACGGATTTACTTTCGATTTCCAAGCCCAATCCGGTGCGCACACCGCAGCAGCGACCGTCTTTGACAATCAGCCCCGTCACCATTTCCTGCCAAAAATCAATATTCGGATGCGCCTCCAACATCATGCGCCATTTTTCGCCGAAACGCACGCGGTCACTTTGCGCGCGCGGCGACCACATCGCCGGTCCTTTAGAGCGGTTGAGCATCCGAAACTGTATCATCGTCTCGTCGGTCACAATACCGGAATAGCCGCCGAGCGCGTCGATTTCACGCACAATTTGCCCTTTTGCCACGCCGCCCATGGCGGGGTTGCAGGACATTTGGGCAATGGTATTCATGTTCATCGTTGCCAACAAAACCTTGCTGCCCATATTGGCAGCGGCGACTGCGGCTTCGCAACCGGCGTGACCTGCGCCTACTACTATGGTGTCGTATTTTTGGAACATAATTTTTTTACGGTTGACGGTACACGACTGACGGTGGACGGGTGTACCTGCTTTTACATCACGAAATCTATTTTCCGTTTTGCTCGTCAAATTTTATCATGGGGTTGAGGTAGTTATGCGTACTTCATAATTGAACATTCAAATTCCTCAAATCCTTCTCCACATCACTCATCTCATAATGAATATAAACTCCTCTCTTCCCCAATTCTTTCTGAAAAGCAATTTGGTCTAAACCCGCTAATCTCTTCGCCTGCCCCATGGTCAGCTTTTTTTTGTCGTAGAGATATACCGCGACTTCTAAGGTCAACTCGGAAGCAGACATTTTTGCTTTTTCTAAAAATTCGGTAGATACGATTATTTCTTGTCCCATTATTTTAGGTTTTAAAAAGACAGGTAAAATGCGGTTTTTCCGTAAATATTTTGGAATTTGAATTTGTGCCACACGGCGTGGCACAAATTCATTTCCACCAAAAAACTTACTCTTCCTCCGTTTCGCTCTCCTCTAATTTCCTTTCCAATTCTTCAATCGAAGGCAGTTTCGATTTAATTTTTTCGGGAATAATTTCCGTCAATTTGTATTCGCTTATGCCCATAGGTTTGGTCATATCACGCAGAGAATATTCCGCCTCGATTTTATTTTTCTTTTTACATAAAAGAATGCCGATAGTCGGGTTATCCGTCGGACTTTTGATTTGCGTATCGACTGCGGACAGATAAAAATTCAGCTTACCGGCGTATTCGGGTTTAAATTTTCCGGCTTTTAACTCTACTACCACAAAACATCTCAAATCGACATGGTAAAATAACAAGTCGATAAAGTAATCTGTTTCGCCGATTTCGATTTTGTACTGTCGCCCCATAAAGGCAAAACCTTTGCCCAATTCAAGCAGAAATTTCGTGATATTTTTTACCAATTCATCTTCCACCGCTTTCTCTAAAGCATCGTTTTCCAAACCTAAAAAATCAAAATTGTAAGGGTCTTTCAATACTTGACTCGCCAACTCCGATTGTTTTTCGGGTAGGGTTCGGTCAAAATTAGTGACCGCTCTTCCGACTTTTCGGTACAGGTCGTTTTCAATTTGAATTTCTAAAGTATCCCTGTCCCACGCATTTTCGATGACTTCCGAAACGTAAAAAGCAGCCTCTTGTAAGTCTTTGGTTTTTGAAATAATGAGCCGATTGTGTCCCCACGGAATTTGTGCCACGCGGCGTGGCACAAATTCAAATTCCTGCGCATAGAACTGATACCACTGCCGCATTGCGTATAAATTCCTTCTCGAAAATCCTTTGATGTGCGGAAAAGACTCCCGCAAATCTTTTGCCGCAGCGTCGATATAATTACTGCCCCAATCTCTGTCTTTTTGACGCGAAGTCAACTCCCGCCCCAACTCCCAATACAATTCCAACAATTGAGAATTGATAGTAAAAGCAACTTTATTTTGAGCATTCTGAACTTTCATTTTCAAACTTTTTATCCAAATTGCATATTCGGAAGGTGTGGGTTCGTTACTCATAGTTTTGAAATTTCCGAGAGATTTTTGCAGACGACTGCTTTCCTTAACACAAAAATACAGCGAAAATCGCACATCCGCTTGTTTCCTTGCTTTAATCACATTTTGGTAACAAAGGCTCCTGTCTCGGTCATGTATATAAGGTGTGCTTTTCGAAAAATGACGGCAAATCAACTTTAGCAATTAAGCACATTCAGATTCCGTTTTGGTGCTTATTTGAGCAAAAACGCCGAAGTTAGCTAAGTCAAGTGTACTAACTTCGCCATAAATCGCCAAATAGCGCATTTTTTGCGAATCTAATGTGCTTATTTACAAAAACAAAAGCAGTCACCAAATATCAGCCCGACCGAAACAAATCCGTGCAAAAACTTATAAACATTATAAAAAATCACCATACTTAAAAGCACTCGGAATCAGCGATTCAGCAGAATCACTTCTCAACGCTCCGGTGACAACAACTTGTTGATGACGAGGAGAGTTATGCACAGTTACTAAGATTCCGCTGCGAAGAAAATCGAAACACGGTTCGCCTTCGCCGAAATCGTGGAAATCAACACCCGTTATCGACACCCGAAACCGGTAACTTCGGGCTGTGGAAAAGGAAAGTTATGCTCTGAAAAAGAAGCTAACGCACTGTGTATAAGTCCGGATTCGCTTGATTCTGTGCGATTCCTGCGGTGCAATAACTGTGGATAAAAGCTGTGGGAATCTTAGTACCGACGAATCAAAAGATTCTCCGATTTTTATCTCCACGAATTAACACTCTTAATGATGAAGAATCTATTTTAAAATTTATTGAATCATCTTTTATTACTACCTAAGCGGAAAATCGGTTGAGAAAAGGCGATTAAACAATTTGCGTTTTTTCCGGTCGCGGTTTGCGATTTTTTGTAAAATGCAACACTATTGTCAAAGCCCTGTGCCGCTCACATCTTTTGCGAGCGAGCGTGGTTTATTGAATGTAAATTTGCGGCAAGCGTTTAGGTGTCTGACACCAACCCGAGCAAATGACGAAAAAATTACTCTTGGTTGAGATTTTATGAGCAAAAGTGTCTGACACCTAAGTATTTACAATTTCCGATTGAAAATCTAAATTTTTAAAAAATGGAAACTTTACAAAGAGAAAAAATCGACCGTCCGACCGTTGCACCCGGACGCATTCCGAAAGCCGTGCGCTATTGGTTGCTCATCGGCGTGGTCATGGTTTTCTTTCAGGTCGTTATCGGCGGTGTGACGCGGCTGACGGACAGCGGTCTGTCGATTACCGAGTGGGCGGTCATTCAGGGCACGCTGCCGCCGCTGAATGCTGCGGAGTGGAACGAGGCTTTTGAACTGTACAAAGTCGCCGCTAAAAAGCAATTCGAGACGCTGCACGCGGACATGACGATGAGCGAGTTTAAGGTTATTTTCTTTTGGGAATATTTTCACCGGCTGTGGGCGCGGACAATGGGTTTTGTTTTCATTTTTCCTTTCCTGTTTTTCGTCGCAAAACGTTTTACCGGTAACGGAAGAAACAAACAGTGGATGCCGGGTTGGTTGGCGCGCCGCTTGGGTGTGGTCATTTTATTGGCGATTGCGGCGGCGACTTTCGGTTGGATAATGGTGGCGAGCGGTCTGAATGACAACACCCGGACTTGGGTCAGTGCGTACAAATTGGTCATTCATTTGTCTATCGCCACCACGCTGTTTGCTTATCTTTTTTGGACTTATCTTAAAGCACAACAACCCGTCACAGCAGATACACACTTGCCGCGTCTGCGCAGATTTTCGTGGGGTATTTTGCTTGTACTCGGCGTACAAATCATTTTTGGCGGTCTGATGGCAGGTATGCGTGCGGGTTTGCTGCATCCCTATTTCCCGCTGCCCGTAGAGGGCGAACGTTTGGTTAATGCGATTACGACGGATGTGAATTTACAGGATTTTGTCAATTACGAGCCGTCGGGTTATGTCAAGGGAATGGTACACATTGTGCACCGTGTGACGGCTTATTTGCTGTCGGGTTTAATTATTTGGTTTTTTGTACGCTTGCGCAAGAATAATATTTCCGCTAAGTTGAAAACTGCTAACACACTGTTGATAATTATGTTAGGAATTCAGTTTTTACTCGGTGTTTTGACGGTGATAAATTGCTTTGGTTCAGTGCCGGTTTTGTACGGTTCACTGCATCAGGCGGGTGCATTATTGCTGTTGGTGCTGTTGCTTTTTATCAATTATCAAATGGTGGAGAAAGATATTAACAGAGTGTGAGGAAGTTGGTGGATAAATCACGTTTTTAACAAGAATTTATCATCGGATGAGGTTCTTCTCCGCGAATTGCATAACGTTTGCTGCCGAATTTTAACGGCGGCAACGCCAACAAAAAATCAAATTTAAAGTTGCGGATTTTTCGGTCGTTCACATTCGCCAAAACGAGTATCGGTTGAATTTTGAAGGCATAGTCCAAGTTATAAAACTGCTCACGAAATCGGTCGCTCATAAAGTCATGCAGACAGGTTTCGAACTTTGCAAAAATTTCGTCTTTCAAACTACTGCGCCGTTTGGAAAAGTTTTTAAATTCAATCAGATAAATGTGAAAATTTCCTTCCGCGCAGCGTTGTACGATGAAGCAGTCCGGAGATTTAGGCGTTGCCGTTCCTAAGTTCAGCGAGGCGTAAAATTCATCCGGTTTGATAATCAAATAGTCTTCAGCAGGAATTTCACCGGAAAAATCAACCCGTAATTCTTCCTTCTCATCACAGCAACGGTCGGCGATAAAATCGAGCAATTCCGGATGTTCGCGCAGTTCTTTAATCAGCATTTTCGGCGTTTAAACGGTCATATAATTCTATGCGCTCTTCGTATAAATCTGCCGCCGTGTCCGCAAAATTATGGTCTTCCGCACCTTCCGCCGTTGCCTGCATATCGTCTCTGACTACGCTGCCCTTTTCCGTCATTTCCATATGGTAAATAGCTGTTTGCTCCGCGCTTACCTCGCCCGCTAACAGCAGATTACTCAACTTATTAAACATATAATTGCTGTGCGAAGTCATCACGATTTTGACATTGTGTTTTATCAATTCGCCGAAAATTTCCATAAGCAAAACCTGTGCTTTCGGGTGTAAATGCGCTTCCGGTTCTTCGATAATCAACAAAGATTTCAAACCATTTTCTTGCAGATTCCTGCGTTCGATTTTTTTCAAAATAAGCACCAAAGGAGCCAATTCCGAAATCATAGACGCCGTCTCGGTAACGGGAAATTTTCTGCCCGCTTTATCCGTAAAAAAGATACGCTTGGTGGCAGGGTCGAGCGAAATTTTACCGCCGAGAATTTTTTCTTCTACCTGCGTACTCGTCGTGTGAAAAGAGTCGAAATCGCTCTTTTCTTCGGACATTAAATCTAAAAAATAATCGGAAACCGCTTGTGACAATCGCGGTAATTTGAAAGAAGATTTGAGATTTTTTTGTGAAAGCTCCGCCATGATTTCGCCCATGCCGCTGAGGGGCGCGTATAGGCCCGAGCGAGAGGCGGGGAGGAAGTCTATGTTGCTGATGCCGTTTTTCTTCAAGGAAATAAAGGTTCCTGCATATTTTGATATTTTTAAAGGGAAATTATACTCTTCTTTTGACAGCTTTAAATTAATACTGATTTTGTTTGAAATTTCGTGAATTAACAAGCCCTCGAAAGTTTTTATTTCAATTTTTCCGGTAGGATTGGTATAAGTATTTTCTAAAAAGCCATGAAAATTATTTATAAAATTTGATGAAATAAGATTTTCGATATAGTCGGACAAATTGCGGTTTATAGAATTTTCTTTTTTCTGTTCGCTTTTACGACCAATGTTAATTTCAACGTCTTGAGCACCATCTTTTAACCCCTTCAAAAAACAATAAATTACATTAACCGCCCACGACTTCCCGATGTTATTTTCACCGTAAATCAAATGCAAGTCCTTATTCAAATCAAAATCGAACCGGTGTATCGGACCGAAATCTTTCAACGTTATTTTCATAAACTTCAATTTATTTACCGCAAGATAAACACATTTCAATTACGCTGCATTTTTAATCAAAAAAAGGAGCACGAAAACCAAATTCCGTACTCCTTTTTTCTGTATAGTGACAATCAGTCAGATAGAAAGATAACGTGCAGTCATGAATTTTTTCCAACCACCTACCAACCACCACCCACCAACTATTTTATCATCTCTTCCGCTCGCGCAATCGCCGCATCCAACCCGCTCACATCTTTACCGCCCGCCGTCGCAAAAAACGGCTGACCGCCGCCGCCGCCTTTAATCGACTTCGCCAACTCGCGGATGATATTTCCGGCGTGTAAATCTTTGTTACTTTCCGTCAATTCTTTCGAAATGACCACCGTCAGTTGCGGCTTGCCGTTGACCTCCGCGCCGAATACAATAACGACTTGCCCCGCTTCTTTTTCAATTTGGTACGCAAGGTTTTTAATCGTCGTGCTGTCCGTCAGCGGCAGTTTTGCCGCTAAGAGTTTGTAGCCGTCTTTTTCTTTAAACTGTTGCAGCAAGTCTTTTTTCAGTGCATTCGCCTGCTCGTTCATCAGTTGCTCGATTTGCTTTTTCAGCGTTTTATTTTCGTCTTGCAAAGAAGCTACGCTTTTAACACAATCTTTCGGATTTTTCAACAAGTCACGCACCGCGTTCAGTTCCTGCAGCTCCTTATCGACAAATGATTTTGCGCGGTCTCCGGTCACCGCTTCGATGCGACGAACGCCCGCCGCTACCCCGCTTTCCGACAGTATTTTGAACAGACCGATTTTGCCGGTCGCGCCGACGTGTGTACCGCCGCACAGCTCCTGCGAAAAGTCTTTGTCAAAAGTCACCATGCGCACCGTGTCGCCGTATTTTTCGCCGAAAAGCATCAGCGCACCCGCTTCTTTTGCCTCTTCGATTGCCATGTTGCGATTTTCTTCGAGCGCAATATTTTCCAGAACCTTTTCATTCACCCGCGCCTCGATTTTTGCGACTTCTTCCGGAGTCACTTTTTGAAAATGCGAGAAGTCAAAACGCAGACGACGGTCGTCCACATCCTGCCCTTTTTGCAGTGCGTTTTTACCCAGTATCTCGTGTAAAGCCGCGTGCATCAGGTGTACCGCCGTGTGATTTTTGGAAGTCGCCGCGCGTTTTGTCGTATTGACCTCGCCGCGCACCGCCGCTTCCGGTTTTTCCGGTAACTTTTTGACGATGTGAATAATTAAATCGTTTTCCTTCTGTGTGTCGAGTACGGGAATTTTCTCCTCACCCACATACAGCAGTCCCGTGTCGCCGTGCTGCCCGCCGCTTTCCGCATAAAACGGCGTTTTGTTCAGCACGACTTGGTACTGATGTTTTTTCTTAATTTCGACAATGCGATACTTGGAAATACGCGCGCCTTCGACCGTCAAATTGTCGTAACCGATAAATTCCGTTTCCTCATCGTTGTGAACAGTCACCCAATCACCGACCGATTTTTCCGCATCTTTGCGGGAGCGCGTTCTCTGTTCTTCGATAGCTGCTTCAAAACCTTTTTCATCGACTTTCAGCCCCTTTTCTTCTGCCAAAAGTCGCGTTAAATCAATCGGAAAACCGAAAGTATCGAGCAGTTCAAAAGCGTCTTGTCCGTTGATGATGCCGTCTTTAATTTCCAAAGAGTCAAAGCGACGCAAGCCGTTTTCGAGCGTATTCAAAAATGCTTTTTCCTCCCCTTCCACGATGCGCGCGACCTGCGTTTCTTGTGCTTTCAATTCCGGAAAAACATCTTTAAAAGTATCAGCGAGCAGCGGCACCATTTTGTGCAAAAACGGCTTTTTCATATCCAAAAAGGAATAGTAATACCGCACCGCCCGGCGCAAAATGCGACGAATGACGTATCCCGCGCCGTTACTCTCCGGCAGTTGTCCGTCGGCAATCGTAAAACTCACCGCTCGGATGTGGTCCACCATCACTCGCATCGCAATATCCGTCTTTGCATCCGAAGCGTAACTGCCGGTATATTTCACACCGCTTTCCTTTTCAATCATCGCTACGAAAGGCGAAAAAACGTCCGTATCGTAGTTCGATTTTTTGCCCTGAATTGCCATGCACAACCGCTCGAAACCCATGCCCGTATCGACGTGTCGGTCGGGCAATGCCTCCAAAGAACCGTCCGCTTTGCGATTGAATTGAATGAAAACGAGGTTCCAAATTTCAATCACCAGCGGGTCGTCCATGTTGACCAATTCCGCGCCGTCCAGTTTCGCACGCGCCTCGTCGTCGCGGATGTCGATATGAATTTCCGAGCAAGGCCCGCAGGGACCGGTCTCCCCCATTTCCCAAAAATTATCTTTTTTGTTCGCCCACAAAATGCGGTCTTCGGGTACGTGTTTTTTCCAAATATCCGCCGCCGTGTTGTCCGCATCCAAGCCGTCCTCCTTATCGCCTTCAAAAACCGTCACGTACAGGCGGTCTTTAGGCAGTTTATAGACCTCCGTCAGCAATTCCCAAGCCCAGTCAATCGCTTCTTGTTTAAAATAATCACCGAACGACCAGTTGCCCAACATTTCGAACATGGTGTGGTGATAAGAGTCGCGCCCCACTTCCTCCAAGTCGTTGTGCTTACCGCTGACCCGCAGACACTTTTGCGTATCGGCAATCCGGCGGCTGTCCGGCACCTGATTACCCAAAAAGTAATCTTTGAACTGATTCATCCCCGCATTGGTAAACATCAAAGTCGGGTCGTTTTTGTTGACAATCGGCGCGGAGGCTACGATTTTGTGGTCTTTTGATTTAAAAAAATCCAAGAACCGGGAGCGTATTTCGGAAGAGGTCATAATTATTATTTTCCGGAGAAGTTTGCGGTAATTTTGCGCGTTGTGTTCTTCTCGGCTTTTCTGATTTTAGTTTGAATGCGATGCAAATTTTTACGTTAAATTCAAATCATAAGTTCGCTCAAACGCCCGCAAAAGTAAACGTTTTTCGCATACAAAATAACCCGCCGCAAAGCAACCTGCGAGGAGTAGTTTTGTCTTTAAAATTATCGTCAAGAAAAAGCGAAAAGTTCCTTACTTTCTGAAAAACAAAGACTTAGGAATCCGTAAAAAGATTACATTTCAAAAATATGAAATTGTTAAAAACTATTAAGAATACTTGAAAGTTCAATTTTTATTACCATATTTGCACGCTGAATAAAAAAAGATTGGGTTTTTATCGAACAAATTCAGCGAAAAACGTATGCTTAAACTCCCTGAACTTGAGAAATCTACACAAAACAATTTGCAAAGCTTTTTGGTAAGCCGGACTCCGGCAGTTTAAAAAAATGAGGAAATATTTGGAATCTAAAGATTCTGTATTACCTTTGAGTCCTGATTTTACCGAAACCCGTTGATTATCAGCCGTTTACGAATTTTTTATCCCTGACTTAAAGATTTAAGAGCAAACACAAATGAGAAAATTTTTTACTAACAACACATTTATCTCAACCTGTCA
Organism: Saprospiraceae bacterium; assembly: GCA_020629965.1. GTDB lineage: Bacteria > Bacteroidota > Bacteroidia > Chitinophagales > Saprospiraceae > JAHDCG01. The sequence goes on along the minus strand of JAHDCG010000061.1, from coordinate 8,646 downwards.
AAACTAAGGATTTTATCTTTATTTGCGACAGAAAATTTTAAGCAGGAGGGCTGTAAGTTGAGCTTTGAATTACTTTTTAAATAACATGGGAAAGGAAAAGTTTGTCTATAATAAACACACGTTGCGCTACGAAGTCGTAGAAGTAACTCTGAAAGAGCGTCTTTTACGCATTTTAGGTTTTACAAGTGCAGCGTTATTGACCGGTGCCGTCTTTACGCTTATGGTTTGGAATTTACTTCCGTCACCAAATGAGCAGGCAAAAATGGTCGAAATAGCGAAATTGCAAGAGCAACTACGCCTACAGGAAACGCAACTGCTCGCATTTGACGAGACACTCGCTAAGATGCAAGACCGCGACCGAGGCATTCACCGCATGATTTTGGGCATGGATCCGATTGATGAGAATGTATGGAACGGCGGTATCGGTGGTAGCGACCGCTACGAAGATTTAAGAACTTTCGGTGAGTCCGGCGACCTAATGGCACACGTCTTACAAAGAACCGATAACTTAAAACGCCGCATGGCAAAGCAATCCGAGTCATTGGATGAAATCGCCGCAGCCGCAGTCAAAAAAGAGGAACGATTTGCCTCTATCCCTTCTATCAAGCCCGTCCGCTCGGACAAATTGGCAAGAAACATCAAATTACTTTCCGGTTTCGGTATGCGTATTCATCCTATACATAAGGTGAGAAAAATGCACACCGGCATCGACTTTACCGCACCGAAGGGCACGGCAATTCAATCTACCGGCGACGGTGTAGTAGAACGTGTCGAAAAAATTCGTACAGGCTACGGTCACAACGTGATTATCGACCACGGTTTCGGTTATAAAACCTTATACGGTCACATGAGTCGCATCGATGTGAAAAAAGGACAGAAGGTGAAAAAGGGAGAGGCTATCGGTCTGGTAGGCAGTACGGGCAGCTCGACGGCGCCGCACTTGCACTACGAAATTATCAAAGACGGTCGCAGGGTCAACCCAATTGACTACTGCTTAGACGGATTGAGTCCGAAAGAATACGATGAGTTGAAAAATTTAGCGGAAACCGCAAATCAATCTTTGGATTAAAAAAATACCGTCTTGATTTTCAATATCAAGACGGTATTTTTTTGTGGATTAGAGAGATTATTCTCGTCCGATTTATGAAACTAATGACCGGTAGGTGTCTGACACTTGACTCAAGCAAAAGGTACAACAGAAAAGAATTATCGCAGTCTTACAAATAAAAAGTGCCTGATACCGGAAACTCAATAAAAATAAAAACTATGTTTGATAATACACTATCGGGCATCCGCACTATCGGGTGTCTTTTTTTTGCTTTAATTTTTTCACTCTCCGCTACGGCGCAGGAAGAAGAAAAAAGTATTAAGCTCGTCAGCATCGTCGCGGTGGGCGATATGATGTTGGGCACCAACTACCCTTCTGCGTCGTATTTACCTGCCAACGGCGGAAAAGACTTATTGTCGGAGGTCACTCCGATTTTGCAAAACGCAGACGTTACTTTCGGAAATCTCGAAGGCACGATATTAGACAGCGGCGGCACCGCCAAACGCTGTAAAAATCCTGCAGTCTGTTACGTTTTCCGCTCGCCGGAAAGCTACATGCAGCATTACGTCAACGCCGGTTTCGATGTGTTGAGTATTGCAAATAACCACTCGGGCGACTTCGGCCCGACGGGCAGAACCAAAACCAAACAACTGCTGCGCGAAGCGGGTATTCAATACGCCGGACTCGCCGGCACCGACGAAACCGCCTCGTGGGAAAAGGACGGCATCCGCTACGGCTTTGCGGCATTCGCACCCAACAGCGGCACGGTAGATGTGCGCAATATCTCACGCGGCAAGCAAATCGTGGAAAAATTAGCGGCGGAAAACGACATCGTTATCGTCTCTTTCCACGGCGGCGCCGAGGGCGAAAAGAACCAACACGTCACGCGTAAAACGGAGACTTACTACGGCGAAAATCGCGGAAATGTGTACAATTTCGCTCACGCCATGATTGACGCCGGTGCAGACCTCATCTTGGGTCACGGCCCGCACGTTACCCGTGCAGCGGAACTTTACAACAATCGCTTCATCATTTACAGTCTCGGAAATTTTTGCACCTATGGTCGCTTCAATCTGCGCGGCGCGGCGGGCATCGCTCCTATTTTAAAGTTATACTTGGACGAAAACGGCGGCTTTGTGTACGGCGAGGTTACGCCGATTTATCAAGGAAAGACACACGGTCCGAAAATAGACCCGGAGGCGCGCGCTACCAAAAAACTCATTCAACTGACGAACGAAGATTTTCCGGAAACAATGTTGGAAATAACGGAAGACGGGTTTATCGGGAAAAAATGAGACGATTTACGATATACGATTTACGATGTACGATTTACGATTGCTTGAGGGGAGTGAGTGAATTGGGGGGCAGTTTTGTTTCTTTTGAAGCCTCTTGTCACGTTTTTTCTTTGAGAGAGAAAATCAAATTTAGCGGTTAATCTTAGGAGCGTTTTTAGAGAGACGCGCCTCGTACATCGTACATCTGAAATCGTACATCACCTCACCCGTATTGCTTCAATAATTGCTTCAAATCATCCAAAGTATTTGCCTCTTCAATCGGCTTATCATGTCGCCAGCGGAGCATGCGCGGGAAACGGAGGGCGACGCCCGATTTGTGGCGTGTCGATTCTCGGATGCCTTCAAAGGCAATTTCAAAAACGTGCTTGGGTTTGACGGAGCGCACGGGACCGAAACGTTCTAAGGTGTTCTTGCGCACGTAAGCGGTAACTTGGCGAAATTCTTTGTCCGTCAATCCTGAATAAGCCTTGGTAAACGGCACCAATTTATCGCCGTCCCACACCGCGAAAGTGTAATCAGTGTACAGATTAGCGCGTCTGCCGGAGCCGCGTTGCGCGTAAATCATTACTGCGTCGATAGTCAGCGGTTCTACTTTCCATTTCCACCAGTCGCCGCGTTTTCGACCCGAGCGATAAGGAGAATTTTTGCGCTTCAACATCAAACCCTCACTGAGAAAAGCCCGACTTTCCGCGCGGGCGGCGGCGAGGTCTTCCCAATTTTCGGCGGGTACGATTTCAGATAAAATGACCAAGCCCTGCGTGTCGTTTTCTTCTAATAATCTTTCCAGAAGTTCGCGGCGTTCCTGCATCGGCAGCTCGCGGATGTCTTTGCCCTCGTACTCCAACAGGTCATAAGCCATGAGAACGACGGGGGCACTTTCCAATATTTTCTTGGTTACATTTTTGCGACCGATACGGGTTTGCAGGTCGTTAAAGGTTAGCGGGCTGCCGTCGCGGTAAGGCAGAATTTCGCCGTCGATGACCGTGCCGTTCGGCAATAAATCGGCGAGCGGATGATATTCGGGAAACTTCGGTGTCACCAATTCTTCACCGCGCGACCAAACAAACAGTTCGTCTTCGCGCACGATAACCTGCCCGCGAATGCCGTCCCATTTGCGCTCGGCTTGCCAATCGGTGACCGGACCGAGTTCTGCGGGTTCTTGCTCCAAAGCATAAGCGAGATAAAAAGGATAAGGGCGGGAAATATTATCGGAAGGATTTTCGGTAAAAACCAACTCCATGAAGGTCGTCGAGTCGGGCGTCCAGTCTCCCATGAGGCGGTGCGCCAAGATATTTTCTTCGATTTCGGAGTATTTGGCAAGGGCACGCACCATCAATTTTTGTGAGACACCGACCCGAAAACTGCCCGTGATGAGTTTGTTAAACACGAAACGCTCCGTGGTGTCCAGCATGTTCCAAGCGTCGTAAACGGCTTCTCTTTTGCCCTCGTCGTCCAAATTGCCGAGGTCGCGCACATAGTTTATCCAATAGCTTAAACTCTCGTCACTTTCTCTTTCCGCCTCCGGCAAAACCAAAGCAATCGTCTCCGCCAAATCCGCCACGGTGTAATAACTTTCTTCAAACAACCAACCGGGGATGCCGCTGATTTCGGAAGTCCATTCGCGCAGTAATGTCGATTTAACGGTACGGCGCGGGCGGCGGTGCGACAACAGGGCAATCGTCCAAATTTTATCTTCGTCCTCTGCCTCCGCAAAGTATTCGGCGAGGGCGGCGACCTTGGTATTGGTCTTGGTGGTTTGGTCTAAACGGGTGAAAAGTCGGGCGAATTTTTCCATGTCGGAGTTTGTAAGTTTTTGGTTAGAGTTGCAAAAGAGCAGCGAACGCAGAGGCGCGGAAACGCAGAGTTTTTTTACCCTTTTACACAATCGACAACCGACAACGAATTTTACTCCGGCACTATTCTTATCACTTCATCCTGCACAAAACCGGTAAAAATTCCGATTGGGTTTCCTTCGCCTTCCACATTAGAGATGATGACACTCGGCTGCCCGAAGGGATTTCCGTTAGAGTCCACGGCATTTTGGACGCTGTTGATGAAGCGGTAATAGTCTTCATTGATTTGCGAAAAAACGGAAGCCACCGTGTCGCCGGGCGCAAAGTCATAGCCCGTTCCGAAGACGAAAGTTTCGCTGTCCAAAAGTTCGTCATCGACCGCAAAATCTTGGTCAACGAAGCGGTCGCTGCCGGTCAGAAAAATGCGGCGGTAGAAATTGACATTATCGACGTCGTCGCTTGCGTAGGTTAGAACGCGAGCCAAGGTGTCATTGTTTTCCTGAAATTCGATGACCAAACTGTCGATTGCCGTCGGCGGGGCGATGCGGGTTTTGCCGGTAATAATTTCGCCGTCGGCGGTGCGGATATTCAGCGTAAATTCCTCTTCGTAATCTTCGGGAACGAAGAAATTTTGCGCTTGATAATTGTAAAGTTTTCCCGTTTGTAAATTGAAAAACAAGCCGTTTTGCAAGGAAATATCCTGCCCGTTATAAGAGATAGTCACCTCCGCGTCGTCTTTCAGCAGATTTTCCAAATACTGATTATCCAAAGTGCCGAAGGACGCAAAAAACGGGTCGCTCTCGGTCAGCAAAAGCGTGAAGGGTTTGCCGGGTTGCAAATAGCCTTCGACCACGGTTTGGGTTTCGTAGTCGGGCAGTTCGAGTTCGATTTCTTTCTCTAAATTGCAAGCGGAAAAAGCGAGCAGACAAAAGGCGAAGAAGCTAAGATATTTATAAAACATAGTTAAATTTTTAAGGTCCAAGAGGGTGAAAAAAACAGCGTCTTCAGCCCCCTAACCCCCGAATCGGGGGAACTTTCTCCGGGCTCGAAGTCCGGTTAAGTCATAGTTTAGTGAATTATTCAAAAGAAAAAACAGCGAAAATCTTAAAAAATCATAAAAAATCAGCGTAAAAAAAATCTCCTAAAACTTAAAATTAAATGTCGCCGACGGCAGCACCGGAAACAACGAAACCTGCTTCGCCGCTACCCTCTCGGGGATTTCAATGCTCGTCCCCGTGCCCGTATCGACCGTGCTGAACTCCGGTTCCAAAAATACAAAAAACGCATTGCGACGGTCATAAGCATTGAACGCGCTCAGCGTCAAGTCACTCTCGCCCCATTTCGGAAAAAATTTGATAATCAAACTGACATCCAAACGGTGAAAAGGCGCGAGACGCACATTATTTCGGTCGCCGTAAACGGGTGTGACCGCCTGAAAATCCGCGCCGCTGACATCCTGTAAAGTAAAGCGACCCGTCGGCAGCCAAATCAAATCGCCCGAGCCGTACACCCACGATGCCGTTGCCGAAAGTCGCCGATTGATTTCGTACAGACCGACGACCGAAATATCGTGACGGCGGTCGTAGCGCGGTGAAAAGTAAGAGCTGCCCTGCCCGAAAGTTTCAAGCGGGTCGATGGTCTTGAAGTCGCCCAAGCGCGTCCGCGCCAAAGTGTAGCCAACCCAACCGGTAAATTTCCCTTCCTTCTTCTCGATGCTGATTTCCATGCCGTAAGCAAAGCCTTTACCGATGGCAAAATCGCCTTCCAAATCTACGTTGGCAAATAAATTCGCGCCGTCGATGAAGTCCACTTGATTGTCGAGTCGCTTGTAGTAGTATTCGTTGGTGAGAAAAAATTGTTTACCGAGCAGCAACGAAAAACCGCCCGCGATTTGGTCACTGCTTTGCGGTTGCACGGCGGCGGTCGAAGGATACCAAACGTCTGTCGGCAGCGCAAAACCGGATGAACTGACGAGGTGCAGGTACTGATTCATGCGCGCGTAACTCGCCTTTAAAGTCATTTTTTCGGTCAAACGATAGCGCGAAGCGATGCGCGGTTCGATGTTAAAAAAAGACTCGCCGTCGTTGAAAAACGAAGAAATGCGAATGCCGCCGTTGACGGAAAGTCGCTTGTTGGGCGACCACTCGTCGGAGATGTAAACCGCCGCCTCGGTGCCGTCATAGTCCTGCCCGGCGGTAAAAGAAACCTCGCCGTCGTCGCTGCCGGCTTTGAGTCGCCCGACCTCGAACTGATGATAAGTCACCGCCCCGCCGAAGCGCAAAGTGTGTTGATTATCGAGGTTGAAATAATAATCGGACTTCAAGGTTTTGTCCCGGATGCGTGAGCCGATATCGAAGGAAAAGCCCGTAATTTCGTTGCGAATGTCGTAGTTATAATCGGAAGTCGTAAAAGTCGTATTGACAAACAGGCGCGGATTGAAGACGTGATTCCAACGCGCCGTACCCGTCACATTTCCCCAATCGAAAGAAAAATTGAAAAAATCATTGCTGAAACCGAACCGGTCGCGCCCGAAGTAGCCGCTGATATAAACGCGGTCTTTGTCGCTCAAAGTGTAGTTGACTTTAGCATTCAAATCGTAAAAACTGTAATCGGGAATGAGGTTGGCATCCGGATTGTCTTCGTTGCTTTTGTTAATTTGTCGCGTGAAAATATCCACGTAAGTCCGCCGCCCCGACACCATAAAGGACGCTTTTTCTTTGACAATCGGACCTTCCAGAGTCAGCCGCGAAGAAATCAAACCCAAGCCACCCTGCCCCGAGAATTTTTTGTTGTTGCCTTCCTTCAGTTTTACGTCGATGACCGATGAGAGTCGCCCGCCGTACTCTGCGGGAAAACCGCCTTTGTACAGTTTCAAATCTTTCACCGCATCGGTATTGAAAGTGCTGAAGAAGCCGAACAGGTGATTGGGATTGTAAACGATGGCTTCGTCGAGTTCGATGAGATTTTGGTCGCTGCCGCCGCCGCGCACAAACAGTCCCGTCGAGCCTTCACTGCCCGAGGGAATACCGGGTTTGAGTTGAATAGTGCGTAAAATGTCGCTTTCGCCGAGGAGGGCGGGCAGCAATTTGGCTTCGCGCGTCGTGACGGTTTCGACGCTCATTTCGGTCGAGTTCAGTTGCTCTTCAAAAGAGTTAGCTTTGACGACGACCTCCGTCAAATTCACACCCGTACCGAGCGCGGTATTGATGGTTTGGTCGGCATTCGGCGTAAAGGTTTTTTCTTGTTTTTGAAAACCGATGTAACTGAAAACCACCGTTTTCGTCGTGTCGGACTGCGGCACGGAAAGGGAGTAAAAGCCGTATTCGTTTGTAACCGTTCCCTCGCCGGAGGCGGGAATAAGGACGGTCGCGCCGATGAGCGTCTCGCCCGTTTCTTCGTCGCTGACCGTACCGCTGAGGGTAATTTTATCGGTTTGGGCGGAGAGGAGGCTGGCGGTGAGGAGGAAAATTGTAAAAGTCAGGATTTTTTGCATAGTCAGTTTTTGACGAGAGAATGAGGTGAGGGTAGATAACGCATATTTTTGGGTGATGTTTTTTTGGAATTGAAAAAGAAAGAGAAATGAATACGGAATGACGATTGTAAGATTTAGTAATATCGCAAATTTCGAGTATTCAAATTCTAAAAATCGAAAAGATTAGTAAGTTCGAATAAAAGATTTTAAATTTGCACGTAAAAATTTACACGTATGAATAACAAACTAACATTATCAATAAATCAAAGCGTGATTCAACATGCTAAGAATTACGCTAAATCGAGTGGGAAAAGCTTATCGAAAATAGTAGAAGAGTATTTAAAATCTCTTGCTGTGCAAGAAGAATCCGACGAAAAAAGGTCTTCCTTGACAATTGTCCGAGAACTAAAAGGTTCTGTCAAAATGCCTGACAACTTTACTTCTTACGAAGAAATTTTGCAAGATGCTCGGCTTGATAAATATTTAGGTAAATGAAAAAACTCTTCATAGACTCTGATGTTTTGCTTGATTTTTTACTCGACAGAAAGCCGTTTTCTGATGACACAGCAATTTTGATAGAAGAGTGTATCGAAACTAAGGTTAAACTTTGCTCTTCTCTCTTGAGTGTTGCAAATATGCACTACATTATCGGTAGGCTTGAAGATAAAAATCAAGCTGACTTTAAAATCAGAAAAATATTAAAAATCATCAGTATAGAGAACTTAGGTCAAGTCGTAATCGACCAAGTCCTGAATTCTAAGTTTAAAGATTTTGAAGACAGTATTCAGAACTTTTGTGCAGCAGAAGCGGGACACAAAATAATTATTACTCGAAATACCAAAGACTATAAAGAAAGCGAGCTTTCCGTTTTGACGCCAAGAGAGTATTTAGCTAAATTACGAAGCGAATAAAAACACTTGTATCAAGTGTCTGCAAAGCTCGCTTTATGTACAACGAAAGACACCCAAAACCAACAAAAATCAGCACCTTTGACCCTCATCAAAAAAAACTACTCTCACATGAAAAATATCCTTTTTG
>JAHDCG010000060.1 GCA_020629965.1 Saprospiraceae bacterium | reverse complement strand
GACTCGATGTCGGTTTTGGTACGCATCTCTCAATCGTACCTTTTGGAATTGAAATCCTGGATGCGGACGGCAACCCTTACCCGGTGAATGACTCTCAATCGTACCTTTTGGAATTGAAATTTCAGCGGTGCGGTAGGGATGCGAGACGTGAATACACTCTCAATCGTACCTTTTGGAATTGAAATCTGCGAGTCGGTACAGTATCGGCTCGCAATTTGCTTCTCTCAATCGTACCTTTTGGAATTGAAATAATCTTGTACGTTATCATTTGCGCCGTTGGTACTGTCTCTCAATCGTACCTTTTAGAATTGAAATTCACTCTCACAAATCCGCCGCAACGGGCGTGATTAGCTCTCAATCCTCCCCTTCGAAATTGAAAACCTTCCTCTGTCTCATACGGGCAACCCGGAGACGGCGGATTTTAATCACTCGCACCGAAAAAACAACGAAGTTTACCCGACATCACGCCTGATAAACTCCGTTCTTTTCACTAAAATTACATTTTTGCTTTACGGTACAAGTACCATATCTACCGCGTGTACGACGCCGTTCGAGCCTTGTACGTCAAGTACGGAAATGTTGACCGATTGACCGCTTGTCGTTTCCAATTTTGCGCCGTCGCTCAGGTCAACCGTCAAGGTGCCGCCGAGTGATTCGACTTCCTGATTGTCGCTGAGTTGGTCTGACTGTACGTTCGCACCGCTGACTACGTGATAATTTAACACCGCCGTGAGAGTTTCGGCGGGGATGTCGCCTAACGCGTCCCATTCTTCGTTAGAGTCCAAAAGTGCTTGGAAAGCGGCATTGGTGGGTGCGAAAACCGTGAACGGCCCGTCGCCCGAAAGAATATCCACGTAATCCGTGTCCAAATCTTCGCGGGTCAAAGCTAATACCAAAGAGGAAAAGTTGTCATTGTTAAGTGCCAATACAACCACGGACGGCGGCAACATCACTTCGTCCACAATGTGTACAATGCCGTTGGTGGTTTCTATGTCGGTGGTAATCGGCTCGGTCGTACCGTTGAAGGTTACGCCGCCGGTGACGTCGATTTGCAGGACAATCTGCTCGTCGTTAGGAGCGTCGGTCGCCAAAGTAGTGACGTAAGAGTCGCTTAAATCGGCAGCGGGAACACGTGCTCCTAAAACGTGAAATTTGAGAATGTTTGCCAACACATTATTGTCGATGTCAGCCAAGGAGTTCCAACTCGGGTTGGAGTCCAACAGTGCTTGAAAAGCTGCATTGTTCGGGGCAAAAACCGTGAACGGGCCGTCGCTTTCGAGGGTAGAGACAAGGTCTGCCTGCACGAGTGCATCGACCAAAAGACTGAGGTCGTCGGTCGCCTGTGCGGTTTCTACGATGTTCATCGGAGTCGGTTCCGGGTCGGGCATTGCTTCGTCATCGTCACAAGAAGTGAAGGTGAACAGACCCGCAAAGAGAAATAAACAGGTTAAAAATTTAAAGTTTTTCATGCTTACACATTTTTTAAGAAGGTTCTAAAATATGCAAGTCAAAACCGAATTTTCGGAGAAGGGTTTTGGCTTTGCCGGCGTAAAAGGAGTATTGCCCCCTGTTTGACAGAGAACGAAAAACAACGTTTTTTTCTAAACATTTTTTGGAGCAGTATGAAATTCCGCATTCACCGTTACAGAATAATCATCCGGGTTATCACTCTCCCATCAACACGAAAGGCGCCCAATAGCGAGGCAGTGCCGTCTCCGGTCGCGACAGCATTTTGAGTTTGACGGAACGGAGGACCTGCGGATAGCTTTGCTCCTTTTCGACGGCATTTTTGTAAAAATCGTAACTGTTTAGGTGTCTGACGCTGCTACCGGTAAAAAGCGAAAATATTGCGAGTAAAATCTAAGATTTAAGCGAAAAAAGCGTTCCCGACTGAAGTGCGGGACAGGCTGACACCGATGCGAATCTCAACATCGGTGTCAGACACCTTTTGTTCGCAAGACCTCGAAAAAACATAACTTTCTCATTATTTGCGTGAATATGGTGTCAGACACCTAAGTAGTTACAAATATTGTATTAAAAAAAAGAGTTCGGACAAATATAAAATTACTCGGGTGTTTTCATAAACAACTCAACAAGGTTTAACCTACAAACTCCGGTATTTAATTACGCCCAACTCTCTCGTACCAGACTCCCCCGTTCATCGTCGTTTTTGATTTGTAAATTTACCTCGATTTCCTGTTGCAGTTCTTCTACGTGCGAAATGACACCGACTATTCGATTTTCTTTGCGCAGCGATTTTAAGGCTTCAAAAACGGCTTGCAAAGATTGCTTGTCCTGCGTACCAAAGCCCTCGTCGAGAAAAAAGAAATTTTGCTCGGCGCGGTTTTGCTGCTGCACGCTTTCGGCGAGAGCGAGGGCGAGCGAGAGGGAGGCCTGGAAGGTTTGACCGCCGGAAAGGGTGCGCGCACTGCGGGTTTTGCCGCCGTTGAGGTAGTCGCGCACGATAAATTTATTCTTGTCCAATTCTAAACGCAACCGCTCGTTTGTCAGTTTCTTAAAGCGAGCATTGGCAGCGTTACAAAGATTTTGCAACTGCACGGAAGAGATGTAGTCCACAAATTTTTTACCCGAAAACAGATTAAAAAGTATTTTGATGTTGTCTTCGCGCAGACGGGCGGCGGTGAGTTGCTTTTCCAATTCCGCTTTTTTCTCCAGATTTTCTTTCAGTTCTTTTATGCGATTTTTCAACTCTCCGATGCGTTCGATAATTTGCTTTTGCTCGGTATTCAATTTTTCCGCTTGCGCTTGTTTTTCCGCAAAATCGGCGGCATCGAAAACCCGACCTGCGGTCAAAATTTCCAAACGCTTGACGTCGGCTTCGGCTTTTTTGAAATTGTCGTTGTACATCTCGCAGTCGTTTTCGGCTCGGTCGGTATCGAGTCGAGCGGCTAAAATTTGCTGCACGGCACTTTCGTCCGCGTAGTCGGAAGCGGCGATTTTTTCGGCGAGTTCTTTTTCGGTTTGCGCTGCTTTTTTGCGCAATGTGTCGTTTTGCTTAGCGGTTTGTTTCATCTGTCCGGCGAGCGAATTTATCTCCTTGCGCAGCGCGTCGATTTCTTTATCCAAAATCTCGTATCGGCGTTCCGCCGCTGCGATTTTGCTTTTGATTACCTCCGCTTCTTGCCGTAAATCCGTTGCCGCCGCAGTCACAAAATCTTTGTGTTCCAAGACTTTCAGTTGTCGCAGCAGCGTTTCTTTTTCGCTGTTTTTGGCGGCGAGCGTTGTTTTTATACTTGCCAAAAGGTCGGCGGATTTCCGTTCTTTTTGCTCGGTGTGTTTGATTTCGAGCAGAATTTTTTTCTCTTCTTGTACTAAATTTTTTATCCGCTCTTCCGTTTCTTTTACCCGCTGTGCCGCTGCTTTTACTTTTTCTTCTTCGTCGATTTTAAATGTTTTACCGGGAAAAGACGCGCGGTGTTTGCGCTCGTTCTCCTCTTTTTCGGTCAGCTCTTTTTCCTTTTTTTGCAAATGGCTGTACTGCTCTTTCGCCTGCGCCAAAAGGCTGTCGGTTTGGCGAATGCAGGCGGTCAGTTGCTCTCGACGCTTTTTCAACTGCTCGATATCCGCTTCGATTCCGGTCAGCTTTTTCAGATTTTCTTCCGAGTCCAAAAGCTGCGGATGTTCCGTTGCGCCGCAGACCGGACAGGGTTCTCCCTCGTGCAGTTTGGCGGCAAATTCTTCCAATTTTCCGTGCAATCTGAGGTCGTCCGCTGCTTTCTGCTTGGCTTCCGTCTCGGCAATGACGCGCTCTTTTTCGGTTTCGAGTTGCTTGGCGGCTGCCTTTAAACCGCCGCCGTTGACGGGGCAGCCGGCTTCTTCCAAAACGGTTTTAAAGCCCGTTGTCGTTGCTTTATAAGCGGCATCGGCGGCATCGCGTTCGCCGCGCACCCGTTGCACTTCTTTGCCGCAGGTTTTGTGCTCGGCGTACCAAATTTGCAGCTCGGTCAGTTCGGTGCTATCGGGTTTTTCGGCGTTGGCTTTTTCGACGGCAGCGGTCAGTTTTTCGGCTTCCGCTTGTTTTGTTTTTACCTGCTTTCGCAATTCGACAACCATGCTCTCGCCTTTTCTCAATCGCTCTTCACATTCCTGCGTCTCTTCTTCCAAGTCATTGATTTTCAGAATTTTAAGTAACTCCTCCGCCCGATTTTTAGCTGCTTCGCGGGTGTCATAAATCGCTTTGACATCCGTGTACTCCGCATTTTTCACCTCTGAGATTTTTTCATTTTCCGCCAAAGCCTCTTCCTGCCGCGCGTATTCTTTTTCACCCGCCGCCGTGTCGTTTTGCAGACCGTCTCGCTTTTCGGTCAGCGGCAAAAATTTCTCGCGGCACTCGCGGGTTTGTTTGATTTGCAGTTTCAAATCCGCGTATTTTTGCTCTTCGGCTTTGAGTTTTTCCAACTGCCCGGCGGCGGTTTTCATTTCCGCAAATACGGCTTGCAATTTTTCCGCTTCCCGTAAATCCGCCTGCGCTTTTTCCAAATTTTCGGCTACTGCCTTTTGCTCTTTTTGCTTTTCGGCGGCAGTATTTTTTGTTGCTTGCAAAAGGTCTTCGGAAATATCTTCGTAAGAAAGCAAATTACCTTCCAAGCCGGTAATCAAGTCCTTTTGCCGGCTTAATATTTTGCCCGCCGCGTCTTTCAAATCGTATTTGTCCAGCTGAAAAATTTCCTGCATCATCTCCGACCGCTTCGCGTCGGTCAACTGCAAAAACTCGGAAAATTTGCCCTGCGGAATGATAACCGTCCGGTGAAAGTTTTCGTAATTCAGTCCGATAATTTCCTCCGCCGTTTCCGCCGTCGGCACCCATTCCCCCGCCTGCCTGACATAACTTGCCCGCTGAAAAGTCTTGACTTTCTCGAAATTTTTGGAATTGCGCGATGCCTCTACCGAGAACCGATAGTCCGACCCGTTGCCCGCCCGAAAATCGAAGACGACCGACAGCACATCCGATTTCAGGTTCATCATATTATAATTGCGTCCGCCGCTGCCGCTGCCGAATCGCTCCGTTTTGTCGTATAAAGCCAAAGACATCGCTTCCAATATCGTAGATTTTCCGCTGCCGACCGCCCCGAATATCCCGAAAAGTTGACCCTGCGTCAGCGTGGCGAAGTCAATGGTTTGCTCTTCGCGGTAAGAATAGATGCCTTGGATTTTTAGTTGTAACGGTAACATGGATTGTGATTTACGATGTACGATGTACGATGTACGATGTACGATGTACGATGTACGATGTACGATGAATTTTTGCTTTGGGATTTGGGTTTAGTTTTAGTTTAGTTTTTTTTCTTGAAATATTATTTTCGGGGGAAATTTTGCGGGTCGTGTTTTTTCTTGGCAAGACGTCGCAGTGCAACGTCTCTACGGGGTGGTCCTTTTCTGAATTTCAGAATGATGACATAGTTGTTGTTTTTTCGTTTATAATTCGTTTGTTGAGTAATTTAAAATTAATTTACGAAGAATTGAATTTCAAGTATTTCCGTAAAGTAAAAAGTAAAACGAAAGCCAAACTCGTACATCGTACATCGGAATTCGTACATCATTTCATTCTCCCAATACTTCTTTTAAAATCGCCATAATTTCCTCGTTCGGTTCCTGACCGTTTTTATTTTTCTTAAAAAAGTCGATAAAAAGTTCTTCCGTGCTGCGCCCGAGGTCGATGTTGTTTTCGGGCAGGTCGTAGCTTTCGGTATTCAGTACGCGCGGGATGAGCGCGACAATACCGTCGTGCGCATTCAGCAGCAAGCGGCGTTCCGTGCCGGTGAGGTAGTCGTCGGTTACGATGGTCAGCTCGACGAGAGTGTCGGGATTTTCGTTTAACCAAGCGACGGCAGGTTCGACTTTTTCAAAGGTTTTGCGGTGCAGTCGCTTTCCTTCCTTGAGGGCGATGCGTTCGGTTGCGGCGGATTTGCCGGGTTCGATTTCGACCGACATCACGTATTTTGTCTGATTTTCTTCGGCAAAACTATATGCCAAAATGCTGCTGCTGTACACTATCGGGCAGGGCGCGGCGGCCACTTCCTGCTGTCGGTGCAGGTGTCCGAGGGCGACGTATTGCAGTTGCTCGGGAAAGTTTTCGGTGTAAATCGCTTGTGCGCCGCCGACATGCAAAATGGGCTTTTCGCCTTCGGGTTCAATGTTTTCGGCATCCGGCGCGGGGGTGTTGTCTTTTTTGGTGACGAATAAATGTGTCGTTAAAATATTTACGCCTTTTTCGTCGCAATATTTATCGGCGTTTTCCTGCCAGTGTTCGGTCAGAAGAGTGCGCAGTCCTTCTTCTCGGTCTTCCGCGCCGAGGTATTTTTTCAGGCGAAATTCATTGGCGTAAGGGGTCAGCAAAACGCGCAGCGGGTAGTCGTATTGCGGCAGTTCGATTTCGATAAAACCCGGGGCGGATTTGGTGATTTTCACGCCGGCGTCGGAGGTAAACGGTTCGATTTGTGTATGCGGAAAACCGCTGAAAATGATGCCGCATTCCTGCGCGAGCGGTATCGGATTTTCGATGCGGTACGGCGAGTCGTGATTGCCGGCGATGGCGATGACGGGACGTTTGCCTTGATTGGTCAGGCGTTTGAGCGTTTTGTAGTACAGCTTTTCGGCTTGATTGGAAGGATTGACGGTGTCGAAAAGATCGCCGGCGACGATGACGACATCCGCATTTTCGCGGTCGGCGACAGTACAGATTTCGGCGAGGACTTTTTGCTGCTCGGGCAGGCGGTCGATGCCGTCGGTTTTTTTGCCGAGATGCCAGTCGGCGGTATGGAGTATATTCATGTTTTTCCCGTAATTTTTAGGAGGGCAATATTAAGAAAATTCGACGAGGTAGCCCGCTTAATTCGGTGCGTCAAAATTCATATATTAAAAGTTCGGATAATGTTACATATTTTTGCGCAGCGAAATGCAGATAATCCGAAACACAGCAAAAAAACTCTTCCGACCTTATGCCGAAAAAAATTCTCCTGTTTTGTCTCCTGTTTCCTTTTCTTTTGCACGCTCAACAGGATACGACCGCCGCACGCACTTTCAAAATCGGTTTGCAGACGATGACTTTCGTGGTGCATACTTTCAAGACCGGCAATCCGCAGCGCTATGATTTGCGCTTAGACCCCGGCGGTTTTGTGGTTTTTATCCCCGGTCCGGTAGTCAACGGTGATTGGTATTTTTGGCGCAAAAAACCGAAGATGCACCTGCGCTTTTCGGCGGGTTGGTACAAGGACAGCGGCTTTAACAATGCGGGTTTTGTACACGCGGCACTGCGTCGTGATTTTTGGAAAAAGCAGGGAAAAAAGTTTTACGTGACGGCGGGTCTCGGACCGGCATTTTTTGTGCGCGAAAATTGGAACCGCATTTATCCGGGTCGCGTCTTAGACCCTTTTTACGGCGACCGCACGACTAAAAACGAGAAATATCAGTACCGCTTTTTTCCGCTCGGCGGCGAGGTGGATTTTATTTGGCAACTGAAAAATGATTGGGAAATCGACGTGAGCGTCATTCCGGGCGCGCCGGCGGCGGTGATATTTAAGGCGGGGGTGCGAAGGGGGTTTTGAACCGCTCGTTGCCGCAGATATACCGGGGTGTTTTGATTTTTTTATGAACAAAAGCCGCTTTTTTCCATTCCCTTTCACGACAGACGACTTCCGTTTTCATCTTCCCGCAATCTCAAAATCATGCAAAAAATCAGCTTCATTTCAGCAATAATTATTCTCATCACCCTCACCGCTTTCAACACTTTCGACATGAAAAATGACAATGCCTCCCCTGCCCCGAAAAATGTGCTCGGCACGGAACTGCAAGCCTGCTGCTTCGAGCCGCTGACCGGCTGGCACCGCGACGGCTACTGCAACACCGACGCCCGCGACCGAGGCGTACACGTCGTTTGCGCCGAAATGACGGACGCATTTTTGAACTACTCGGCAAGCTGCGGCAACAATCTGAAAGACCCGGTCGGCAGTCACTTTCCCGGTCTGAAAGCAGGCGATAAATGGTGTCTGTGCGTGTCGCGTTGGAAGGAAGCGATGACGGCCGGAGTCGCGCCGCCGGTTTTTTTGGAAGGCACCCACGAGAAGGCTTTGCAGACGGTGACTATGGAAGACTTGCGCAAGCACGCCAAAATCGCTAAATGATTTTGCCCGCATTCAGAATACCTTTCGGGTCTAAAGTCCGCTTCAAAAGGCGCATCAAATTTATCTCTGCCTCTGTGCGGCTGTAAGACAAATACGCCTTTTTATCGACGCCGATACCGTGTTCCGCCGACACCGAACCGCCTAAGGCTTTAAGCGGTGCGTAAACGGTGCGGTCGATTTTTTCTTTCAATTCCGCACCTGCGTTTTCCTTGCCGATAATGAGATGAATATTACCGTCGGCAATGTGTCCGAACGGAAAAACGTTGATGACTTCGGGTATTTTGTATAACTCATTTTTGATTTCCTCCGTCACCCGACCTATCTCCGCAATCGGCAGACTGATGTCGAAATGATGGTCATGCGGCGCGGCGGATTTGACGACATGTACGTCTTCGCGTATCGTCCAAAACCACGTCATATCCGCCTCGGTATTTGCCGGCGCGGCGTCTTCTATCATGCCTTTTTCAAAAGCCTCTTCGAGCATTTTTAACAAACGGGCGCGGTCGGCGGTCGGGTCGCTGCCGAGTCCTTCGAGCAGCACGTAGTACCGATAATTTTGCGGTAAAGGCGGTTTCATTTGCGCCGGCGGCGAGGTCATCACCTTGTAGGTTTCCTGCCAAATGAGTTCGTAACTGCTGAGCGTACCGGCGAGGCGGCGGTCAGCGTATTTGAGAAAGCCGACCGTTTTTTCGTAGTCGTTAAAAGCGATAAAAGCACTGACGCGACTTTGCGGTTTTTCGACCAATTTCAGCACTGCTTTGGTTACAATGCCGAGTGTACCTTCGGAGCCGATGAACAGTTGCTTGAGGTCATAGCCCGAGTTGTCTTTGATGATTTTTTTGAGCGAAGAAATGACGGTGCCGTCGGGCAGCACGGCTTCTAATCCTAACACCAAATTGCGCGTCATACCGTAGCGAAAAACCTGCAAACCGCCCGCATTTGTCGAAATCATCCCGCCGATTTGCGCCGAACCCTTCGCCCCGAAACTCAACGGAAATAACAAATCTTTCGCATCGACCGCACGCTGCATTTCCTCCAATATCACGCCTGCCTGCACCGTGACGGTGCGGCTGTGCGGGTCGATTTCTTCGATTTTATTCAGCTTTTCCAAAGAAATAACGACCTCGTCCGCAGCGGTTTTAGTGCCGCCGACCAAGTTGGTCAAACCGCCGTGTACGCTCACTTTTTGCCCGGCGGCACGGCAGATTTTCATAATTTCCGAAACTTCCTCGGTCGTCGCGGGCAGACAGAGGGCGCGGGCAAGCAGCGGAGTATCCGTGCGCCAGATGTGTTCGTAGCGGGAGTCGAGTTCGGAGCCGGTAAGGACTTTTTCGGGGCTGATTTTTTGTTTAAATGCGTTTACAATATCCATTCTGCATTTTTTTTAAAAAGGAGCCGAACCGATGGAGTCGCGACTTTGATTACCTTCGCTTCTGTCGAAGTTTTTTTCTTTGTGCATGTGACGTTAATTCGGATAGCAATTTTAATGCGCTGTGTTTTTTTATTAAAAAACCCCGGAACCTCTCGAATTTCAAATTCAATCTGCCGTAAACATCCCGAAATTTCAAAAACTTTTCGTCAAGAGATTTAAAATTTTTCCTCTGCATTTCAGACATAAAATTACGCATTTTTACGGAAAACGAATATTTTCCCGAAACTTTACCTTTACCAAATTAATATCCCGCTCCTGCCGAAAAAAAAGTAATCTGCATTCCCAAACCCGCTTTCTTTATGCCGTTTGATAAATAATCCGCTATCTTTAGCTTTTCTTTTATCACCGGTCTCAGTGACCGCCTCTTTCAAAAAAATCTTCTTATGAAAAAATTATTACCTGCTTTCTTTTTTGTCTTCTTTCTTGCCTGCGGTGCCTTCGCCCAAAGCAATATTTCTCTCAAAATCAATCACAAACTCGCCGGCGAGCCTTTCGCTTTTAACAACGTCGCCGAGAATAACTTGAGCCACAGTTTCAACGTCGATCGCCTGGAATACTACCTGTCCGGCTTCACCATCGTACACGACGGCACGACGACCGAGCTGTCCGATTTGTACTTTTTGATTCGCGCCGACGAAGAAACCGTTTTGGATTTGGGTGCGGTCGATGCGACGGATATTACTCAAATTCGCTTTCACGTCGGCGTCGATGAGGGTATGAACCACGAAGACCCCGCCGCTTTTCCCGCAGACAGTCCGCTCGCACCTCAAAACCCCTCGATGCACTGGGGCTGGGCAGCCGGTTACCGCTTTATTGCGATGGAAGGCGTAGGCGGAAACAATCTCGACCAACTGTACCAACTGCACGGACTGGGCGACGAAAATTATTTTGAAACGCGCGCAAATGTCTCCCCGACCGTCGATGCCGACAATATTTTAATCGAATTGGATGCCGATTACGCAAAAGTTTTGGAAGACGTTAACGTCGCAGGCGGAGTCGTTTCTCACGGTTCTACCGGTCCGGCTAAAGAGGCTTTGGAAAACATGAAAAACCACGTGTTCTCACAGGCGGGCACTACGGCAGTCACCGACTTTACGGCTTTGAGCAGTCTGAAAGTTTACCCGAATCCGACCGCTTCGGGTCAGATACAAATCGTCACCGAAACCCCTGACGCAAGCTCGGTTTTGCTGCAACTCTACGGTACCGACGGCCGCCTTGTCAGCCAAAAAACGTCGGACGGTAACGTAACGACTTTACAAATTGCGGCAAAAGGCTTGTATTTTTTACAAGTTTCGCAAGACGGTAAAACCGTCGGTTACGAAAAAATTACCGTGCAATAAGTGCGCTTTTTCACACTCATACTGCTGTCGGTCGTCACATTTTTCGGCTGTCGAAAGGACGGGAAAACGCCGGAAGTAACGCCGCGTTTCCCCGCCTTGACTGAAGTCCCCGAGGGCTTCCCGACGGTCGCCTACCCGGAGGGCAACGGGCACACCGAGTCGCGTTGGGCATTGGGCAAAAAACTGTTTTTCGACCCCGTTTTGTCCGCCGACAGCAGTATCAGTTGTGCCTCCTGTCACGCGCCGCATTTGGCATTTAGTGACGATAAGGCGGTAAGTTTGGGCGTGGAAAATCGACCCGGTCGCCGCAATTCTCCGACCCTGGCGAATGTGGCGTATCATCCGTATTTCACCCGCGAGGGCGGCGTTCCGACTTTGGAAATGCAGGTCTTGGTGCCGCTGCAGGAGCACGACGAGTTTGACTTTAATATCGTCGCGGCGGCGGAGAGATTGCAACAATTACCGGACTACGTCGCAATGAGCCAAACGGCTTATGACCGCACGCCGGATGCTTTTGTGATTACACGGGCGTTGGCTTGCTTCGAGCGCAGTCTGCTCAGCGGCGACAGCCCTTACGACCGCTGTTTTTATCAAAATAAAAACGAGGCTTTGACCGCTGCACAAAAACGCGGCATGACTTTATTTTTCTCCGAAAAAACGGGCTGTGCCGACTGTCACGGCGGTTTTAATTTTACCGATTATTCCTTCAAAAATAACGGACTTTACGCGGAATATGCGGACGCGGGAAAATTCCGTTTGACCGGCGCAGAGAGCGACATCGGCGTCTTCAAAGTACCGACGCTGCGCAATATCGCCCTCACTGCACCCTATATGCACGACGGCTCGCTGCTGACTTTAGACGAAGTCATCGAGCACTATAACTCGGGCGGAAAGGCGCATCCGAATCGCTCCGAAATTATTCGTCCGCTTAATCTGACAACCGACGAAAAAGAAGATTTAATTACTTTTTTACACGCGCTGACCGATGAGACTTTTACCGGGAATCCGCTTTTCTCAAAATAACTTTTTTGCCATGAGATTATCATTCTTCCTGTTTATTTCTTTATTTATACTCACTCTGTTTTCTTGCAAAGAAGACGAAACGCCCGCACCGCCGACCGAGGTTGTGGTGTTGGACGAAACGCCCTACGATTTTCGCCGCGGTGCCTTGCCCGCTCCGAATTTGCCGGAAGATAATGCCCTCACCGTTGCTAAAGTGCAGCTCGGCAGAATGCTTTTTTACGATGTGAAATTGTCCAAAGACGGCTCACAAGCCTGCGCCGACTGCCACCGACAAGAAAATGCTTTTACGGACACCGACCGTTTTTCTATCGGGGTGCGCGGTTTGCCCGGCAAGCGACAGGCCATGTCCGTCTTCAATATGGCGTGGAATGACAACGAATTTTTCTGGGACGGACGCGCGCATTTGCTCCGCGACCAAGCCGTTTTGCCGATACAAGATGAGTTGGAAATGGACGAGAGTTTGGAGAATGTAGTCGCAAAATTAAGAGCGGAGCAGGAGTACACCGACCAATTTATCCGCGCCTTCGGCGACGATGCCGTGACCGACGACCGCATCGGTTTGGCGTTGGAGGCTTTCATGCTGACCATCGTTTCTCACAATTCCAAATACGACAAATTTTTAGCCGGCACCGCCGAATTGACGGAAAGCGAAGAGCGCGGACGACAGCTTTTTGAAACGGAATACAACCCCTTTTTCCCCGAGTCATCCGGCGCGGACTGTCAGCACTGCCACGGCGGCGCAAATTTTGAAAACGACCTCTACATGAATAACGGCTTAGACACCGACGCAGAAATGCAGGACGACGGCCGCATGGCAGCCACCGGCGATTCCGCCGACCGCGGCAAATTCAAAGTAACCACCCTGCGCAACATCGCCCTCACCGCCCCTTACATGCACGACGGTCGCTTTCAAACCTTAGAAGAAGTCATCGACCACTACAACGAAGGTATTCAGCCTTCCGCCACGCTCGACCCGGCTCTCGAAAACACCCGCGCCACGGGTCTGCTGCTGACGGAGCAAGACAAAGTCGATTTACTGAACTTTTTGCACACGCTGACGGACGAGGACCTGCTGACGCGGGAGGAGTTTGGGTCGCCGTTTTGAGGGGTTATAATTCTTGTCAAAGACAGCAAAAATCAGCATCCCGACCACGGTACGGGACAAGTACACATCCATTACAATCAGGGTCAAAATTTCATAGTCAAACGAGCGAAAATCAGCGTAAATCTTAACCAATCAGCGTAGAAAAATCACAATCCCGCCCGCAGGCGAAAATCACTCGAACAAAACATCCATCGTCAAAGTATTATCAATCGTGCCGCTGTACTTATTCGGCACCACCGGAAAGGTCGTCAGCAGCGTCAGATAAACCTGTTTCTTCGTGCCGGTTAATGCTTTAAAAACGGCTGCTTTTTGTCGCAAATCCGCCGCGTATTCTTTGGTCAAAATAAAATCCTCTTGGTAATATTTGATTTCGCACAAATTGATAACTCGGTCGTTGCGGTCGATGAGCAGGTCGATTTGCACGCCCGGCAGTCCGTCTTTTCCCTTGCCGACATACGCCGAAGATTCGCTGTAAATCCCGTCGATGCCCAACGCCTTTTTTATTTGCGCGATATGCTTTAGAGCTATGTTTTCAAAGGTATAACCGCTCCAACTTTTCCACGTCTGCGTTTGACTCAAATGCTGCCAAGTTCCCGCTCCTTCCCGTCTTTTATTTTCGATAAATTTTAAATAAAAATAAGAATATTCATCGGTCAGTCGGAACAGCCTTTCCCGTTTTTTGCGCCCGAAAGTGTAATACTCGGAAACGAAGCCCGAACTGATTAAATCCTCCAAAATTTTGCTGAGTGTTCCCCCTTCGGAAAGGCTCGTTTTTTCGGAAATCTCTTTACGCAGCATTCCGTTGCGTTTTTCCGCCAAGACGCGAATGACCTCCGTGTGCTTTTCGGGATTTTCAAAAAGCGCGGGATACAGCGAGTCGAATTCATCGCGCAGCAATCCGTTACGAGAAAAGCAAACCGCGTCGATATTCTGTACGGCACTTTTGCCGCCCTCGATTTCTTTTAAATAATGCGGAATGCCGCCCATTGCCATGTAAATCTGCAAAATTTGGTAGCGATTCATGTTGATGCGGCGCGATTGTAAATACTCTTCGGTTTCTTTGAGCGTAAACGGTTGCAGATAAATACGGCGGGTAATTCTGTTGTGCAGACCGCCTTTATTGCGCACCACTTTTTTAATCATCCACGAAGCCGCCGAGCCGCAAATCACCACCGTGACGTTCTCTTTGGAAGCCCAACTGTTCCAAAAAAAGCCGAAAGCGTTTAAAAATCCCGAACGTTTGCCCGCCAACCACGGTAACTCATCCAAGAAAATCACTATTTTTTCGTCGCCCGTTTTGGTGTTTAAATAAGTCAGCAGCATTTGAAAAGCCGTCAGCCAATTCGGCGGCGGATTAAAAGGTATCGCCGGTTTTGCGTGGGTATTCAGGCGATTGGTAAAGTTCAGCAGTTGCTCTTTCAGAGTTGCATTTTTGATGCCCGTCAACTCAAATTCAATGCGTTCCGCGTACATCGACCGCACCAAAAAGGTCTTTCCGACCCTGCGCCGACCGATAACCGCTACCATTTCCGCCTCTACGGAGTCAATCGCTTTTTGTAAAATTTTCTGTTCGGCTTTGCGCCCCGTGAGCGTCGTCTTTTCCATAAATTTGCTCTATTTCTGTTTTATAATCTGAAATAAGTGCCAAAAATAACCACTTCCCTCAACTTATAAAATTTATAATCTGAAATAACTCTGATTTTTTCGGACTTATCTCAACTTATAATAATTTCAACAAAAAAAAACGCACGAACTCAAGACCGTCCCCAAGTTCGTGCGTTTCCCGTCACATCAATCCCCCGCCTGCTCAAGCCGATAAATAATTTTCTTCATCTGCGCGATTTCCCGCTTCTGCGCTTCAAGGATTTCCTTCGCCAATTTTTCGACCTCCGGGTCGGAAAAAGTCGCTTCCTGACTCACCATGATTGCCGACGAGTGGTGCGGTATCATCGCCTTCATGTACTGCACATCGCCAATCGGCGTTTGCGTGCGCAGCCCCGCGAGCGTCAAGACAAAAACGACGGCGGCAGTCCCCGTTATCGCATAATTCCACGTCTTATTTTCGTACATGCCCCACATAAAAAGCATCATCGTAATCGCCATCGGGGCAATCATCAAAATCGTCATGTAAGTGCGCGTAGTGCTCAACATGACGTGGTCGAAAACATCGACATTCAAAAACATAACGGCGTACATGATGACAAACGAGGTCAGCATCATCGCTGCGAATTTTTTATAATTTCCTTTTTTCATGATTAAAATTTTTTTTGGTTAAAAAATAAATGATTGCTACCTACCGTGTAGCAGAAATTTTCTTTAGTTTTGTTCATGGTAATCGTTTAACAGCGGGGGCGTTCTAAACGCCTAAACTCTTAAACAACAACAATTCAACAATTTTCACTCTATTGTCTCCTTCACCACCCCGCACCGCAGCATCTTCTCCCCAAAATAAGGGTTTAAAATTTTCTCTTCGGCAGCCAACCAATCCGCGCCTTCGTTGTCAAAAGCCATCGGACAATACTGCACATAAATCGCCTCGCCCCTAATGCCGAAAGCCGTCACCGTCTCAATCAAAGCCGTCGAGAGAAAACCGAACTGCTCCCGCTGTTTTTCCAAATCGTCGGTTTCCGCAATTTTGCCGCCGTGTGCCTCCAACGCCCGCATTTTTTGCATCCAAAATTCGTGCGCCGCGCCTTTGAGCAGGCTCATATCGACGAGAGCAATTGCCGCGACCGTACCTTTTGCCGCCGTTTGCGCCGCCGCTGCATCACTCGCCGTCAGCGCATCTTTCAGTACCAAATATTCCGCCGTCAAAGCGGTAATTTGCTTCTGAAAAGCCTCGGGTGTTTCCGCTTTAAAATCGGGAATAACTGCCTCGATTTCGGGTGTGCCTTTTACCGCGACGTCGCGGTTCATCATGCTCGCCTGATTGTTGAGTTGCGCCGCCGCGTCAATGACGAAATTGCCTTTGGTCACGACCTCTTCCCCCGCTTCCAATCCGCTCAAAATCAGGTAATTATCTCCGGTACTTTCTCCGATTTCTACTTCTCTGAACTCAAAAGTCGGTACCGTCGCCTCGGGTACTTTAACGTACACCACCGAGCGTTTTCCCGTCCACATCACCGCAGATTTCGGCACGGTCAGCGCCGTTTTTTCTCCCGTCGCAGCGGCGGCCGACAGCGTTCCCGTTACCAACATTTCGGGTTTGAGCAAGCCGTTTTTGTTACTGACCGCAGTGCGCACGGCGGCGGTGCGCGTGCCGGCGTTCAGCAACGGGTCGATGAAAGTCACGGTCGTTTTGAAAGTGCGACCGGGCGCGGCGGGCGTGGTAAATTCAATATTATTTCCGACCCGGATGTGCCGCAAATCCTCTTCGTAGGCATCGAAAATAACCCACAGCTTATTTAAGTCAACCAAGCTGAACAGCGGCTCGCCACGCTGCACGTAATCACCGACGGCCACCATACGTTCCGTCACCGTACCGCTCGCATCCGCGTAAATCGTAAAATTTTCCTGTACGGTTTCGCTCGCTTCCATGCGCCGGATTGTCTCCTCCCCTATTTTCAAATAGCGCAGTTTATTTCGTGCCGCCTCGATGAGTCCGGGATTCAAATCCTGCAATTTTTTTGCCTCTAAAAGTTCCCGCTGCGCCGTAATCAACTCCGGCGCGTAAATCGTCGCCAACTTCTGTCCGCGCCGGATTTTTTCTCCCGTAAACGTCACAAAAAGCTGCTCGATGCGCCCGGCGAGGTGCGCCGTTTGCACGGAAATCTCCTGCTCGTTTGCCTGCACTTTACCCGTCAGTTGCACGGTTTTCTCCGCACTTTCCGCCGCTGCACCGATGCGCGTCGTCTGTATATCGGACAGCTTCACGGCCGCCTCCGTCATTTCCAACACAAGCGGATTATCGTCACTCGCCGCAGCAGTCGCCGGTATCAAATCCATACCGCATATCGGACAATCGCCCGGGTCGGGCTGTCGTATCTGCGGGTGCATCGAACAGGTATATTCGCTTTGCACCGCCGCTTTTTCGCCGGTAGGCACCTGCGCCGTTTCACCGTTTTTATTGAATAAAAGAAAACCGACACCGAGACCGACGAGGGCTGCAATGAGGGCGGTGGAGATTGTATTTTTCATAATTTTTTTAGTTGAAAGTGAGAAGTTGAGAGCGGCGAGAGCTACTTATTTCTTCAAATCTATAATTTTCAAAATTTCTTTTATACTGTTTTGCACTCAAAGTACAGAAAAAGACATCTCGCTTTACCTGTTCGTAGCATCGACTTTAGTCGATAGGCTATTTTGACTTCCGATTCTTAGCAGGTTCCGACTGAAATCGGGACGCTACGAAACGTGCGGTCATCTCCAAATTAATATGTATTTTAAGAAAGAATTCCTACCCAAAATCTTCAAAATCCTGTCAATCCTGTCCAAAAAATCCAAAGTCAAAATCCTCAAAATCCTGTTAATCCTGTCCGAAATTCACATACCGCAAAACCCGATTCCGCGCCAACCAACTCACCGTCACGGCCTCCAACCTCCCCAATTCAAAATCAATCAAATCCTTTTCCAAGCGCAGCAACTCGTCGAATCGACCGCTGCGTGCGCTGTAATCCGCCTGCAAAATGCGGACAGCCGCTCGGGTCAGTTCGCTTTGTCGGTCGTACAATTCCGCTTGCAGCCGTGCCGTTTCGTGTGCCGCGTAAGCCTGTCTGATTTCGGTTTTAAATTTAGTAAAAGTCTCCTCCCGGCGACCGGCGAGAGCGGCGATTTTCAGATTTTCCTCCCGTTCTTTTGCCGCGTATTTTTGTTTGAAAAGCGGCACTTTGACCGTCGCTTTCAGTTGCACGATGTCTCGGCCGTTGCCCTCGGGCAGCATGTCACTGCGGTCATTGACGGCAATGTAATCCGCGCCGACACCGAAGTCGGGACGGGCGGCGAGACGGTTGAGTTCGATGTTTTGCCGGGCGATTTCCTGTTGCAGTTCAAATCGACGCAGGGCGGGATGATTTTCGTCGATTTGACCGTACAAAAATTCCGGCTCAAAAGGTAATTCCGCGAAAGCCAAACTGTCAGTAATCGTTACCGGCGTATCGACGGGGCGGTGCAGCAGTTGATTGATTTCCGCTTGCGGGATTACCCGTTTATTCTCTAAAATCAACAGCTTTTGCTCCAAAACTTCGCGCTGCATTTGCGCCCGCAGCACATCGGCGGCAGAGCCTGCGCCCGTTTCCGTTTTGGCGAGAGCGGTGCGTTCCAAGGCCGTCAGCAAATCTAAATTACGGGCAATAATGCGGCGGCTCGCTTCGATTTCGTACAAGTTTATCCACGCATTGCGCAGCATGAAATCGAGTTCCAAAATCTGCGTTTCAATGCGTTCGTAGTCGGCTTTGGCTTTGGCATTTTCTACCGCCGCCCGCCGCTCCAAAGTGCCGAACCACGGGAACATTTGCATCACGCTCACCCGCAGCGTCTGCGCTCCGAGTCGCGTCTCGACCGGCAGCGGGAAGTAGCCGATACCCACCTCCGGGTCGGGCAGTTGCGTCACTTGTGCCTCCCTTTCGGCGGCGGCGCGGTACTCATAATCGAGGGCTTGCAGCGTCTGATTTTCACGCAGCGCAACGGCACGCAGACTGTCTAAAGATTGTGCATTTGCGGCGTTATTGCCGATTGTCAAAAAGCACAGCAACAAGACCGCCGTCGCCGATTTTTTATTGATAAATTTTTTGAAACGCATACGATTTTCTTTCCATAAAGCAAATAAAACGGGTACGGTAAACATGGTAATCACCTGTAAAGTCATGCCGCCGAATGACGGAATCGCCATAGGCAGCATAATGTCCGCGCCGCGCCCGGTCGAAGTCAGCACGGGCAGCAGAGCGAGGATAGTCGTCGCCGTCGTCATCATCGCGGGGCGCACCCGCCGCAGACCGCCTTCGACCACGGCAGCGCGGATTTCGGGCAGCGTCGTCGGCTCGTTTTTCTTAAAACTGTCTTGCAAAAAAGTCGCTACCAAAACCCCGTCGTCGGTCGCAATGCCGAACAGCGCGAGGAAGCCTACCCACACTGCCACGCTCAAATTGACGGTGCCGATTTGGAATAAATCCCGCATATTCGTTCCGAAAAAGTCGAAGTTTAAAAACCAATCCGTGTCGTACAAACCGAGCATAATAAAGCCGCCGGCAAAGGCAACAAACACGCCCGAAAAAACCATAAGCGACACGGCAATCGAGCGAAACTGAAAGTACAAAATCAGAAAAATAATGCCCAAAGCTATCGGCACGACTAAGCCCAAACGGCGATTGGCGCGCACCTGCTGCTCGTAATTTCCCGCAAATCGGTAGCTGATGCCGGCGGGAACGGTCAAAGCCCCCGCGTCGATTTTTTGCTGCAAATAATCCTGCGCGGCATTGACCGTGCCGACCTCCGAGTAGCCGGCTTCACGGTCGAAAAGGACGTAACTCACCAAAAAACCGTCTTCACTTTTAATGGATTGTGCGCCCTGTTCGTAGTCGATTTCGATGAGGTCACCGAGCGGAATTTGCTGCCCGGCGGGCGTGGCAATCAGGATTTCGCGCAGCGCGGCGGGGTCGTTGCGCAGTTCGCGGGGGTAGCGCAGGCGCACGGCGTAGCGCTCCCGACCCTCGACGGTAGTGGTCATCGCCATGCCGCCGACGGCCGCCTGAATGTGGTTTTGCACCGCGCCGACGGTCAGCCCGTAACGACTGACGGCAGCCCGGTCGATGTCTAACAGCAGGTAGGGTTTGCCGACGATGCGGTCGGCAAAAACGGCGGCGGCTTTGACGCCTTCTACCTCGGTGAGCAGCTTTTCGAGTTCCAATCCGAAAGCCTCCATAGTCACCAAATCGGAGCCGCTGATTTTGATGCCCATGGGCGCGCGCATCCCCGTTTGCAGCATGACGAGGCGGGTTTCTATGGGTTGTAATTTCGGGGCGGAAGTCACGCCCGGCAGCTTGGTGACACGCACGATTTCCTGCCAAATATCGTCGGGGCTTTTAATCTCGTCGCGCCACTGTCGAAAGTAACGACCGTCGTCGTCGGGAATGAGATTACCCGCGTCGTCGCGCTCGTATGCGCCGTTTTTGTAGCGAAAGCGCAGGCGGTGTCCGTCGGCGTCGGTCTTGTATTCGGTCTTGTATTGAATGACATTTTCGTACATCGACATCGGCGCGGGGTCGAGGGCGGAGTTGACGCGACCCGCTTTTCCGACCACGGTTTCGACTTCGGGAATGGCCGTGACCGCCATATCCAAGAGCCGCAGATTTTTGATGTTTTCCTGCATTCCGGCGTGCGGCATTGAGGTCGGCATGAGGAGAAAAGAACCTTCGTCGAGGGCGGGCATAAACTCTTGTCCGATTTTCTGAAAAGTCAAAAAGCCCTGAAAAATAATGAAGCCGACGAGCAGTAAAAAGAGGATTTTAAAACGCAGCAAGAAGCGTAAAATATTTTCGTAGAAATAAATGACCAACCAAAAGAAGCCGATGAGTCCGCCGGCGACGGTGAGGATAAACAGGAAGTTGGTCAGGCTGCTTTTATTCACGCCCAAAGGCATCCAAATGCCCGCCAACAGCCACGCGACGAGCAGCGCGTACACGATGTTGGTGAGCAACGAAAAGACATTGACGTAACGCGGGTTTTGCATTTTTTGTAAATACAAATTGACAACGCCCGCCGCGCCGATGAGAGCCAAGACCGCGCCGAGGAAAGGGTTGAAGAAAATTGCGACGCAAATGCCCGCTAAAATTGCCGCTGCATTGCCGATTAGAGCGACGATTTTTTTATTCGATTTAAAAGAAAAAAGTGTGTGGGCAAGGGGCGGAATAATCGTAATTGCCACGATAATCGAAGCGACCAAAGCAAAGGTTTTGGTGTAGGCTAAGGGTTTGAAGAGTTTGCCCTCGGCGGCTTCCATGGTGAAAACGGGCAGAAAACTGACTACGGTAGTCGCCACCGCCGTGATGACCGCGCCGGCTACTTCGGTGGTTGCGAGGTAAATACTTTCCAAAAGATTTTCCTCAGGCGGGGCTTCGTCGATGCGGTTGACCATGCTTTCGGTCAGCACGATGCCCATATCGACCATGGTGCCGATGGCAATGGCAATGCCCGACAGCGCGACGATATTTGCATTCACGCCGAAGTATTTCATGGCGATAAAACACATCAAAACCGCGACGGGCAAAGTGCCGGAAACGAGCAGCGAGGATTTAAGATTGAGCAGCATTAAAATAACAACGAGGACGGTGATGAGGACTTCCAAACTGAGGGCCTCCTGCAAGGTGCCGACGGTCTCGTTGATGAGCAAAGTGCGGTCGTAAAAAGGCACGACGGTCACTTGCGAAACGGTGCCGTCGGCAAGCGTTTTGACGGGCAAACCGGGGGCGAGCAGGTCGATTTTTTCTTTGACATTTTCGATGACAGACAGCGGATTTGCGCCGTAGCGGGCGACGACGACGCCGCCGACCGCTTCCGCGCCAGACTTGTCCAAAACGCCGCGCCGGGTCGCCGGACCGATGCTGATTTTGGCAACATCGCCGAGACGGACCGGGACGTTGTCGGTGGTTTTGACGACGCTTTGCTCCAAGTCGGTGATGTTTTTGACGTAGCCGAGACCGCGCACAAAGTACTCGGCGCGATTGATTTCTATGGTTTGCGCACCGATGTCGCGGTTGCTGTTTTTGACGGCCTGCATGATTTCCGCCAAGCCGATGTTGTAGGCTTTCATGGCGGCGGGGTCAACGTCCACCTGATATTCTTTGACAAAACCGCCGATAGAAGCGACCTCGCTCACGCCCTCCGCCGCCGTGAGTCCGTAGCGCACGTAAAAATCCTGAATACTGCGCAACTCCTGCAAATCCCAACCGCCGGTCGGGTTTCCGTCCGCGTCGCGCCCTTCCAAAGTGTACCAAAAAATCTGCCCCAAGGCGGTGGCATCCGGGCCTAAAGTCGGCTGCACGCCCTCGGGCAAAGTGCCGGCGGACAGGGAGTTGAGTTTTTCCAAAATGCGGCTGCGGCTCCAATAAAACTCGGTGTCGTCGTCGAAAATGACGTAAACGCCGGAGAAACCGAACATGGAATTGCTGCGAATACTTTTGACACCCGGCACACCGAGCAGGGCGGTGGTCAGCGGGTAGGTGATTTGGTCTTCGACATCCTGCGGCGAGCGACCCGGCCATTTGGTGAAAACGATTTGCTGATTTTCGCCGATGTCGGGAATGGCATCGACGGCAACGGGGTCGCGCGGCAGATTTTTAATGCCGAAGTCGAAGGGCGCGGTCGCTAAGCCCCAACCGATGAAGAGCAGCAGCAGGAGGTAAGCGACGAGCTTATTTTCGAGGAAAAAGCGGATGAAAAAGTTAAGCACGAAATGGTTGTTGAAGTGTTGAGTCGTTGAATCGTTGAGCGCGTAAACCTTGAAAACCGTGCTGTTATACGGGGTTTTCAACGATTCAATAACTCAACGATTCAACAAAGTTAAAAGATAGTGCAGGGGAAAACGGTCGTTTTCCGGAAGGAGAGAAAAGCGGTCTATAAAAGGAAGGATTGGAATAAAACGGGAATATTTCGCCTGAGCGGAGGCGGGCGGTAGCGGGCGAAAACGGGATTTTCGGCGCTTGTAATTTGACTTTTACGGAAAGTAAGAATGTAAGCGGTGACGAAGTTTTGCAGCGGCCCGGTGAGCGTAAAATCGACGGTTTGGGCTTGTTGCAAATCTCGGTCGGCGCGGAAAGTATGCGTTTGATTGGTGCAGCAGTCTTTCTTTTCCGCCGTCATATTTTTGTGGTGCGGGCAGGTAATTTTTGCGTCGCTGTGACAGCTTTTTGCTTTGCCGAAAAGACTGAAAGATTTAAATTCACCGTTGCAATGGTGCATATCCACGGAAAAACCGGTTGATGTGAGGAACATCAACAGTGCCAAGGCGAGGGCGAAAATTCGATATGCGGATGTGAGCGGTTGCATTTTTATTATGCAGGATAAACGTTTCGTTTACTGCGAATTGTTTTACAAAATTACGGGAAAAATTTATAAGAATGTATTTTTCAGCGGAAAAGAAATTGTTTCGTTTGCTCGGATAAATGAAAAAGTCAAAAATCGTGGTTTATCTGTTTTACATTATTTACTCATGCCCGGGCGGAAGAATCACCTCATTTTCGCGGTAATCGAAGCGCAATAAAACCGCTTTGCCTTTCCCGCCTTCGTTGGCAATCAGCATTTCGCCGTTTTCCGAAAAAGCGATGCCTTCGGCTTGTTTGAAAAGGCGGCGGCTCAGGTTGAAGATGCCTTCCGGCGTGCCGTCGTGGTTAAAAATATACAAAAAATTGTCGCGCCCCGACAGCACGTACACGCGGTCGGTCAGCGGGTGTACGGCGATGCCCGAAGGGTTGATTTTGATGCTCAAATCCTTGATTTCGG
The DNA here is from genome assembly GCA_020629965.1 of Saprospiraceae bacterium. Taxonomy (GTDB): domain Bacteria; phylum Bacteroidota; class Bacteroidia; order Chitinophagales; family Saprospiraceae; genus JAHDCG01. The sequence continues at coordinate 12,178 of JAHDCG010000060.1, read as the reverse complement.
GCTTTTCTTTTTTGACAAAATTCTCGATGATTTCTTCGTCAAAAATGTAAGCCGGATCTTTATTTACTTTTTTGCTATCCAAATCGAAGGCAAAAACTGCTCTCTTGTCATCGTACTTATCGCCTTTCGGTTCGCTTTTTCCGGCAATCAGCAGCCGATTCCTTTTCGGGTCGTAAGTCAAGCCCTCGTTGTCTTTGACGGGAATATCGGTTTTATAGTCTTCGACTTTCGGGTCGTCTTCCCGAAAATTCCGAACTTCGAACAGTTTGCCGTCGCTGCGCAGTACGTAGAGGTCGTCGCCCGTACAGGCGATGCCCTCGTAGTCGTTGTCTTTGTCGAATTTCAGTTTGCGCACTATCTCTTTCGTCCGCAGGTCGTAGAAAAAAATCTCGCCGTCTTCATCCTGCACGGCGGCAACGGTGTGCGCGTCGATTTTGCACAATCCGGATATTTCCCGCAGTATCTTCGGCAACTTAATGACGGCGGCGGGCGCGGTCAAATCGTAGCCCGAGTCGGTGCCGAAGGTGACTTTTTCCGCCTCGTAATTTTGGATAAAATTGTAGGCAAAAAGAAAGCCTGCGACGATAACGAGTGAGGAAATGACAATCGGTTTTATCAGATGGTTCATAATTTTCTTTTTTGAAGACGGTATCCGTATCCTGTTTTAATCTGCTGATAAAAGAGATAAGCGGGTCTGTTTGTTTTACCGGCTTGCCGAAGTTTGAAAATATTCGGGCTTTGACAAATGTCACCTTTCCCCCCTGACATTTGTCAGCGTCCGCCTTTTTTATGCCCCGTAACTTTGTGTCATCAAAGGGAGGAAAAAAACTTTCTTCCGCACAAACAAAAAAGGTTATCGGGTTAAAAGCGGAGGTTTTGCTCCGAGTAATTTCTCCGCTTTACCGATTAAAACATACATCAAAAATTAATTATCATGCAAGCATTTGAAGCAAATTTCGTCAACGTATTGGTTCGTTTTTATCTCATGATGGCCGTGGTCATTGTCGCCGGATTTACCGGATTTTGGCCGCTCGCTCTGTTAGCTTTACCGGTTTTTTTGACGGCAATTTTGGGTTTCGGCAAAGAAAAAACGCAGACTAAACCGACTCCCGTCAAAAACATAACAGTTCGCAAAACTCGGTTGGCAGCTTAGTTTTCAGCCGTTGCCTTCTCTAATTTTTAAACAAAAAAAATCCGTCATTATGAACTTACTCGCTCCCGTTTCCACTATCATGACCTCCGAGGTGATTACGCTCGCCCCGACCGATAATCTTTCACAGGTCAAAGAAATTTTCGAAGGAAAAAACATTCATCACATCGTGGTCGTCTCTCGTCATCGCCCCGTCGGCATGGTCAGCAAGTCCGACTATTTGAGCGCCGTCAACGGTTTTGCATTGAGTGAAGACGAAAAACGTACCGACGCCCTGCGCCTGCGCCAATGGGAGGTAAGCGACATCATGACCGATAAACTTGCCAAGGTCGAAACCACGGACAGCATCCGCACGGTCTTGGAAGTGTTTAAACTCAACCTGTTTCACGCCCTGCCCGTGGTAGAAGACGGTTATCTCGTCGGCATCGTGACTACCTTCGACATCATCAAATCCGTAGCGGAAGAGGGGGTCAGATTGGAAGATTATAAAGCAAACGAGTCCAAACATCGAACAATGTCCGCACGGGCGCGCGGTTGTAAAAACCCGAGTTGTACCGTACCCTGCCGGTCAAGAAAACCCGCCGCAGCGGCACCCTGTTAAGGGTTGAAAGAAATTATAATATAGTCGGATTTACGAGTCTGTTCCGTGCATGGTTGCGGGGCAGACTTCGTTTTTGCGGAGAGCGAAAACGTGAATTATTACCGAGAAGAGGCGGGGATTTTTACGGTGAAAGTCGTCCCTTTCCCCTTTTCGCTCACGAAAGAAATACTGCCTTGCATTAAATCCAAATGCCGTTTGATAATCGTTAAGCCCAGACCCGTTCCCTTGATATTCGAGACATTGGAGGCGCGATAAAAACGTGTAAACATATTCTTTTGGTCTTCGGGCGGAATGCCGATACCTTCGTCTTTTACTGTTATCGTCAGTCCCCCTTCGCCGTTATCCGTCGTCCAAAAAATCTCTTTGTTTTCGGGAGAATATTTAACGGCATTAGACAGTAAATTAAGTAAAATGTTGCGTACTAAAAATGTATCGAGCAGGGCGACGGAATTGCCGGTGAACCGAGTTTTAATTTTTTGTCCGGGCTTCAGCATCAATGCGACTTCCTCTTTAACTTCCTCGCTAAGCAACTGCAAATCAGTCTGTTGTAAGTTTAACTCTACCGTTCCGGTTTCCAGTTTTTCCAAAGACAGAAAATCATTGAGAATATTGTTGAGGTTGGCTACCGACTTTTTGATTGTGCCTATATGCTTCGACATTTTGTCGTATTTGCCTTTTTCGGCGTACATTTCCAGCAGCTCCGTAGAGGACAAAACGGTACTGAGCGGCGTGCGAAATTCGTGCGAAGCCATGCTGACGAAACGCGATTTCAACTCGCCCAATTCGCGTTCTTTTCCGAGCAAATATTTCAGTTTTTCTTCGCTTTCCTTTAGTTCCGCAGTTCTGATTTCCACCTCTTTGCGCAGCGACTCGGCGTAATTGCGCAAAAATTCTTCTTTCTCCGACACGGCCGTTTCCGCCCGCTTGACCGCCGCTACTCGCGCATCTACGTTGCTGACAAATGCAATGGAAAATCGCTCCCCGTTGACGGTCGCCGCACTGAGGCTGATTTCTAAGTAAAAAGTCGTCCCGTCTTTTTTCAGTCCGGTCAGTTCGCGCCCGATACCCATCGGTCGCGGCACGGGATGCGCCATGTAACCTTCTCTCAACCTGCGATGTACCGGCTTAGAAGCGGGCGGAATCAAGATATTGAGTTTTTGCTCGTTCAACTCGCCCGCCGGATAACCGAACAATTCTTCGGCGTAAGGATTTACCCGCCGGATAGTGCCTCCCGTATCGACCACGACGATACCGAGGGTAGCATTTTCAAAAATATCGGTAAATAAATCGGCTCCGAAATCCGGGTTATTCTTTTTCACAATTCGCTTTTTTCTTGCATCAAAGGTATTTATTTTGCACCGAAAGCGTCTATTTTTACGCTGATATTATTCCGATAATCTCAAACACCGCACCATGCAAAAACATCTTTTAGTCATCGAAGACAACACGGAAGTCAGGGAAAATCTGGAGGAGATACTGGAGCTTACCGGCTATACGGTTACTACTGCCGTCGATGGTAAAGACGGTGTGGAGAAAGCCCTCGCCGACCCGCCCGATTTGATAATTTGTGATGTGATGATGCCGCGCTTAGACGGCTTCGGGACTTTAAATATCCTCAGCAAACGCTCGGAAACCTTTCACATTCCCTTCATTTTTTTGACTGCAAAAACCGAAAAAGAAGACATTCGGCGCGGCATGAATCTCGGAGCGGACGACTACATCACAAAGCCTTTTTACAAAGACGAATTGCTGCGTGTCATCGACCTCAGACTGAAAAGACAGGCTCAACTGCACCAAAATACAGTACGTAACGCGCAGGGGTTAAATACCTTTATCGACACGGCTAAAGGCTTTGCCGCGTTGGAAAAACTGTCGGACGGGCAAAGGTCGAGAGACTACGCTAAAAAGGAAATACTCTTTCACGAGGAAGACTATCCGCGCTATTTTTACTTGCTGCAAAGCGGTCGGATTAAACTGTGTAAAACCAATGAATACGGCAAAGAATTTATCCTGAAAACCCTGCAACCGGGCGATTTTTTCGGCTACACCGCGCTGATAGAAAACCGAAACTACACCTACTCCGCCGCCGCCGTCGAAGACAGCACTGCGGTACTCGTACCCCGCGAAGATTTTATCGAATTGCTGTACACCAACCGCGATGTATCCGCCGGTTTCATTCGACTGTTAGCTGATAACGTGACCGAAAAGGAGAAAAAACTATTGAGCCTCGCCTACGACAGCGTCCGCAAACGTACGGCGGAAGCTCTGCTCCGGATTTACCGCGAGCAGGGCGAAAAACCGGAACTGCAGGTGCGGCGCGAAGACCTGGCGCAGATGGTCGGCACGGCAAAGGAGAGCGTTATTCGTATTTTAACGGAATTTAAAAACGACGGTTATCTTGAAATTGAAAGCGGCGGAAAAATTAAAATTTTACGGATCGGGAAGTTGGAAGAGGTGCCGGGTTAGAAATTTAAAACGGTCATTTTCGACCGCTTTGAAAGTGCTTGCAACTTTCTCCGTTCTCTTTCGTCTCAACCAAAAAGACACACCCTATAATGACGGCAACCCGGATTTAATCGAGGTCGTCATGAAAAAACAGCCCTCCAACGGCGCGGTGGTCAAAGGTAAATCGACGACCGAATTTTTGGATTACGCGGTTTTGATTTCCGGGTCGAAAGCGAATGTACCGATACAGGAGATGATGCGACAAAAGTAACAAGCAAGGCAAAAGTGTATTTATGTACAAAAATACACCTTTGTCACAGTTGTAAAATTCTTCGTTTCCCGTTCTCCGATTTTTAATTACCTTGCACATCGAAATCCAACGCAAAAATACTATGGCAAACAAACAAAAAATCTCCGTCAAAGGCACGGAAATTACTTTCGAGACCGAGGGCGAGGACAACTATATTTCTCTCAACGACATCGCCAAGCAGTCAGAGACCCGTGCCGACGAACTCATTCGCGGGTGGCTGAGCAACAGCGCAACCCTGCAATTTATTCAAACCCGGGAGGAACTTTCCAACCCCGATTTTAATTCCGTCCGTTTGGACGGAATCACCTGATGAATTTCTATTAAACGGTTAAAGCTAAAAACAAAGAAATTTTCGAAAAAGTAAAATGAATCTATGAAAAAAAATAATCTTACTATTGAAATAAAGGGCAATCCCGTCCGTATCAAAAACACCCCCTACGGAGAGTTTATTTGTATTACCGACATTGCCAAGACCTCCGAAGACGGCAATCCGACGGATATTATCAAAAACTATCTGCGTAATCGCGGCAATTTGGATTTTTTGAGCCTTTGGGAAGGTCACTACAATGAAAATTTTAAAACGGTCGAATCCGACCGTTTTAAAAATAAATCCGGCAGCCCGAGTTTTACCCTCTCCGTCAAAAAATGGATTTTACAGACCGGCGCCGTAGGTATCAAAGCAATCTCCGGTCGCTACGGCGGCACCTACGCACACCGTGATATTGCCATACATTTTACCACCTATTTCAGCGCAGAGTCTTACTTTTATCTCATCCAAGAATTTCAAAGACTCAAAGAAACGGAACACGCTGTTCTGCAAAACACCCTAAAATTTTCCCTCGACAAAATCATCGACGGCGCCAACCAAATGCGTATCATGGCAGAAACGGGAATAGATATCATTGAAGGAGAAGAAGAGTAATCGATGCTTTACGCAGTAAAAAAATATCATAATCCCAAACAGCGTAAATCATAAAAAATCAAAACAAATCAGCGTAAAAAGCCACAGTAGCATAGTTTTACGAAGTAAAACAAAATCACCCCGACAACTGTACGGGGTCATAACACTCATAAAAATCAGGTTCAAAAAAATCATAATCCCAAACAGCGTAAATCATAAAAAATCATACAAAATCAGCGTAAAAAATTTCACTACACTTGCCGCACATTCTCGCATATCTCCTCTCCCTCCCCCTCCTCCTCCCCGCCCGCGAAGTACCCAAAATCACCGTCTCCGATTACCTCCCCGCCCAACAAAATTGGGCAATTACCCAAGGCTGTGACGACAACCTCTACGTCGCCAACTCCGCCGGTGTCCTCATTTTCAACGGCTACCAACGTCAAACCGTCACCCTGCCCGCCAGGCAAATCGCCCGTTCCGTATATCGCGGCGCGGACTGCAAAATCTACGTCGGCGGCTACGAAAGTTTCGGATACATCGACACCGAAAATCCCGCCCGGCCGCGCTATGTTCCCCTCGCCGACTCCCTGCTGCGCGGCGGCAATCAGGAAATTTGGCAGATATTCGGCACCGAAAAACAACTCTTTTTCCAATCCTTTTCCCAACTTTTTTCCCTCGCAGACGACCGCATCACCGACATTCCCCTGCCTGCCAATATCATGTTCGGCAGTGTCATCGACGCGCGCATTGTCATCCCCGCCGTCGAGGGCGGTATATTTACTTTCGACCGAAAAATCAGCGAAATCTACCGCGCCGGACAACTGCCGTCCGACGTAAAAATCTCCGCCGTCACCGCCGCCGACCGACCCGGCGAAATCATCATCGGCACGCAAAATTCGGGACTGTACCGCACCGAAAACGGCAACATCACGCCCCTGCCCTCCCCGCTCCATACACGACTGCGCGACGAGCAAATCAACAAAATTCTGCGGCTGCGCAACGGGAATTACGCCGTCGGCACTATTCTCAACGGCATCTACATCACACCTGATTTTCAAACCGTCACCTACCACATCAACAAACTCAACGGACTGACAAACAACACCGTTTTGTCGCTTTTTGAAGACCGCACGGGCAATCTGTGGGTCGGCACCGACAAAGGTCTGAACCGTTTTTCTCTGCAAAATCCTTTGGAATTTTACTACGACAAACAGGGCAAACTCGGCACCGTTTACACCTACGCCGAGCACGAAGAAAAACTGTATCTCGGCACCAATCAAGGCGTCTTTGCGGCGGGCGAAAACGAAGATTTCAGCTTAATCAAAAACTCACAGGGGCAGGTTTGGTCTTTCTTGAAGGTCGGCGACGACTTGCTGTGCGGACACAATACAGGCACTTTCCTCATCGAAAACGGTACTTTTAAACGCATTTCCGACAATGCGGGCGGTTGGGCAATGCGGAAAATCGACGCGCGGCGCGTACTGTCGGCGACATACAGCGGTTTGTTTTTGTCGGAAAAAAACGCGGACGGAAATTGGACGGAAACCCGCTGCACCGACGGCGAAATTACGGTCAAAGACTTCGTGCTGCGCGACAATCTGCTCATCGGTCACCACCCGAATCGAGGGATTATTTTAGCGGAATTTTCTGCGGATTTTACCCGAGTCCTCCGGCGAAAAATTATTCGTAATTTTAACGGTACGGACTTTTTTGATGATTTACAAATTTTGTCGGAAGGGCTTGTTATCAAAAACGACACGATTTATCAAGTGGAAAATTTCGCGCTGCACACCGTCCCTCAAAACGCCTTACCCTCACCGGAAAACCCCGAAATGCAATATTTCCGTACCGCAAAAACGCTGCGTACTTCCGAAAACATCAGACTGCCCGTCACCTTTCCGACCGTGGCGGACGCGCAGGATTTCATTTTCGGATTTGACGAAGGCTACCTGCGCGTACCCGCCGCCTACGCCCCGACCGCCGGCGCAATCGCCTTTCCGCAGGTCGATTATCTGTTGCAGGGAAACCGGTTTTTTTGCGCAAATGCGGATGAGGAAACAGAATTTTCCCCGCAGGAAAACGACCTGACCGTCGCCTTTCGCAACGCTGCCCTGACCGAAAACGGAGTCGAAAATTTCACCTATCGCCTGCGCGGTTGGGACAAAAAAGCCTACCCTTTTCCCGCTGACGGTATTTTGAAATTTCTCAATTTGCGCACCGGCAACTACACTTTAATTTTGTCGAATGTTGAAAACGGAGCGGAACGGGAAGTGCTGCAATTCAGCGTGCAGCCGCATTGGTATGAGTCGTGGCAGGGCGGACTGTTGTATTTTTCACTGATTATCGGTTTGATTTACGCGCTCAATTTGCGCAGCAAAAGCAAACTCCGCCGACAGGCTGCCGCGCTCAAAATCAAGCAGGAAAGACAATTGGAATCCGAGCGCATCAGAGCCAAAAACGAGCAACTCGAACGCGAACTTTTGTACAAAAGTAAAATGCTCGCCAACAGCACCATGACGCTGATTCAGAAAAATAAGATGCTCGCCGAGTTAAAAGAGATGATTGACAGCGGCAATTTGCCAAAGCAAAAAATGCACAACCTCATCGACCGCAATGTGAACAGCGACAGCGACTGGGAAGTCTTCGAACGCAACTTCGCCGCCGTACACAAAGACTTCTTTGAAACGCTGAAAAATCGACATCCCGAAGTCACCGCCGGCGAGTTACGTCTGGCAGCTTACATAAAATTAAATCTTTCTTCCAAAGAAATCGCGCCGCTTCTGGGCATCTCCGTGCGTTCCGTAGAAAACAAAAGGTATCGCTTGCGCAAACGCTTAGAGATTACCAAGTCCGACAGCCTAAAAAACTATTTGATGAGGTTGTAAAAAAAGGTGAGTATCAGTCTTTTCTTGTTCAAAATTCTCTAAACGACTGTTAATCAACACCTTAAAAATATACGAATCGGTAAAAACAGTACCCGAAAAAGCATTTTTTTCCGCAATGATGAGTTTTTTGTGAGGTCTTTTTTATTATTTTTGCCTAAATTATTCCCTACATTTGTCAGACCGAAAGGAAAAACAGCAAATTCCGTCACCACATTTTCAAAGGAATTTGCACCATGAGAAGTACGACACAAAAATTACGTTCTAACTAATTGTAACAAAAATTCCTTTGAATTTTTGTTGTTTAAAAGTTTAGGCGTTTAATCGTTTAGAACGCTTGCTGTTGCTAAACGCTTAAACCCTTAAACAAACAAAATGCACTGATTTTTAGTCAAAAAAAAACAGGTCGCGGGCGAGTCTAACGTCTAAAATCTAAAGTCTAATATCTGCATTGCAATCGACTGTTGTATGAAACCAAATTTACGCACCCTGCTCACCACGGCGGGCTTCTTCCTCCTGTTTACCCTCGGCGCATTCGCGCAAAGCACCTACACGGGTATCGTCACCGACGCCGCTGACGGCGAGCCTCTCATCGGAGTTACGATACTGGTCGCCGGCACCCAAACGGGTACGGTCACGGACTACGACGGCTCTTACAGCATCAACGCCGCACCCGGCGATATTCTGCAATTTTCTTACACCGGTTATGCGAATTTCGAGTTGCCTTTAACAGCGCAAAGAGAAAATAATGTCACCCTTTCCACCGACGCGCAACTGCTCGACGAGGTCGTGGTGGTCGGCTACGGAACGGTGAAAAAAAGCGATTTGACCGGCTCGGTGTCGAGTGTCAAAAGCGAAGAATTGGTGAAAGTGCCTTCTTCCAACGCCGTCAATGCCTTGCAGGGAAAAGTAGCGGGATTGCAGATTTTGAGCACCTCCGGCGACCCGGGCGCGGCTCCCGTCGTGCGTCTGCGCGGGGTCACGACACTGAATAATAATAACCCGATTGCCGTCATCGACGGGGTGATTACCGACATCGAGGCGGTGTCTTTGCTCAACCCCAACGACATCGAGAGCATGGAGGTTTTGAAAGATGCTTCGGCGGCGGCGATTTACGGTTCGCGGGGCGCGGCGGGTGTCGTTATTGTTACTACCAAATCGGGCGTCAGCGGCGAAAATCGCGTATCGGTTGCCTTCGAGCAGAGTTTCGAGTCGGTCGCCGACCGCATCGACGTCATGGACGGGCGCGAATTTGCGACCTACCTCAACGTCATCGAACCCGGCACTTACAACAATCTCGACGTGCTGCCGAATACCGATTGGCAAGACCTCATTTTTCAAGAAAACACACCGATTACCAACGCTAATTTCTCGGTCAGCGGCGGTTCGGACAAGGCGACCTACTACTTCGGTCTCGGCTATTTTAACCAAGAGGGAATCCTGCCCAAATCCGCACTCGAACGGTACACGGGCAAACTCAACACGGCTTTCAACCTCGCTGAGACTATCAAAGTCGGTTTGGATTTATCGGTGTCGCGCAGCGATAAAGAAAACGCGCCGGGCGTCATCAATACCGCTCTGCGCGCGTGGCCGATTAACGACCCTTTTCTTGCCGACGGCGAAACCTTTGCGGAGGTCATGGGCGGCAATCCTTTGGCGGCGATTGAATTTACCAACAGCAACTCCGAAGTGCTGCGCGGTCTCGGAAATCTTTACGCTTCGGTCGGTTTTTTCAAAGATTTTACTTTCAGAACGAGTCTGCAGTTCAACCTTGCGGAGTCGAAAAACCGCAACTTTTCCCCCGTTTTCTTCGTCGGGCCTTTGCAGCAAAACGAGATAAACGACCTCAGCTTTTCCACGGTCAACAACACGACGACTATCTACGAGCAGACTTTGAGTTACAACCGCGATTTCGGTAAAAGCACGATTAACGCCGTCGTCGGTTACACGGCGCAGGACGAGCGTTTCGAGTTTTTAGCGGGCAGCACGGAAGGACTGCTGCGCGAGTCGGAGCTGTTTCGCTACCTCGATGCGGGCTTGGATGAGTTTGAAAATGTGAGCAATAATTTCGGGCGCAACACCCTGGTTTCTTACCTCGGGCGCGTCAATTACAGCTTTGACAGCCGTTATCTGTTTACGGCTTCTTTGCGCCGCGACGGGTCGAGCAAATTCGGACCCGCCAACAAATACGGTAACTTTCCGAGCGTCGCGGTCGGTTGGAATGTCAGTAACGAAGACTTCTTTCCCGAAAATTCTCTGTTTAATCGCGTAAAAATTCGCGGCTCGTGGGGTATTATCGGTAACGAAAAAATCAACGGCAATGCGCAGTATTCGCTCATCGTACCGGGCGTAAATGCGGTTTTCGGCGAGGGTGAGCAATTAGTCCCCGGCGCGTCTTTCGAGGGCGGCGGCAATCCTTTGTTGAAATGGGAAGAAACGCAGCAGACCAACGTCGGTATCAATCTCGGTTTGGCGGACGATAAATTGGTCGTCGAAGCCGATTATTACGTCAAGCAAACCGACGACATCCTCGTGCCGCTCGAACCTATCGGCTACACGGGCATCGGCTCGTTTCGCAGCATCGTTTATAACGCCGCGAACGTCGAAAACAAGGGCTTCGAGTGGAGTGTAAATTACCGCGACCGCGTCGGCGACTTTAGTTACCGCGTCGGCATGGTCGGTACGACTATCGAAAATACCGTGACCGACATCGGGCAAGACCTCGGCGCAGACTCGCTCTTGGTGGGCGGCGACCTCGGCAACGGGCAGCAGGTGGCACGGACATCGGTCGGGCAGCCGATCGGTTATTTTTTCGGTTACGATGTAATCGGTGTCTTTCAGGATGCGGATGAACTCGCCAACGAACCGAGCCTTTTCGGTCAGGCGCCCGGCGATTTGAAATACCGTGATGTCAACGGCGACGGTGTCATTAACGCCGACGACCGGACTTTCCTCGGCTCTTCCGTTCCGGATTTTGTCTATGGTTTTAATGTGGAAGTGGGCTACAAAAACTTCACCCTTTCCGCCGATTTTCAGGGGCAAAGAGGCAACGAAATTTACAACGGCAAGCAGGCCATTCGCTTTACAACTCTCAATTTGGAAGACAAATACAATGACTATTGGACGGGGCCCGGCTCGACGAACGAAAACCCGCGCCCGAGTCTCGGCGGCGTAAATTTCATCCCGTCTTCGTACTATGTGGAAGACGGCTCGTTTTTCCGCCTGCGCACGCTGACGCTGAATTATGCCCTGTCACCGACGCTGATGCAAAGACTAAAAATGACGGGCGTCAATATCTACGCCCGCGCCACAAATTTATTTACGGTCACGGATTTTACCGGCTACTCTCCCGAAATCGGGGCGGGCAGCGCGGTGGACGGCGTGATAGACCGAGGGGTTTACCCGATTACGCGGGTGGTGACTTTTGGGGTGAATGCGCAGTTTTAGGCGTGCGGCTTCAGCCCCCTAACCCCCGAATCGGGGGAACTTTCTCCGGGCTTGGGTTTACGGTAAATCTTTAGGTTTTTGGTTCTCTTTTTAGAAGAGAGTCCAAGTTCAAAACGAATTTAAGTTCTGAAAAAAGATACTCCCCCGCGCAGTCCTGTCCCGACTTTAGTCGTGGAGGGGTTGGGGGGTCTCCATTATGAATTTTGCCATGCGGCTTCAGCCCCCTAACCCCCGATTCGGGGGAACTTTCTCCGGGCTTGGGTTTACGGTAAATCTTTAGGTTTTTGGTTCTCTTTTTAGAAGAGAGTCCAAGTTCAAAACGAATTTAAGTTCTGAAAAAAGATACTCCCCCGCGCAGTCCTGTCCCGACTTTAGTCGTGGAGGGTCGGGGGGTCTCCATTATGAATTTTGCCATGCGGCTTCAGCCCCCTAACCCCCGATT